>JAHWJP010000102.1 GCA_019348355.1 Actinomycetota bacterium
CTGCCGAGCAACAACGCCTCCTTCGGACGGTCCTCGCAGAGCGCCCAGCAGCTGGCGATGGCCCGGCTGCGCGCCGTCGAGCACGGCCGGTCGACGGTGGTCGCGACCACCAGCGGCATCAGCGCCCTGGTGCTGCCGGACGGCACCGTGGTGGTGAGATCCGGTCTGTACGAATCAGCGGTGCTCACGGCCGCCCTGCCGCGCCGAACGGCCCTGACCGTCGCGACTCGCTACGGCGACCGGGTCGAGCAGGTGCTGGCCGCACTGCTGCTCGTACCTGTCTTCGTCGGGCTGCGGCGACGCGGTCGTCCGGAACCGGCTGACCGCCAGGGACCTTTCGTCGAGGACCGATCCGAGCCCGTGGGAGCCCGACCGGCGAGCGCCGTGTAGCGGCGACCGGCGGCAGGCACGGCCGCGCGGGCGGACATAGGCTCCCAGGCGTGGGTCACGGGGCTACGGCGGTGAGCGGGCAGGTCGGCAGCGACGCCGGACCTGACGCGCACGTGCGGGTGGCGGTCCTCGAGCTCGCCGGGGTGAGCCGCCTGCACGCCGGCCGGCCCGTGTGGGCCCCGGTCGACCTGCGCGTCGCCTCCGGCTCGCTGTGCATCGTCACCGGCGACAACGGCTCGGGCAAGACCACCCTGCTGCGCCTCGCGGCCGGCCTGCTGCGACCCTCCACCGGCAGCCGGATCTGCACCGGGCGCGCGCTGTACGTACGGGCCGGTGCCGGGTTGCGCGGGGTCCAGACCGTGGCCGGCGCCGTCGCCACGACCGCCGGCCTGGCCGGGCGGCGGTCGGCGGCGACAGCCGCCCTGGCCGTGCTCGGGCTCGACGGCTCCGCCACGCGCCGGGTGGGCACGCTGTCGGCCGGGGAGCGGGTGCGGGTGACCCTCGCAGCCGCGCTCGCCGCACAGCCATCACTGCTGTGCCTCGACGAGCCGACCGGCGTGCTGGACGAGCGGGGCGTCGACGACCTCTTGGCCGTGCTGCGGCAGCTGCGCGCCGGCGGGTGCGCCGTGCTGCTCGCGACCCACCAGCCGGCTGCCGTGCTGGCCGGCGCCGACGCGCACCTGCACCTGGCCGGCGGGAGGGTGAGCCTGCATGACCCCGTCAGCGCATGAGCCCGTCGGTTCAGGTCCTCGCTGTCCTGCGCCGCGAACTCGATGTGGAGCGGGCCGGCCGCGAGGTCATGGTGACCACCGCGCCATACGTCGCCGCCTTCGTGGTTCTGGCCGGGCTGGCCTTCGGACCCGCTCCTTCGGAGTTGGCCCGGACCGCGGCCGGCACGGTGTGGCTGGCCGTGCTGGTCGCCGCCGTGACGGTGGGGCACTCGGTCGCGGGCGTCGAGATCGCCGAGCAGAGTTGGGATCTGCTGCGCGGGCTGGTGGACCCGGGTGCGCTGTTCCTCGGCAAGCTGCTCGCGGTGTGGGCGGCGCTCGGGCTGACCTGGCTGTTCGCCTCGGCCCTCGTCGCCGTGCTCTTCGACGCGCCGCCCCCGGGCTCGGCGGTGTGGGCCGGCGTGTGCGGCACGCTCGGCCTCGCGGCGCTGACGACAGCGCTCGGCGTGCTCGTGGCTTCCGGGGCGCGCCGGCGCGGCCTGCTCGCCGCCCTCGTCCTGCCGGCCGGACTTCCCGCCCTGCTGGCCGGTACGCAGCTGACGACCCCCGGCGTGCCGGCCCTGCCCTGGGCCGTCATGATGGCGACCTACGCCGCTGTCCTGCTCACCGTCTCCTGGGCGGTCTTCCCGGCCCTGCTCGAGGAGTGAGAACGCCGTGACCGCCCCGCTGCATCCGCCACGTTCGACCCCGGCTGATCGGACCCTGACCGCGGCGACCGCAGCCGCCTCGCTGGTCGCGCTGGTCCTCGCGCTGGTCGTCGCGCCGCCGGACGCCGTGCAGGGTCAGGCGCAGCGGCTGATGTACGTCCACGTCCCGGCGGCCTGGCTGGCCTACGCCTGCTTCGCGACCGTGCTCGTGGCGAGCGTGGCCTACCTGCTCACCCGCGACCTGCGCTGGGACCGGCGGGCCCAGGCCGCCGGCGAGCTCGGCGTCGGCATGACCGCGCTCGCTATCGCCCTCGGCAGCATCTGGGGACGCCCGGTCTGGGGGACCTGGTGGGTCTGGGACCCCCGGCTGATCACGACCGTGGTGCTGCTGCTCGTCTACGCCGGGTATCTGAGCGTGCGCGGGCTCGGTGACGACCGCGGCACCGGCGCCCGCCGGGCCGCGGCCGTCGGCATTATCGGCTTCGTCAACGTCCCCATCGTGCACTTCTCGGTCGTGTGGTGGCGCACCCTGCACCAGCCGGCCACGGTCCTGTCGCCGGACCAGGCCGTGCTCGACGGCCGGATGGCGGCGGCGCTGCTCGCGGCGGTCGTCGCCTTCACCCTCGCCGGCTGGCTCGTGGTCCGCCGGCGGATCCGCCAGCTCGCGCTGCTCGACGCCGAGCCTGCCGTGGCCGATCCCGAGCCGGCCCGGCCGCTCGTGGTCACCGCAAAGCCGCAGCCGTGACCGGCTGGGGATGGGTCGTCGCCGGCTACCTGCTCACCGCCGGCAGCTGGGCGGGCTACCTCGCGTGGAGCCGTCCCGGCCGGCGGACCGCCCGGTGAGCGAGCAGCTCGACTCTCCACCGAGTGGGGCGCGCCGCCGGCGTACTCCCTGGCGCCTGGTGGTTGTCACGGTCGTCGCCCTCGGCGCGGTCGGCGTGCTCGCCGGAGCCGGGCTGCAGGGCAACCTCGTCTACTACAAGACCACCAGCGAGCTGGTCGCCGACCCGGGTCTGGCGGGGCAGCGGCTCCGCCTCGGCGGCCTGGTCATGGCCTCGTCGGTGAGCCGCGGTCCGGACGGCGTGCGCTTCACGTTGACCGACGGCGTCCAGGAGGTGCGCGTCGTCAACAGCGAGCAGCCGCGCGGGGTGTTCCAGGAAGGCCAGGGCGCCCTCGTCGAGGGGGTGCTCGGCGCCGACGGGGTGTTCCGCTCGGACCTGCTGCTCGTCAAGCACGACAACACCTACCGCCCGCCCGACGGGGACGGGAACTCGCAGGCCGAGATCCGCCCGTGAGATATCTGATCGGCCCGGCCGGCCTGACGCTCGGGCTGCTGTTCAGCTCGGCGGCCACCGTGTGGTGGGGGCTCGCCGCCCGCAGCGGTCCGCAGTCGCGCGTCGCCCGGCAGGCCCGGGTGGCCACCAAGGCCTCACTGATCGCCGCCCTTCTCGCGGTCTTCGCGATGCTCAACGCGCTGGTGCAGCACGACTTCGCGGTGCGCTACGTCGCGGAGAACGGCGGCCGGGCCGTGCCGACCTACTACACCGTGATCAGCCTGTGGGCCGCCCTGGAGGGTTCGCTGCTGCTGTGGTTGCTCGTGCTCACCGCCGTCACGGTGATCGCGATGGTGCGGGTTCACCCGCGCGCGGGCGACCTGCACCCCTGGGCGATCTCGGTCCTGTCAGGCGTGTCGGCGTTCTTCTTCGGGCTCGCCCTGTTCGCCGGGAACGCCTTCGACCGGGTTCGCCCGGTCCCCGCCGACGGTCCGGGGCCCAACCCGCTGCTGCAGGACCACCCGCTCATGGGCATCCATCCGCCGCTGCTCTACCTGGGCTACATCGGGCTGACCGTGCCGTTCGCCTACGCCATCGCGGCGCTGATCACCGGTCGCACCGGGCCGGCGTGGGTGGCGGTGGTCCGCGGCTGGACCCTCGCCGCCTGGGGCTTTCTCACCGCGGGCGTCGTGATGGGCGGCTGGTGGGCGTACGAAGTGCTCGGCTGGGGCGGCTACTGGGGCTGGGACCCGGTCGAGAACGTCTCGATCCTGCCGTGGCTGACCGCGACCGCGCTGCTGCACTCGATCATGGTGCAGAAGCGCCGGGCCACCCTGCGGCTGTGGAACCTGACGCTGGCCATCGCGACGTTCCTGCTCGTGCTGTTCGGGACGTTCCTCACCCGCAGCGGCGTCATCGAGAGCGTGCACGCCTTCACCCAGTCCACCATCGGTCCGGTGCTGCTGGGCTTCCTGCTGGTGGTGCTGTTCGGCTCGGGCGCGCTGTTCGTCTGGCGCTCCGACCGGCTGCGCGACGACGATGCGCTGCTCGCGACGGTGTCGCGGGAGACCTCGTTCCTCGGCAACAACCTGCTGCTGGCCGGGCTGGCCTTCACGATCCTGCTCGGCACGGTGTTCCCGCTGCTGGTCGAGACCCTGACCGGTGACCGGCTCAGTGTCGGGGCGCCGTACTTCAACCGGATGGCGGTGCCCCTCGCGCTGCTGGTCGTGCTGCTGATGGGCATCGGCCCGCTGCTGCCGTGGGGCCGCGCGCACGCCAGGACGCTCGGCCGGCGGCTGATGCCGGCCGCGGCCGCCGGGCTGCTCACCGTCGGCGTCCTCGGCGCCGGCGGTCTGCGTGGGGTGACCGCCCTGATCACCTTCGGGCTGGCGGTGTTCGTCGTCGTCGCCACCTTCACCCGGGTGGCGCTGGACGTCGACCGGACACGGGGGGCCGGCGCCGGCGCCCTGCTGCGGGTGACCGGCCGCACGCTGGTGCAGCACCGCAGGACGTACGGCGGGTTGCTCGTGCACCTGGGCTTCGTGCTCGCGGCTGTCTCGATCGCCGCGTCGTCGACCTACTCCTCCTCGGTCACCTCGCGGCTCGCGGTCGGCGACAGCCTGTCTGTCGCCGGCTGGTCGGCCACTCTCGAGCGGGTCCGCTCGGAGCCGTCGGCCCGGCGCGACTCGGTGGTCGCGGACCTCCGGCTGCGCCGCGACGGGCGCGATGTCGGGGTCTACCAGCCGGCGCTGAGCACCTATCCCAACCTCGCCCAGGCCGTGGGCACCCCGTCGGTGCGCACCACCTGGACCGAGGACGCCTACCTGGTCCTGGTCGAGATCGACGAGGCGCAGGCCTTCGCCACGGTCCGCCTCGCGGTCAACCCACTCGTGCTGTGGCTGTGGCTGTCGGTCGGCGTCATGATCCTGGGCTCGGTGGTGGCGGGCTGGCCCCGGCGGCGGACGAAGACCCCGGCGCAGCTGGTGGCGCCGCCCGTACCAGCAGCCGACAAGGTGGGGGCCGGCGTATGACGACGCTGGCCGAGCTTCCGGTCGAGGACCGGGCCGCCCCACCGCGGCGGCTGCGCCGCCGGCTCGCGCGCAGCCTGGTGATGCTGCTGGTCGTGGGCACGATCGGGGTCGTGCTGGCCAGCCGGCTGGAGGGGCCGCAGCCCGTACGGTCGGTGCTGCTCGACCGGCCGGCGCCCGGGCTGGCGGGGGAGACCCTTGCCGGCCAGCCGTTCGACATCGGGCAGTGGCGGGGCCAGGTCGTGCTGGTCAACGTCTGGGCGTCGTGGTGCGTGCCGTGCAAGGCCGAGCAGCCGCTGCTCGTCGCGGCGCACGAGCAGCTGGCGCCGCTCGGGCTGCAGATCGTCGGCATCAACGTGCGCGACCGGCCCGAGCAGGCGCGCGAGTTCCTCCGCGAGCACGGCAACGCGCCCTGGCCCAGCGTGGTCGACCCGGACGGTCGGCGCGCGGTCGACTGGGGCACCTTCGCCCTGCCGGAGACCTACCTCGTCGGGACCGACGGCACGATCGTCGCCAAAGCCGTCGGCGAGCTCGACGCGGCGTGGATCCAGACTCGGGTCGTCCCGCTGCTCGCCTCGTCGCCCTCGCCGCCATGAGCCCTGACCCTGCCGTGAGGGGCACTGCCACGAGCCCGAGTGCCACCAGGCCGCGTCGCGGGATGCTGACCGCCGTTGCCCTGCTCCTGCTGGTGTTCGCCGGGCTCGGCCTGGTCCGGGGCGCCGGTCCCGATGCGGCGCCGACCAGTCGCGCCCAGGTTGACGCGGTCGCTGCGACGATCCGGTGCCCCACCTGCCAGGGGCTGTCGGTGAAGGACTCTCCGTCGGTGCTCGCCGACGGTTCGCGGCAGATCATCGAGGAACAGGTCGCGCAGGGCCGCAGTGCCGACCAGATCCGGCAGTACTTCGTCGACCGCTACGGGGAGTACATCCTGCTCAGCCCCGACCCGGCCGGTCCCGGGGCGGCGGTGTGGGTCCTGCCGGCCGTCGTGCTGGCCGGCGCCGGGGCGCTGGTCCTGCGCTGGCAGCGGCGCGGCCGGGCCGGCCGGCTCGCGCTGGTCGGGCCGGGCGCCGGGGTCGCCGAGGCCGCCGGGGTCGACGACGCCACCGACGGCGACGCGCTGCTCGCCGCGCAGGCCTTCCGCACCGGGACGCTCGACCCGGACGACAGTCCGGCCGGGGAGGCGCTGCGCGAAGCCCTCGTCGTCCGCCTTGCCGCCGAGACCGACGAGCTGCCGGACCGGGCGGCGCTGCACCGCGCGGACCTGCGGCTGGGCGCGGCCTACCGCCGCTACACCCGCCGCCGGGCGCCGGCGGCGACGCCACGCACCGGACGGGCCGGCGCGCTGCCCCGGCGAGCCGTGACCGCGCTCGTGGCCGTGCTGGTCGTGGCCTCGGCGGGGACCGCGCTGGCAATGGCGGTGCGCACCCGCGGCGCCGGTGACCTGCCGACCGGTGACCTTCCCGGCGGCTCCCCGGCCGCAGCGGCGGCCCCGGCCGCTCCGGGCCTCGCCGAGCTGACCGCGGCTGCGCGGGAGCGACCCGACGACCCCGACGCCTGGCTGGCGCTCGGCCGCGCCCTGGACGCCGGCGCCCGGTTCGGCCCGGCGCTCGCCGCCTACGACCGGGCGTTGCAGCTGCGCCCGCAGGCCGACGACGTGGCCGTGCTGCGGGCCGGGGTCCTGGTCCGGGCCGGCAGCCCGACCGAGGCGCTGCCCGTGCTCGAGCAGCTCGCCGGCCGTTACCCCGACGACCCGGACACCGTCCTGCTGCTCGGGATCGCGCAGCACAAGACCGGGGCTCCTGCCGCGCCGGCAACCCTGCGCCGCTACCTGGAGCTGGCGCCGTACTCCTCGGCTGCCGCGGGCGTGCGCGACCTGCTGGCCGGCACGTGAGGCGGACCGCCGTGCTCGCCGCGGCGCTGACCGCCGCCCTGGCCGCTGGGTGCGGCACCGGCACACCGGCCGCCCCCGTCCCCGCCGGGCCGCCCGTCAGCGAGCTGCGCATCGGCTTGCAGGAGTACCGCTTCCAGCTGTCCGCCGGCACGCTCCGACCTGGCCCGGTCGAGGTGACCGTGACCAACGCGGGCAGCACCGGCCACGACGTCCGGCTCCTGCAGGGCGAACGGCAGCTGGCCGCGAGCGACGTGCTCCCGCCGGGGGGCCGGCAGACGTTGCAGCTTGACGTCGCCGCCGGTGTCCCGGTGCTGCTGGACTGCACCGTCGGCGGTCACGCCGAGGCCGGGATGACCGCGAGCCTCGCGGTGGCCGACAGCTGAGCGAGATCAGAGCCGCGCGGTCACAGCACCGTGCCGTACGCCCCGATCCAGGCCCGCATGGCGTTGAGCCAGTCACCCCACACCCCGCTGACCTGCAGCAGGCCGATCACCACCAGCAGGGCGCCGCCCGTGCGCATGACGGTGGTCGAGTGGCGGCGGACGACCGCCAGCCGGTCCATCGCCCGATGCAGCGAGGCGGCGACGAGGATGAAGGGGATGCCGAGGCCCATGCTGTAGAGGAAGGCGAGCAGCGCGCCGCGGCCGACCGTCGCGCTGTCGGCGGACAGCGACAGGACCGCGGCCAGGGTCGGTCCGATGCAGGGCGTCCAGCCGATCGCGAACAGCGCCCCGAGCAGCGGCGCCCCGGCCAGCCCGGCTGCGGGGCGGAAGCTGACCCGGGCGGTGGCGCTCACCCCGGGCAGCCGCAGCACGCCCGCGAACACCAGTCCGAGAACGATGGTGAGGATGCCGAGCCCGATCGTCAGCGCGCGGCTCTGGTCGAACAGCAGGCCACCCAGCGCCCCGGCTGCGGCGCCGTACGCGGTGAAGACGGCAGAGAAGCCGAGCACGAACAGCAGCGCCCCCGTCACGACCTGCCGCCGGGCCGCGCCGGTCGGGCCTGCGGTCCGCGTCGGTGCCGGCGAAGTCCGGACGGCTGTGCCACCACCAGCGGGTACGAGGTCGGTCGCCCCCTCCGCTGGCGTCACCGGTGCGTCGGCGTCGCCCCGGGACATCTCCGCTCCGGCGAGCCCGCTGACGTACGACAGGTAGCCGGGCACCAGCGGCAGGCTGCACGGGGACAAAAAGGACACCACCCCGGCAGCGATCGCGAGCGGCCCGGCGAGCAGCAGCGGACCGGTGACGACGACGTCCGACAGCGCCATCGTCAGCCTTGCGGAGATGCGGCCGGCGCTGCGGACAGCGGCACGCCGGCCTTCTGCAGCGCATCTTCGAGCCACGCAGCGTCGATCTCGCCGGCGCGACGGGCCACCTCACGGCCCTGCGCGTCGAAGACCACCGTCACCGGGAGGCCGACCGCGCGCAGGGCCGTGCGTACGATCCCGTCCGGGTCGTCGAACTGCTCGTAGCCGACGCCGGTGGCGTCGAGCAGTCCCGCGGCGCTGTCGCGCTTGTCCTGGATGTCGATGCCGACGAAACGAGCGGCCGCACCCGCCCGGTCGGCCGTTGCCTGCAGCATCGGCATCTCGCGCACGCACGGCGCGCACCAGGAGGCCCACAGGTTGACCACGGTCGGCCGTCCGTCGCCGGCGTTGACGGCCCGGGCCGGACCGCTGCCGAGGCACTGGAGCACGTCGTCCGGCAGGCCCTGCAGCACGGTCTGCTCGGGCAGCGCCGGGCAGCTGCGCGCAGCCAACGTGGTCAGCGCCTGCTCGGACAGCGCGCGCTGGGCGGCCTCGAGCCCTGACTCCCGGGCGGCCGTCGCGTCGCCCTCGCCGCTGGCTGGGGAGCAGGCGGTCAGCAGGGCCGCGGCGCAGACCGCCAGCACCCCCGCACGACCGACCGGCATGCCCCGGAGTCTAGGCGGCGGTCGAGTCCCTGCCCTGCCGGCCGCATCCACGGGGTCGCGGTAACGAAAGAGCCAGCTAGACCGAGACGCCGCGCTTCCTCAGCCAGGCGGCCGGGTCGACCGGCACGCCGTTGATGCGTACCTCGAAGTGCAGGTGCGGGCCGGTCGAGTTGCCGCTGCTGCCTTCCCGGGCGATCTGCTGTCCGGCCTTCACCTTCTCGCCGGTACCGACCAGCAGCGAGCTGTTGTGCGCGTAGAGCGTCTCGGTCCCGTCGGAGTGGACGATCCGGACAGACCGCCCGTAGCCGCCCTCGGTCCCGGCTGACTGGACCGTGCCGGCGGCTGCAGCCCGGATCGGAGCGCCCGAACCGGCGGCGAGGTCGATGCCTGCGTGCAGGCGGCCCCAGCGACGGCCGTACCCGGAGGTCAGCCGGCCCGTGCCGGGGCGTGCGTACGCGCCGCTGGTCGCGGTCTCAAGCTCGGCCGGCGGGCGGTCACGCGTGACGCGAGCCAGCACACGTGGCGGCTGCGGGACCGGGGCCGGCGGGGGCGGGGGCACTGCCACCGGCAGAGGGGGAGGGGGAGGGGGAGGGGGAGGGGCAGGCGGAGGCGGAGGCGGAGGCGGATTGGCGACGGCGAGCCCTTGCGCGA
>JAHWJP010000103.1:0-4824 GCA_019348355.1 Actinomycetota bacterium
CCTGGCTCACCAACCGCACCGACCGGCCACCGCAACTCCTCCTGCTCGAATGAGCGAGGCACGAGCCGACCCGAGCCACGGCTCCCCGGAGAGCAGGGGCTCGAGCGTCAGAGCCGCTCGACCCGCTCGACCAGCCACGTGTCGGCAGGCCGCACCAGCGTCATGCGCAGCCGGTTGCGCTCGGTGCGCGGCGGCGCATCCTTGGTCGCGATCACCTGGTCGACGGCGATCACGGCCACGGCCCGGTCCGGCGCGAAGCTCTCGAGACCGGCCGCGACGACCGTGGCGCTCGCCACGGCCTGCGCGTCGGTGAACGTCGGGCGCAACTGCGCGGTGGTGTCCTGGTAGTCGGTTGCGAACTGGCCGGTGGCGGTGGCAAGCACGCCGGCGAAATTCTCCTCCAGCTGCCGGTAGTCGTAGGAGGTCAGGGCCAGCGTGCGCTCGCGGGCGGCCTCCAGTGCGGAGCGGCGGGCCGCCTCGGTGTCGGTGCCCGACCCGGCTGGTCCGACCAGCAGAACCGCGACCGCGACGGCGAGGCTGACGACGGCCAGCCCGAGCACCACGACCACGAGCGACCACGGCGGTCCGGACCGGGCCCGCCGCGGGCGGCTGCTGTCGCTGGCCGGCGGCGGCGGGAACGCGAAGGCCGGCGGCTCGGTGTTCGCCGGTTCGGTGCTCAGAGCGCCTGCACCTCGGCCACCAGCCAGCGCCCGTCCCGCTCGACGAGGCGCATCCGCACCCGGCTCTGGTCCACCTGCCGCCCGGTGATCTGGGTGCTGGTCGTCGCCTGGTTCAGGAAGACCAGCGTCGTGACTTCGTCGGGCGCGGCCTCGATGACGGCGCTCTCGACCACGTCTGCGACGACGACCGCCTTGACCTGCCGGGCGACGCCGGCCACCACCTGCGAGGTAGTCCGGGAGTAGTCGTCCCGAAACTGTCCCGTCGTCACGGACAGGCCCTTGCGGAAGTCCTCGTCGAGCGTCGTGTGGTCGTAGGAGAACAGCAGCCGCGCCGCGTCCCGGCTCGCTGTGATGGCCTGCTCGCGCGCCGCCTCCGTCTGCCGCTCGGTGTAGAGGCGGTAGCCCAGGTAGCCGACGCCGAGCACCATCAGCACGGTCAGCGCCCCCACCAGGGCGAGGGGCAGAGCGCCACGGCCGCCCGCGGCCGGCGCCATCGGAGGCGCGGCGGCTGGCGGGGCCTTGGACAACGACACCTTCGGCCGCGAGGGGTCAGCGGCGACCGGAGCCGTCTCACGGCCAGCCTGCGGGACCGGTGTGGGCGCGGCCAGCGGAGGCGGCACGGGAGGCGCAGCCGGTTCGGCCGGTGCGGGCGGCGCAGGTGGCGGTGGTGGCGGTGGTGGCGCGTCAGCGGGAGGGGGTTTCACGAGCGGGACCGCTACGGCCGGAGCCGGGGCGAGTGCGGTATCGGCCTGGGCCGGCGGGGGCTCGGCCGGCACCGGCGGGGGCTCGGCCGGCACCGGCGGGGGCTCGACCTCACCCCGCGGCTCGGGGAGGGCGGGGTTCGGCGGCACCGGCGTACGCGCCTGGTCCGGGTCCTGGTCAGTCCACCGGTCGGCGCCGTCAGCCGGCGGCGGTGCGAAGGGTCCGGTCATCGCTCAGCCCACGAACCGCAGCGCAGAGGTGAGCCAGCGACCGTCGACCCGCTCAACGTCGATCTGCATGCGATAGGTGTTCAGGCGCCCTTCCGGGACGGCGATGTTGCGCACGGTGCTGTCGACGACGACCAGTGCGGTCGCGTTGCTTCTGTCCGCCCGCACCAGACCGGCCGCGATGACGCTTCCGTCCGCGTCCACCTGGTTGTCGGTGAGCAACTTCTCGAGATTGCCCGAGTTGTCCTCGAACTCCTGCCGGAAGTCGCCGGTGGCCCCGTCCAGCACCCGCTGCACAGCCTCGTCGAACTGCTCGACGTCGATGGTGGTCAGGTTCAGGGCCGACTGACGGGCGGCGCGCAGCGCATCACTGCGGGCCTCCTCCGTCTGGGCGTAGCCGCGCAGCCGCAGCCCGAGGACCACCGCCGCCACCGCGAGCAGCACGCACAGCACCGCGAGCACCACCAGCAGCAGTGATCGCTTTGCCGCGGCCGCAGCCGCAGCCGCAGCCGGAGCGGCCGGGCGGGCGGGGGCGTCGGGAGAGGTCATCGAGACAAGGGTGCCAGAAGCAGCCACTGCCACGAGTCCTCTCCGAACGTCCGCTGGGCGCCGTTGGTGGAGCCGATCGACAATCGCTCGCCGTCCGCGGTGACGACCCGGCCGCTCGCCGGGTCGTAGTCGCCGAACACGGTCGCGTCGGACTCGCCGAGCGACGGAGCCCGCGAGCCCGTCGCGCGCGAGCCCGCTGTCCGCGAGCCGCCAGCACCGGGCTCGCCCGGGCGCGGTGCCCGGGCCGCCCCCCGCACGCTCGACGGGTCCCCTTCGGGCAGGGTGCAGCCAGCCGCGAGATTCGGTGTGCGCGGCTCGGTCTCGGCCGGTGTGCGCCGGTCGGTGCCTTCGTAGCCCTGCTCGCAGATCGGCGGCTGCTGGTCGGTCACGAGGCCGAAGTGCGTCGTGCCGTCACCCGGCACGACGGTGTAGCCGCCGGCGACGACGTTCGGGTAGGTGACCAGGATCTGGCGTACGGCGGGCAGGCGCACCTTCTGGATCTGCGCCACCGTGGTGAGGTTCTGCAGCAGGACCGGCAGGTCGCTCTCGTTCCGGCGGATCAGGTCGGTCAGCTCGTTCGCGCTCTGCGTGCCGTTGGCGAACAGCCGGCGGAAGTCGGGGTCGCTGCTGCGCAGTGTCGAGGTCAGGTCGGCGAGGTCTTCGTTGAAGCTCTGAAACTGCCCGGACACCTCGCGCTGGGTGTTCAGGGCGATCTCGCCGTCGCGGATCAGCGTCGTCGTCTCGGGCAGCGACTCGAGGGCGGCCCGGGTCAGGACATCGCCGTCGTCGAGGATCTGCTGCAGGCTCTCGCCGGCTCCGTCGCCGAAGGCGGTGCCGAGCTCGGACAGCACGACCGCGAGGTCCTCGGTGTCGAGGCTCGTGACGAAGTCGTCGAGGTTGACGACCAGCTCGGTCGGCGAGACCGGGATCGCGGTCTGCGCCTGCGGGATCGTGTCCCCCGCGGCCATGTACGGCGCGCCGTCCCGGGTCGGGAGCAGGTCGACGTACTGCTCACCGACGGCAGACCGGTTGGCGACGACGGCTTTCGTGCCGGCCGGCACCTGCGTGCCGGGCCGGAGCCGCAGGTCGACCTGGACGCCGTCCTCGATCAGTTGCAGGTCCGCCACCTTGCCGACCGGCACCCCGCGGTAGGTGACCTCGGCGCCCTCGAAGATGCCACCGGAGTCCACGAAATCGGCCGAGACGACGTAGCCCTGGTCGACGAAGTACCTGCCCAGACCGGCATAGCGCAGCCCGGTGTAGCTCAGCCCGATCGCCGACAGGAGCAGGAAGACCAGCAGCTGCACCTGGGTCTGGCGGGTGATCACAGCAGGCCTCCGATCAGCAGGCGGAGCAACCCGCTGGAGTCTCGACTGGACAGCCCCGGCAGCCCTGGCAGGCCCGGCAGGTCCCCGGGCGGCGGCGGTGGCGGCTCCAGCACAGGTGGCGGCGGCAACGCCGGGGGCGGCGGCAACGGGGGCGGCGGCGGCAGACCCGGGATGCCTCCGCCGGGCAGTGGCACCGGCGGCGGCGCGGACGGCGCGCCCGGCGGCAACTCGGGGCCGGGATCGGCCGGCAGCCCGGGGATCTCGGGCAGCGGCAGCCCGGTGAAGCGCCCGAGACCGGTCAGGTTGACGTCGAGGGTGACGAACAGGTTGGCGTAGTCGCCCTGAATCCCCTCCGTCACCGATCCAGGGAACGGGTAGGTGGTGAGGATCTCGAGCGACTCCGGCAGGGCCTGGCCGGCCACGTTGAGCTGGGTCAGGATCGGCTCGAGGGCGCGGAGGTCAGCGACGGTGTCGGCCTGCGTCGCGCGGATCACCCGCACCGCCACGTCGCCGAGCTCGTCGAGCGAGGTGAGCACCTTGGTCAGGTTCTCCCGCTGCCCGGTGAGCACCTCGACCCCGGGCGGGATGTCGGCGAGCGCGGTGGCGATGATGTCGCGCTCCTCGACGAGCCGGGTGGTGAGCCGGTCCAGGCTGTCGAGGGCCCGGACGATCTGCCCCTTCTGCGCGTCGAGCCCGCCGACGAAGACGTTGAGCTGGCCGAGCAGGTCCTTGACCCGGTCCTCACGTCCCTCCAGCGCAGCGATCAGCTCGGTGTTGATCACCTGGAGCTGCTCGAGGCTGCCGCCGTTGAGCACGAGCGACAGGGCCGACAGCACCTCCTCGATCTCGGCGCTGCGAGTGGTGCGGGCCAGGCCGATGATGTCCCCGTCGCGCAGCCGGCCGGTGGCGTCGGCGGGCGGCGGCGGATCGAAGCTGACGAACTTCTCCCCGAGCAGGCTGGTCTGGCGCAGGCTGGCCCGGGTGTTGGCCGGCAGGACGACCTCGCGGTTGAGGCTCACGACGACGCGCGCGGTGAAGCCGTCGACATCCAGCGACTGGACGCTGCCGACCGTGACGTCGTCCACCTTGACGGCCGACTGCTGGACGAGATCGAGGACGTCAGTGAACTCGAGCGTCACCTCGTAGGCCCCCGGCCCGTTTCCCTCCCCACCCGGCAGCGGGATGCTCGACGCGCCCTCGAACCCGCAGCCGGTCAGTAGCGCCGCGCTGACCAGCACGGCCCCCGGACGCCGCCATGACCGCCGCGTCATCGCCCACCGTCCAGGATGCCGCCGAGGGTCATGTCGCGGCCCGTGGGCTGGCCGGGCAGGGCGGGCA
>JAHWJP010000103.1:4924-9410 GCA_019348355.1 Actinomycetota bacterium
GTCCTGACCCGAGCTCACGAGCGCGTCGCAGATCGCCCCGAGCGGGTTGGCCTCGAAGTCGGCGACGCCGTTGTCGCGGGTGTCGAGCGTGCCGGACCCGGGGTTGTAGGCCAGCTGCAGGTTCGACAGCGCGGTCGGCGCCACGTCGAGGAACTCCTCGAGCGCCGCCCGCTGCTTCACCAGCACCCCCGTCACCGAGGCGAGGTCGCTCACGTTGGCAGTGAGGTCGTCGGAGTTCTCGCGTACGAAGGTGGCGACCTCGCCGAGCGCGACCGACAGCTGCTGTACGGCGGTCGCGAGGTCCTGTCGCTCCGCGGCGAGCTGGTCTGCCACCGCGGCGAGGTCGCGGTTGAAGGCCCGCACCGTGCCGTCGCTCTGCGCGATGGTGGTGGTGAAGTTCTGCAGGTTCGCCACCGTGCCGAACAGGTCCTCCCGCTGGTCGCTGAGGGTCGAGACCAGGGTGGAGAAGTCCTTCAGGGTGCTGTTGAGCAGGACACCGTTGCCGTCGAGGTTCTGCGCCCCGACGTCGAGCAGGTCCGACAGCGCCCCGTCCCTGTTGGCGCCCTGCGGCCCGAGCGCCAGGTTGAGCTCGTTGAGCGAGGAGAAGATCTGGTCCAGCTCCACCGGGACGTCGGTCCGGTCGGTGCCGAGCACTGCACCGTCGGCGAGCACCTCGCCGCCCTGGAACACCGGTGTGAGCTGGACGTAGCGGTCGCTGACGATCGAGGGCGCGACGAGGACGGCCTGTGCGTCGGCGGGCACGTCGTACTTCGCGTCGTAGGTCATCGTCACCCGGACCGACGTGCCGCGGGGCTCGATGCCGGTGACCTTCCCGATGCGGACGCCGAGCACCCGCACGTCGCTGGAGACGTAGAGGCCCACGGTCCGCTCGAAGTCCGCCGTCAGCGACCGTTGCTCCGGCTCGCCGCCGAAGGTCCCGCAGCCGGCGACGCCGCCGAAAAGGGCCAGGGCCACGACGATCAGCGCGCAACGGGCGGCGCGGCGGGAGCCTGCCGATCGGGTCATCGGGGGCCTCCAGCCGGCCGGGAGGAGCCGTCCTTGCCGAACTCACCCGGCACGAACTCACCACCCGGCGGGAGCAGGTTCTGCACGAAGGTGTCGAACCAGCGGCCGTTGCCGAGGTTGTCGGAGAAGATCCGGACGAACGGGGCCAGCCGCTCGATGCTGCGGTCGAGGTTGTCCTGGTTCTTGCGCAGCACCTCGACGACGCCGCGCAGCCGCTCCAGCGCCGGCGCGAGCTCGGCGCGGTTCTCCCGGACGAGGGCGATGAGCTGCTCGGACAGCTGCGTCGTGGTCTCCAGCAGCCGACTGATGGCCTCGCGCCGTCGCTGGACCTCCTGCAGGACGAGCGAGCTGTCGGCGAGGAACGCCGTGAGGTCCTGGTCCCGCTCGGCGAGCACCTGGCTGACCCCGCGGGTCCGCTCGAGCAGCGCGCCGAGCTGCTGGTCGCGGGCGGCGATGGCGCGGGACAGCCGCGAGAGCCCTTCGAGTGAGGCCCGGACCTCCTCGGGGGTGTCCCGGAAGGTGTCGGCCAGCACCCGGAAGGACTCGGCGAGCTGCTCGTCGTCGATCTCCTGCACGGTCGTGGACAGGTCACCGAAGGCCTGGGTGATGTCGTACGGCGAGGAGGTCCGGCCCAGCGGGATGACCGAGCCCTCCTCGAGGGTGCCGTCGCCGTCCGGGGACAGCGACAGGAACTTGCGGCCGAGCACCGTCTTGATCCGGATGTCGGCCCGCGTGCGGTTGCCCATCTCGGCGTCGTTCACCCGGAACTGCACCTGCACCCGGTCGCCGGCCAGGTCGACGGCGAGCACCTTGCCGACCTTGACGCCGGCGATGCGCACCTCGTCGTTGGGCGCCAGGCCAGCCGCCTCGCTGAACTCGGCCTTGTACTCCTCCCCGCCGATGATCCGGTCGATGTTGAAGGAGGCGGCCAGCACGGTGAGGATCGCGGCGATCCCGATCGCGCCGATGACGGTCTGGTTCCGCTCGCGGAAGGGGGTCATCGCGGCGCTCCGACTGCGGCCGGGTCGGCTGGGCCACCCTCGCGCTTGCACCGCGCGACGTCGTTGACGAACTGCTCGTCGGCCAGCAGGTTGCGGCCCTGCTCCGAGCCGTCGTCCACGATCAGCTTCCCGTCGAAGCCGCACAGGTAGAAGTTGAAGAACGAGCCGTAGGTCGCCGTGCTGACGATCGCGTCGAGCTTGCCGGGCAGGCGCTGCAGGACGCCATCGACGACTTCTTTGCTGTCATCGAGCGTCGTGGCCAGCTCGCCGAGCTCGCGGATGTCGCTGCGCAGCGGTCCGCGCACGTCGGTGAGCAGCGAGGCGGTGGCCGAGGTCAGGTCGCTGATGCCGTCCAGCGACTGCCCGATCTGCTCGCGGTCCTGCGCGAAGCCGGCCGCGAGCCGGCGCAGCTGCACGATCAGGTCGGCGAGCTCCGAGCCCCGGTCGTCCACGGTGGCCAGCACCTTCTCGAGGTTGTCCAGCACCCGGCCGATCACCTCGTCGCGGTCGGCCAGCGTGTTGGTCAGGGAGGCCGTACGCGCCATCAGGCTCTCGACCGTCCCGCCTTCGCCCTGCAACGTCTGGATCAGCTCGAACGCCGCCTGGTTGACCGACTGCGGGTCGAGGGCCTGGAACAGCGGCCGGAAGCCGTTGAACAGCACGGTCAGGTCGAGGGCGTTGCGGGTCTGCGCGAGCGGCAGGGTGGCGCCCTCCGCCAGCGGGTCCGCCGTCCCGGTCCCTTCGGTCAGCGCGATGTAGCGCTCGCCGACGATGTTGCGGTAGCGCAGCCGGGCGATGGTGCTCTGCGCGATCTCGCGGTCGCCCTCCAGCCGGAACCCAACGAGAGCCAGGTTGCGCTGGTGCACCTCGATGGACTCGATCTGCCCGACCCGCACGCCCGCGATCCGCACCTCGTTGCCCGGCAGCAGCCCGGTCACGTCGCCGAACACCGCCGAATAGGAGGTGCTGCCGCCGAAGCGGACGTTGCCGATCGTCGTGGCGAGCGCCAGCGTGAGGATCGAGGTCACCACCATGAAGATGATCAGCTTGACCAGCGCGGCCGAGGTCTTCACGACAGCCCTACCTGGGTGCCGCGGGCCATCGGTCCGAACAGCAGGTAGGCGAGGTCGGGGACCTCGTCCGCCGGGACGCCCATCACCGGGCCGAGCACCGAGCCCATGACCTCCCGCTGCGACATCGGGAGGCTGTTGGCTCGAAGACCGGGCGCGGGCAGACTCGGCGACGCCTCCTCCGGGGTCGAGCTGTCGTCCGGGCCGTTGGCGTCGTTGAACCCGTCCTGCAGGTTGACGTCAGGCTCCTGCCCCTCCGGGTTCGGCAGGTCCACGCAGTCGGGACCGCGGTCCTCCTTGTACGCCGGCTCGTCCTGACCGGGCCGGAAGCCCGGCCGGGCGTCGACGAGCTCCAGGGTGATGTGCAGACCGGGCTGCAGACCGCCGAAGGCGTCGCCGATGAACCCGTTGGAGGCGGCGAGCCCCTGGGCCAGGCACGGGAACTGCGGGGCGTACCTCGCAAAGGTCTCGAGCACCGGCCGGCTGTCAGCGGCGAGGGTGACCAGGCGGCTCTCGTTGTCGCGCAGGAAGCGGTCGGTCTCGCCGGCGACCCCCGTCGTCGAGGTGAGGAAGGTGGACAGGGCCTGCTCCTGCTCGACCAGCGAGCGGTTGACGAAGCTCAGGTTGTCGAGCACCTCCAGCAGATCCGGCGACGCCTGGTCGAGGGTGTCCGCGAGGTCCGCGAGCCCGCGGAAGTTCTCACCGAGCGCGGGGACCGACGGGTTGATCCCCTTCAGGTAGTCGTCGACGAGCACCAGGTTCTCGCCGAGCCGGTTTCCGCGACCGCGCAGGGCGCCGGACACGGCGTTCAGGGTCACGCTCACGTCCTGCGGCCGCAGCGTCTGCAGCAGCGGCAGCAGGTTGTTGAGCGCCTGCTCGGTCTCCCGGGCGGTCTCGGATCGGTCCATGCCGATGACGTCGCCCTCGGCGAGCCGCTCGCCGGCCGGGTCCTCGGGGATGACGAGGCTGACGTACTTCTCACCGAACAGCGTCTTCGGCACCAGCTGGGCCTGGACGTTCGCCGGGATCAGCTCCATCTGCTCCGGGTCGAGGGCGAGGTCGAGCATGGCGCCGCCCCCGGTCGAGGTGATCTGGCGTACCTCACCGACGATCAGTCCGCGCAGCTTGACGTCGGCCGGCGCCGACAGCTGGTTACCGGCCCGGTCGGCCTCGAGGGTGACGTTCACCACCGGCGTGAAGGCCTTCTGGTAGATCGCGACGGTCAGCCCGATCAGGGCGGCGATCACGAGCAAGAAGGCGATCCCGGACAGTCGCCTTCGCGCCGTCGCGGCCCGGCCCAGGGCAAGGGGGGGCGCCATCAGCCGGCTATTCGTACGGTCGTGGTCGCGCCCCAGATGGCGAGCGACAGGAAGAAGTCGACGACGTTGA
>JAHWJP010000225.1 GCA_019348355.1 Actinomycetota bacterium
GGAGTTCACAGGGTGCGCGCCCTGTGAACAACGCGAAGATCTTGGCGGGGCGGGGGGGCGGGGCGGGGCGGCCGGCGGCCGGGGCCGGGCAGGCGGGCGCCGCGGACGCAGCCGCGATCAGGTGACTGACCACTCCTGACCGGCCGGGGTGTCCTTCACCGCGACGCCCAGGGTGGCGAGCTCGTCGCGCAGCCGGTCCGAGGCGGCGTAGTCCTTGCCCGCCCGGGCCGCGGCCCGCTCGTCCAGCAGCTCGGCGGCCCCGGCCGGGAGCGCAGCCGCGACGACCGGCTGCCCCACCAGCCGGGCGAGGTCGAGCCCGAGCAGCGCGTCCGCCCAGGCGAAGGTCTCGAACTTCGTCCCCTCGGCCACGGAAGCGTCCTTCTCCAGGCGGCGCAGGGACTGCAGGGCCCGCGGCGTGTCGAGGTCGTCCTCGAAGGCGTCGAGCACCGCGGCGGAGTAGTCGCCGGACAGCGCTGCGGAGGGGTGCTCGGCCCACGCGGCGACGGCCGTACGCCATCGCATCAGCAGCCCGTCCGCAGCAGCGATGGCGTCCCACGACAGGTTGGCCTGCTGCCGGTAGCGCGAGGACAGGAAGGCCAGCCGCAGCGAAAGGGGGTCGTGACCTCGGGCGACCACATCGGACAGCAACACGACGTTGCCAGTCGACTTGGCCATCTTGCGGCCCTCGAACAGCAAATGCTCGCCGTGCACCCAGTGCCGGACGACCTCGGCCCCGGCCCCGCCCCCCACGGCGCAGTTGCTCTGCGCCCGCTCGTCCTCGTGGTGCGGGAAGCGCAGGTCGATGCCGCCGGTGTGCAAGTCGATCACCGGGCCGATCAGGTCCAGCGACATCGCCGAGCACTCGATGTGCCAGCCGGGAAAGCCCCGCCCCCACGGCGAGTCCCACACCATCTCGCGGGCCGTCCCGGCCAGCTTCCACAACGCCCAGTCGGCGTGGAAGCGCTTGCCGGCGGTCAACGCCTCGGCGTCCTCGCGGTGGCCCGCACGCAGGTCCGACAGCCGGTTGCCAGACAACCCGCCGTACGCCTCGTAGGACTGCGCGGCGAAGTAGACGGTGCCGTCGCCGCCGACGTAGGCATGGCCCGCGTCGACGAGGCGGGAGATGAGCCCGATCATCGACTCGATCCACTCCGACGCCCGCGGGTAGGCGTCGGCCGGCCGGATGTTGAGCAGTGCCAGGTCGTGGTGGAAGCCCTGCTCGTAGAAGCGGGCGATCGCGAACGGGCTCTTGTCCTCGCGTCGCGCCTGCGCGAGCAGCTTGTCCTCCCCGGTCGCGTCCAGCGAGGTGTCGTCGGCCAGGTGCCCGACGTCGGTGATGTTCATCACCAGATGTACGCGCAGGCTCCGGCTCTCGGCCGTGCGCCGGATCAGGTCGCTGAGCAGGAATGTCCGCAGGTTGCCGACGTGGGCGTCGCGGTAGACCGTCGGGCCGCACGCGTAGACGGTGAGCCTGCCTGGGGTCGCGGGCGCGAGCTCGCGTACGGACTTGGTCTGGGTGTCGGTCAGGCGGAGCACGGGCGAAGGGTACGGCCAGCGCTCAGGTGAGCCCCCACACTCAGTTCAGTTGGGCCCTCGCCTGACGAGCCTCCCGGTGCACGACCGCCGCGGCCGGCTCGTCGTAGACCCCGACCATCAGGGCGTAGCGCTCCAGCTCGCGCGCCCCACCGAGGTGGTCACCCAGGCGGACCATCAGTTCGCCGCGCTCGCGGCGCAGGGCCAGCGGGTGGCGGGGCAGCAGCAGCGACAGCTCCACTGCCCACAGCCGGGTCGCCGCGCTGGACAGGCTCGGCGGTTGACCGGCGGTCAGCGCCCGCACGTTCGTGAGCAGGCGCAGCAGCAGGTCACCGGGCGACAGGGGCGCCAGGTGCTCGGGCAGCAGCGGTGTCCCGGCCAGCTCGGCCAGCTGCTCCGGCGGCACCAGCCGGCCGCCGCCGTAGGGATCGACGTAGACGGGATCGCCTTCCGGCGAGCCGATTCCGACGACCACGCGTCCAGGCAGTCCGACTGCGTACGCCGGGATGGCGAGCCGGGTGGCGACCTCGACCCACACGACCGACAGCAGCAGGGGCAGCCCGCAGCGGCGGCGCAACACCTCGTGCAGCAGCGAAGAGCTGATGTCGTCGAAGCTCCCCGGCCCGAAGCCGGCCTGCTCACACAGCGCCCGGCGCAGCCCCTCCGCAACGGCTGCAGGCGCGCCGGCAGGGGGCACGAGCGGCTCGGCCGCCGACGCGAGCGCGTCGAGGACTGCCAGCGGGCCCTCGACGTCGAGGTCGTGGTCGACCTCGCCGCCGACGAGCACGCAGGCGAGCCCGAGGTCGACCGGCTCGGTGCGCATCACCTCGGCGAAGCGTGCCCTGCTGGGCCTCATCGGGAAGGTCTCATCGACGCGGGCTCATCGACGCGCCGGCGGAGGCGGCACCCGCTTCGCCGCGACCACGTCGCCCCGCGCCACCTCGTGAGCCGAACCGTGCCGGTCGCGAACGACTACCGTGGTGTCGTCCCAGCGCAGCAGTTCGCCGAGCAGGTCGCCCAGCGACCCGTCCGTACACCGCCTGCGAACGACCACGCGCGACCCGATGTCGGCCGGCCCGGCCGTCATCGCGTAGCGCACCCCGGGTGGCTCCGATGCCGTCACGGCTGGGACACTAGATGTCTGCCACACAGGAAGGAAAACCGCGCTGTGACCTACGTCATCGCCGAGCCCTGCGTCGACCTCAAAGACAAGGCCTGCATCGAGGAGTGCCCGGTCGACTGCATCTACGAGGGCAAGCGCTCGCTCTACATCCACCCCGACGAATGCG
>JAHWJP010000021.1:0-18550 GCA_019348355.1 Actinomycetota bacterium
CGTCCTCGCGGCAGAACTCGAGCGCCTGCTCGAGGCTGAGCTCCTTGTGCGGGATGAGCGGCACGAGCACGTCGGAGGAGCTCTGCCGCATGTTGGTGAGCTTCTTCTCCTTGGTGGCGTTGACGTCCATGTCGTCGCTGCGGGCGTTCTCCCCGACGACCATGCCCTCGTAGACCTCGGTGCCCGGCGGCACGAACATCGTGCCCCGTTCCTGCAGGTTGGCGAGCGCGAAGCCGGTGGTCGGGCCGCTGCGGTCGGCGACGAGCGAGCCGGACGGGCGGGTACGGATGTCGCCGTGCCACGGCTCGTACCGCTCGTGGATGTGGTGCAGCAGACCGGTGCCACGGGTCTCGGTGAGGAACTCGGTCCGGAAGCCGATCAGCCCGCGCGCGGGGACGATGTACTCCATCCGGGTCCAGCCGGTGCCGTGGTCGACCATCTGCTCGAGCCGGCCCTTGCGCAGCGCCATCAACTGGATCAGCACCCCCTGGTAGTCGCTCGGAGTGTCGATTGTCAGGCGTTCCATCGGCTCGTGGATCGTGCCGTCGACCAGGCGCGTGACGACCTGCGGCTTGCCCACGGTGAGCTCGAAGGCCTCCCGGCGCATGACCTCCACGAGGATCGCCAGCTGCAGCTCGCCGCGGCCCTGGACCTCCCAGGTGTCCGGCCGCTCGGTGGGCTCGACCCGGATCGAGACGTTACCGACCAGCTCCTTGTCGAGCCGGTCCTTCACCTGGCGGGCGGTGAGCTTCTTGCCGCTGCGGCCGGCCATCGGGCTGGTGTTGATGCCGATCGTCATCGAGATGCTGGGCTCGTCGATCGTCATGAGCGGCAGCGGACGGGGGTCGTCGGGATCGGCCAGCGTCTCGCCGATGTAGATCTGCGGGATGCCGGCGATCGCGACGATCTCACCCGGGCCGGCGGAGTCGATCGAGACCCGTTCGAGCGCCTCGGTGCCGAGCAGCTCGGTGAGCTTCACGTTCTCGATGGTGCCGTCCTTCTTGCACCAGGCGACGGTCTGCCCCTTTTTCATGTCGCCGTTGAAGATGCGGCACAACGCGAGACGACCGAGGTACGGCGAGGCGTCAAGGTTGGTGACATGTGCCTGCAGCGGAGCGCCGGGCTGGTAGGACGGCGCGGGGATCGTGTTCTTGATCACCTCGAACAGCGGCTCGAGGTCAGGGCTGTCCGGGCTCGTGCCGTCGGTCGGACGGGTCAGCGACGCCTGCCCGGTCTTGGCCTGGCAGTAGACGATCGGGAAGTCGATCTGCCCCTCGGTGGCATCGAGGTCGAGGAACAGCTCGTAGCACTCGTCGACGACCTCGGCGATGCGCGCGTCGGGCCGGTCCACCTTGTTGATGATCAGGACCACCGGCATGTCCAGCGCGAGCGCCTTGCGCAGCACGAACCGGGTCTGCGGCAGTGGGCCCTCGCTCGCGTCGACCAGCAGCGCGACGCCGTCGACCATCGACAGCCCGCGCTCCACCTCGCCGCCGAAGTCGGCGTGCCCCGGGGTGTCGATGATGTTGATGAGCAGATGCTCACCGCCCCGATGGCGGCGAACCGCGGTGTTCTTCGCCAGGATGGTGATGCCCTTCTCGCGCTCGAGATCCATCGAGTCCATGACCCGATCGGTGACCGCGCCCTCCTCCTGCTGGTGGGCGGTGTAGGCACCCGACTGCAGCAGCATCGCGTCGACGAGCGTGGTCTTGCCGTGGTCGACGTGCGCGATGATCGCGACGTTGCGGATGTCGTCCCGCTTCCGGGTGTCGGACGTGGGCACAGCGGTACTCCGATGATCAGCTTCTTGGGGGCCGAGCTGAAAGGGCCGGCTCCCCCATCGTACGGGCGGCGCCGTCCCTGCCCGTCCCGGCGCTGCGGCTGGCACCCCTCGGCATGATCATCCGGCCGGATCGAGGAAGGGGCGCAGCGCCTCGACCACGGCCAGGTCGACCGGGATCCACGACACCTCGGTCAGCTCGTCCGGGCCCAGCCAGCGGTGCGCGTCGTGGTCCAGCAGGGCCGGCTCGCCCGACAGCAGCCGGCACAGGTAGACCCGCAGGACCCCCGTGTCACCGAGTAGCACATCGGGTCCGAGTCGAGCACCCACCGCGGCCTCGACGACCAGCTCCTCCCGCAGCTCGCGACGCAGCGCCTCGACGTCGCTCTCGCCCGCCTCGACCTTGCCGCCCGGGAACTCCCAGAGCCCGGCCAGGTGCGGCGGTTCGGTCCGGCGGGAGGCCAGCACCCGGCCGTCCCGTACGAGCGCCGCCCCCACGACACCGACCCGGTCCACGCCGCGAAGCCTAGGGATCGCCGGGCATCCCACGTCCAGCGACCCTGCGACGATCGGGCGGTGCACCCGGTCCTTTCCGCCCAGCTGGCCGAGGCGGCTCGCGTCCTGCCCGAGCCGGTCCGGCAGTACTACGCCGGCGGTGCCGGCGACCAGCTCACGGTGGGCGAGGCCGAGCAGGCCTGGTGGCAGGTACGCCTTCGCCCCCGGGTCCTTCGCGACGTCTCCCGGATCGACACCGGCCTGGACCTGTTCGGTGTCCGGCTGAAGACTCCCGTGTTGACCGGCCCGACGGCGGCTCACGGCCTCGCGCACCCCGACGGCGAGATCGCCACGGCTCGCGGGACAGCCTCTGCCGGAAGTCTTCTCGTACTCTCGTCGCGCTCTTCCCGACCACTCGAGCAGGTGCCGGTCGGGCCGTGGTGGTTTCAGGCCTACGTCCTATGCGACCGGCAGCTGACCCTCGAGCTGGCGGTGCGGGCCGCTGCGGCGGGGGCGGGCGCGGTCGTGCTCACCGGTGACACTCCCTACCTGGGTGACCGGCCGGGCGCGACGCGGATCGACCTGCACGGCGCCGCTCCGCCCGGCAGCGAGCAGGACCCCTCTGCCGGGCTCGAGGTGATCGACCAGCTGCGGACGGCCACCGGCCTGCCGGTGCTGGTGAAGGGCGTGCTGCGCGGCGACGACGCGGACGCGTGCCTGTCGGCGGGTGCGGCCGGTGTCGTCGTGAGCAACCACGGCGGCCGGCAGCTCGACCGCGCCGTCGCCACCGCCGCCGCGCTGGCCGAGGTCGCCGCCGTCGTCGCGGGCCGGGGACCGGTGCTCGTCGACGGCGGCATCCGGTCCGGCCTCGACGTCCTGTGCGCGCTGGCTCTCGGCGCTGACGCGGTGCTGCTCGGGCGGCCGATCCTGTGGGCGCTGGCCGCGGGTGGCGCGGCAGGCGTCGAGCAGTGCCTGCGCGCGCTGACCGACGACCTGGCCGCGGGGATGGGGCTCGCGGGGGCGTCGTCGCTGGCCCGGGTGACCTCCGATCTCGTCGAGCGGCATCACTGAGGCTCGGCTTATCCTTCGGCGGTGCAGCTGCGGCCCGAGTACGACGATGTCCCCGCGGTCCCGGCCGACGCAGAGCTGGACCCGCACTGGGCGGAGCTGACGGCGGGGCGCACCTCGATGCTGCCGCTCGCCTACCTGCCGAGCGCCATGCCGGGCCGGCAGACCGGTTGGCGTCGCGGTGCGGCGATCGTCGTCATCACGATGCTCGTGTCCGCGACGGCCGGCGGCATCTGTCTGACCTACGGCCCCGGAGAGCTGTTCAACCTCGTTCGGCAGTAGGGCGGCGCGCCAGCTCCAGCAGGGCGAACCCGACGCCGATGGCGACCATGGCCAGCACCCCGCGGAGCGGGAACACGTGATAGCGCAGGAACGGGTAGCAGGCCACGACGACGATCGCGCCACCGACCACGGCAATCGGACTCCGGGTCCGCAGGAACAGCACCACCGCGGTGAGCGCCGCGGCCGCGGCCAGCGCGTAGACCCCGAGTCTGCCCAGCTGGTCGCCGATCTCAAACAGGTCCTCGATCGGCGCCCGCGGGTCGCCACGCTCGGACGTGCGGATCACCTGATTCGGCGCGCCGATTCCCGCGATGGAGTCGAGCGCGCCGTAGAGCACGGCGTACGCGAAGGCGAGCCCTCGGGCTGCCCAGGCGGCCGGGCCGCTCTCCCCTCGCAGGAGCGCCCAGACCGACACGGCAACCAGTGGGAAGACGGGCAGCAGCGCCAGATGGGCCAGGCGCCAGCGCTCGGCGGACTCCGGCGTGAGAATGACCGGATGGGCCAGACCCAACGCGGCGATGAGCAGGGCCGGCAAGGCGACGAGCAGGGGCAGGACAGCGCGGGAGCGGGGCACGTCAAGAGATTACGACGTCTTTGAAGGCGCGGGGCCCAATTGGTCGGGGCTGTCCGCGGGCGGCCAGTCGAGCCTGCGGGTGCGGATGGTGACCCCACCGCGCAAGCGCCCGCCGGCCAGGGCCGACGTCTGGACGCAGAAGTGCGTCCACATGTTCAGCTGGACCTCCTTGGCAAGGCGCAGCCGGTTGTAGAGCAGGTGGGACAGCCGGTCACCGGCCCGCGCCCAGGACTCGATCGAGAAACGCAGGTCATCCCCGTCAGGTGACACCCGGAACTCGATCAGGCCCGCCTCGAGGTGACCGTCCAGGGTCGCCAGCAGGAACGACTCGTCTTCCCGACGCACCACCCGCACCGGGCCGTCCCACGGCCCCGGCATCCGCACGACGAACTCGTCGTCCTGGTGCAGCGGACCGTCCTCGCCGCGGGTCTTGCGGAACTCCGCCATCTCGGGCGAGGCGCGGTTGAGGTTGGCGGCCACGATGTCGAACAGGGTCGTCGGGGTCATCGAACTGCCGACGATCCGGACGGCGTAGCGGCGGTGCAGCAGGGGGCCGACGCCCTCCGCGATCGGCTGGCGCCGGCCGTCTGAGCCGCTGTCGTCCCAGCCTGACGGCAGGTCCGTCCTGTCGCCCTGCTCCTCACTGCGGTGCAGCGGAGTGGTGCGCCACAGGTAGCGCCAGCTGACCACCGCAATGCCCACCGGCCAACGGAGCACAGTCCGTGCGCGCGCCGGACCACCCGCCCTCGTCATGTCCGGTATGACACCATGCCGACCTCGCACCGGTTCTCCTCGCTGCGCCTGCGGAAAGGTGTCGTCATGACCGTCGGCCTGGTGCTGCGACGGGCTGGGCTTCGGCCGCTGCACCTCGAGCTCCTGTCGCTCAGCTCGGTGGTGCTGTGCGTCGGGCTATGGATGCGCGCCAAGACCGTTGACCAGGACGAACGCGGCAACGCCGAGCGGCGGGCGCTTTTCGTCGGGCTCTGGCCGCCGACGCTGTGGCTGATCGGGGACTCGCTGAGAGAAGCCGAGTAGCGGCGCTTGCGAGCTCGTGCACAGGCCGCGGCGCCGCGTCCACAGCGGGGCGTCGGCGACCCCCTCGTCCGCTGCGTCGCCTAGCGTCGCGGTCGTGACTCCGCCTCCTGCTCCCAGCTCCGCCGCGTCGACCCGTGACGCCCAGCGAGCCAGGCTCTACCGCGCCGAGGATGCGTGGGGGGACCGGCTCGACGCCGCCCGCCGGGGTGCGCCGATGGCGACGGTCGGGGGCAGCCAGGTGCTGCTTCCGGCGGAGCGACGGCTCGGCTCACTCGAGGCGGCGGCGGCGTACGTCTCCCGTCTGCTCACCCTGCCTGCGGTGGTCGAAGCCGTGGGGTCGGTTGTCCCCCCGTCCCTGCGGCAGCGACGGGGGGCGACCCGCGCCCACTGGGAGCCCCCCGGCGTGATCGCTCTTCCGGTGCCGGAGCACGGCGAGCCGTGGGCGCTGCGCGAGACCGTCCTGCTGCACGAGCTGGCGCACCACGTCGGTGAGACCACCGGTCGTTGCCGGGGGCACCGCGCGCCGTTCCCGGCCGTCGTGCTGCTGCTGGCCGAGGCGGCACTGGGGGCGGAGGCCGGCTTCGCGCTGCGGGTGGAGTACGGCTCGCTCGACGTCGAGGTGGGGACGCTGTGAGTGCCGCTCCGGAGATGTCCGAGCCCGCCCCCGGTGAGGACCGGCTGGTCGACCGCATCGGCAAGCTGTTGGCGCAGGCGGAGGGCACCGACAACGAGCACGAGGCCTCCGCGTTCGTCGAGCGCGCGCAGCAGCTCGCGACGGCCTACGCGGTCGACCTGGAGCTCGCGCGGGCACGGCAGCAGAGCAAGCAGTCGCGCGGCGCCGCCGAGCCGCTGGTCCAGGAGCGGGTCGAGGTCGGAGCCCGGGGCAAGCGCGGCAACCGCCATCGGGTGCTGCTCTACTCGGTTGTCGCCCGGGCCAACGACGTGCTGGTCAACGTCGCCCACGACAGCACCTACGTCCTCGGTTTCGGCCACCGGGCGGATCTCGACGTCGTCGAGCGGCTGTGGGCCTCGCTCGCCGTCCAGATGGTGGCTGCGGCGCAGCGGCGCATGGACCGCGGCGAGCACCGCGCAGCCGGCATCGCCGGTCAGACCTGGCGGCTGTCGTTCTACGACGGCTGGGTGCAGACGGTCGGGGAACGCCTGCAGGCCGCACGCGAGCGGGCCGTGGAGCTGACACCTACGTCCAGCGGCGAGCCGACCGCCGCGCTGGTCCTACGCGACAAGTCCGAGCGGGTGCAGTCGTTCTACTCGCAGACCTCGCAGGCACGCGGCTCCTGGCGCGGTCCGTGGAGTGGCCGCACCGCCGTGAGCGGCCCCGCCCTGGCTGCTGGCCAGGCAGACGGCCACCGGGCTGACCTCGGCCAGCCGCGATTGCGCCAGCGGGGGCAGCTCGGGGCCTGAGTGCTCTGTCGCAATCCCGCCAGACATCGGCCTGCTGGGCAGTCAGGATGGGCGCGTGGACGAGGAGCTGTGCTGGCGCGCCGTGCAGGCGCAGGACCGTCGCTTCGACGGCTGGTTCGTGCTCGGCGTCATCACGACCGGCGTCTACTGCCGGCCCGGCTGTCCGGCGCGCACCCCGCTTCGGCACAACGTCCGCTTCCACCCGACAGCTGCCGCAGCCCAGGCCGCTGGCTTCCGGGCCTGCAAGCGCTGCCGGCCGGACGCTTCGCCCGGCAGCCCCGCCTGGGACGGACGCTCCGATCTGGTGGCCCGGGCCAACAGGCTCATCGCCGACGGCGTCGTGGACCGCGGCGGCGTTCCGGAGCTCGCCCGCCGGCTCGGCTACAACCGCCGCCAGGTGGAGCGGGCCCTGCGGGCGGAGCTCGGTGCGGGGCCACTCGCGCTGGCGCGGGCGCAACGTGCGCAAACCGCCCGCATACTGCTGGAGACGACCGGGCTGGGCATCGCCGATGTCGCCTTCGCCGCCGGCTTCGGCAGCGTGCGCCAGTTCCACTCCACCGTTCACGAGGTGTTCGCCAGCCGGCCCGGCGAGCTCCGGTCTCGGGCCCGCTCGGGCCGCGCGGCGACCCCGGGGACGGTTCAGCTCCGACTGCCCATACGCATTCCGCTGTGGCCCGACAGCCTGTTCGGTCATCTGGTCGCGACGGCAGTGCCCGGGGTGGAGCAGTGGCGCGACGGCGCCTACCGCCGGACCCTGCGCCTGCCGTTCGGCGTCGGCATCGTCGCGCTGCGGCCCCCCGCCGGACCGTCCAACGGAGCCGCCCATGTCGCCTGCCGGTTGTCGCTCACCGACCTGCGTGACCTGGCTCCTGCCGTCGCCCGCTGTCGGCGGCTGCTCGATCTCGACGCCGATCCGATTGCCGTCGATGAGCGCCTAGCGCAGGACGAGGCGCTCGCCCCGTACGTCGCGAAGGCACCGGGGCGGCGAGTGCCCCGCACGGTGGACGCCGCCGAGCTGGCCCTGCGAACGGTGCTGGGCCAGCAGGTCAGCACTGCCGCAGCGCGCACGCACGCCCGTCGGCTCGTGCTCGCGTGCGGCGAGCCGATCGACGACCCGGAGGGCGGGCTCACGCATCTGTTCCCCACCCCGGCCGCCGTTGCCGGCGTCGACCCGGCGGTGCTCGCGCTGCCGCGCACCCGACGCGCCAGTCTGTTGCGGCTGGCCCAAGCGCTCGCAGACGGCCAACTCGACCTGGATCCCGGCACCGACTGGAACCGGGTCCGGGCGCAGCTGCACGCCCTGCCCGGTATCGGACCGTGGACCGTCGAGACGATCGCGATGCGCGGCCTCGGTGACCCGGACACCTTCCTGCCCGGGGACCTCGGGGTTGCGCTCGCAGCCCGCACTCTCGAACTCGGGCGAGGGCGGCCGCTACTCGCGCGCGCCGGCCGCTGGGCGCCCTACCGCTCCTACGCCGTGCAACTCCTGTGGGCTGTCGGCGAGCACGCCATCAACACGCTGCCGATCGGAGATCACCCGTGATCAGCCACACCGTCGTCGACAGCCCCGTAGGCCCGCTGACCTTGGTCGCCGACGGGCAGGCGCTCTGCGGGCTGTACCTGTCCGGACAGCGCCACCTCCCCGCGGCTGTGGCGTTCGGCATGAGGGACGACACGGTCCTACCCGCCGTACGTGAGCAACTCACCGCCTATTTCGCGCGCAGCCTGGAGGAGTTCGACCTGCCGCTCGCGACCCGCGGCACGCCTTTCCAAGCACACGTCTGGCAAGCGCTGCGCGCGGTGCCGTACGGCAGCACGTGCACCTACACCGAGCTCGCCGCCGCGGTCGGCCGGCCGACAGCGGTGCGGGCCGTCGGGGCGGCGAACGGCCGGAATCCGGTCTGCATCGTCGTTCCGTGCCACCGGGTGGTCGGCGTCGACCGTACGCTCACCGGCTATGCCGGCGGGCTCGAACGCAAGCGCTTCCTGCTCGACCTGGAGCTCGCGGGTACACCGCCGAGGTGAGCCACGCGCAGGTGCTGCTGGTCGCGCGCGACGAGGCGCTCGCTCAGATCGAGCATCTGACGAGCGACCTCGAGCAGATGATGGCCGCCTCGGAGTCCTCGAACGCCGACGACGAGCACGACCCGGAGGGGGCAACCATCGCCTTCGAACGGGCCCAGGTGGGCGCGCTGCTGGCGCAGGCACGCCAGCGGCTCGAGGACGTCGAGCACGCGCTGGGGCTGCTGAAGAACGGGACGTACGGACGGTGCGCCGGCTGTAGCGGGCCGATCGGCGCCGAGCGCCTCGCGGCCCGCCCAGCCGGCCGTACCTGCATCTGCTGCGCAGGTCGCGCCTAGCTCTGGCGGGCCTTCTCAGCCTCGCGCTGGCGGTTGGCCTTCTCCGCCTCGGCCAGCTTCGCCAGTCGCTCGGCGTCGCTGCGCTGCTCCAGCGCCGCCTCGGTGTCCTCCACCGCCTTGTCCAACTGGGCCTTGGGCGCCGCGGTCACCGCCTTCTCCTTGGCCTCGATCCGCGCCTTCTGCTCCTCGGCCCGCTGACGCTCGGCCTTCAGCGCAGCCTCGGCCTTCGCGGCGGCGGCCTGCAGGTCAGCCTTCTGACGTGCCTGCGCCTTGTGCTCAGCGGCCTGCTTGGCCGCAGCCTTCTCGGCCCGGGCCTGCTGCGCCTTGCGCTCGAGCTCCTGCTGCGCCTGCGCCTTTTTGGCCGCAGCCTTCTCGGTCTCGGAACGCAGTTGCTTGTCCGCCTGCTCCTTGCGCTGCTGCGCCTTCGCCTCGAGAGAGGCCGCCGTCTCGACGCTCTCGACCCGGCGGGTGAGCAGCCGGCCCCGGTCCTTCAATCCCTGGTCGGCGAACAACGAGCCGGCGGTGGAGTCGAGGCTGCCGAGGACCCGCTCGAAGGTGAGCCGGACGCTGGACTGCTCGGACAGCAGGACGGCGACCACCTTGGTCTCGAACAGCTGGGAGGGGTAGCGCAGCGCCTTGTACTCGAGCGCTGCCGCCGTACGCGAAATGGTGAGGACGTTCATGAAGTCTCCTTGTCGGTGATGGGTCAGGACTGGGGCGGAAGGCCGGCCTCGGCGGCCAGCCGGTCTGCTTGCTCGCGCGCACGCGCAGCCGCTTGCTCAGCCGCCTGCGCGCTGTCCCGCTGCTGCTCGTGCTTGTCCAGCGCCGCCTGCTGGTCGAGCTCGGCCTGCTCCCGGCTGGCGCGAGCCTGCTCGAGCGCGACCGTCTGCTCCTGCTGAGCGTCCTGATCCGCAGCGGCCTTGTCGAGCGCCTCCTGGCGCTCCGCGGCGACGGCAGCGTTGGCCTGCTCCGCGGCGGCCTCCTGCATGACGACGTCTTCGCGTGCGTCCACGACCGCAGCGACCGAGTCCTTCTGACGCTGCGCCGCCGCAGTCTCCGTGGCGATGGCCTCTGCGGCCTGCTCCGCCTCGGCGTCGGCGACGGCCTGCGTCGTACTGGCGTCCTTGCGGGCGGTGGCCTCGGCCTGCTGCAGCTGTCCTTCAGCGGCCAGCGAGTCGTTGCCGAACACGGCGCCGGCGACCTCCTTGGCCTTGCCGGTCACGGAGGTGATCAGTCCCTTGCGCGCCTCGTCGGCGGGGTGTGCCTCGGTCACGGGGATCTCCTTCGGTGATGGGTTACCTTCGCCCCTTCCCCGCTGGGCGGAACGACCGAGCACATCGCGAGGAGGCGTTCGTCACAGGCTGCGCTACCGGGCGATCTCGTGCGCCTGACCGGCCGCGTACCCGCGTTGCCCTGTTCCACCTCGCAGCGCCGGCCCGGGTGCCACAGTGGTGGCGGGCAGCCGGCCCCGAAGCGGAGGACCATGAGGGGCTTGGTGGGTGGCGGGCTCCTGCTCGCCGGCCTGACGCTCTTCGTCGTCGGCGGCGCGATCTCGCCGCAGGACAGCTCCACGAGTGACACCCTGGCCGTCGAGCAGGTCCGCGAGCGGCAACCGGCCCCTGCGGCGTCCCCTGGCGTCTCACCGGAGCCGAGCGGGCGTCCTGCCCCGGCCGACCGTCCGCCCGCTGACGACCCGGTGCTGCCGCTGCCCGCCGATGCGCAGGAGGCGGTCATCGACCGGCACATCGACGGTGACACCCTCGCGCTGCGGGCGCTCGCCGTCGGTCCGGTGCTGTCCTCCACCAGCCAGATCACCGTCCGGCTGCTGGAGATCGACACCCCCGAGACCAAGCAGCCGGGCACGGCGGTGCAGTGCTATGGCCCGGAGGCAAGCGCCCGGCTGGCCGCGCTCGCGCCGGTCGGCTCACCGGTCTACGTCGTGGCCGACCGGGAGCGCACGGACCAGTACGGCCGGGATCTGCTCTATCTCTGGGACGCGCAGGGCCGCAGCATCAACCTCGGCCTGGTCGACGGGGGCTTCGCCAAGGCCGTGCTGTACGCGCCGAACGACCGCTACATCACCGTCCTGCGCGCGGCTGAGGCCGAGGCCAAGACGGCGAGGCGAGGGCTGTGGGGAGCATGCGCAGCTTCAGCTGCGGCACCTGCACCCGCGGCGGCCGTCGCGAGCCGGGCGCCCGCACCCGTCGTACCAGCGCCTGCGGCAGCCAGGGGCAACTGCGACCCGGCGTACCCGACGGTCTGCATCCCGCCACCCCTGCCGGACCTGGACTGCGGCGAGATCCCGCACCGCCGGTTCGCCGTTCTCGCACCGGATCCGCACCGCTTCGACGGCAACTCCGACGGCGTCGGCTGCGAGAGCGGGTGACGGGTGAGGCTGTGCTCGGCGTCGGGGTACGGGTGCCTGACAGCCAGCCAGTGGTGCGGTGGGCGCGCTTCCGCTCTGCCTACGGCACCGACGAGGCCTGAAGCCTGAGGCCTGAGGTCGCCGTCACTCGGCGCCGACGGTACGCCGGTGGACCCGCGCCTCCCACGGCTGCAGCGCCAGGACGTCCGAGGGTGCGGGCCCGGGATCGAGGTTGCTGAGCAGCACCGGCGAGGCTGCCCACCCCGCCGCGTCCACCAGGTCCACGACGAGCGGCTCGCCGGAGAAGCTGCCCAGCACGAGCAGTTCGACGTCCCCGTACCGGCGCACAAAGGCGTAGACCTGCTCGTGCTCCGGCAGCAGCATCGTGAAGCTGCCGTGCGCCACGACCGGCTCGTCGTGGCGCAGCGCGATGAGCCGTCGGTAGTGGGCGAGGACCGACCGCGGGTCGTCCCGCTGCGCCGCGGCGTTGACCTCCGCGTAGTCCGGGTGCACCGGCAGCCACGGTGTACCGGTGGTGAAACCGGCGTGCGGCGAGGCATCCCACTGCACCGGTGTACGCGCGTTGTCGCGGCTCATGGCGCGCACCGACGCGAGAACCCTTACCGGGTCGGCACCCGCGGCCACGGCTTCGGCGGCGTAGTTCACCGACTCCAGGTCGCGAAAGTCGGTGAGGCTCCCGAACGGCGCGTTGGCCATCCCCAGCTCCTCGCCCTGATAGACGAACGGCGTTCCTCGGTGCAGGTGCAGCACCGTCGCGAGCATCGTCGCGGACCGGACGCGGAACTCGCCGTCGTCGCCGAAGCGCGAGACCACCCTCGGCTGATCGTGATTGCACCAGTAGAGGCTGTTCCAGCCGCGCTCGGCCAGCCCCTCCTGCCACCGCCCGAGGGAGGCCTTGAGACGGGGCAGGTCGAAGGGCTGCACGTCCCACTTGTCGGTGCCGTGGTCGACGCCGACGTGCTCGAACTGGACCACCATGTCCAGCTCGCGTCGGGCCGGGTCGGTGAACCGGACGGCCTGCTCGACCGTGACGCCGGGCATCTCGCCGACCGTCAGCAGCCCCTCGCGGCCGGAAAAGACCTCCCGGTGCATCTCCTGCAGGAACTCGTGGATCCGCGGCCCGACGAGGAAGTGCGGCGTGCCGTCCCCGTACGCCGTGCCGGCCCGGACCTCGCCATCCGGGAGCGCCTGCGCCTTGGAGATCATGTTGATCACGTCCATGCGGAAGCCGTCGACCCCCCGGTCGAGCCACCACCGCATCATCGAGAACACCGCCTCCCGCACCGCGGGGTTCTCCCAGTTCAGGTCCGGCTGCTTTGCGGAGAACAGGTGCAGGTAGTACTCCCCGGTCTTCTCGTCGTAGGTCCAGGCCGGTCCGGAGAAGTACGCGCCCCAGTTGTTCGGCTCGGCGCCGGGAGCTCCCGGAACGGTGCCCGGGCGGGCCGGGCGCCACCAGTACCAGTCGCGCCGCGGGTCGTCGGTGCTGGACCGGGACGCCGTGAACCACGGGTGCTCGTCGGAGGTGTGGTTGACGACCAGGTCCATCACCAGCTTCATGCCCCGCGCGTGCAGTGCGGCGATGAGCGCGTCGAGGTCCGCCAGGGTGCCGAACACCGGGTCGACCGAGTGGTAGTCGCTGATGTCGTAGCCGTTGTCGTGCTGTGGGGAACGGTAGACCGGTGAGAGCCACAGCACGTCCACCCCGAGGTCGGACAGGTGGTCCAGCCGGTCCAGCACCCCTTGGAGGTCGCCGATCCCATCGCTGTCCGAGTCCGCGAAGCTGCGCGGGTAGACCTGGTAGACGACCGCCGTCGTCCACCACGGCGGTTCGGTGCTGCTGCTCACGTCAGCCGGCGCTCACCGGGCCGCATCACGCGCAGCCAGCGGAAGCCGTACGCCGGCAGGGCGATCTCGACGTTGCCGTTGTCCGCCACCGGGGTGGCGCCGTCGCAGAGCAGGTCCACCAGGCGGGTGCCCGGCACGGCTTCGCTCACCTGGAAGGGGACCGCGACCGGCTCGGCCGACAGGTTGTGCAGGGCCACCAGGCACGCCTCGTCCCAGGTCACCGAGTGGGCGAGGACCTGCGCATGCGGCTGGTGCAGGACAGCGAACTCGCCCCAGCCGAGCTCCGGGCACTCCCGGTAGCGCCGGACGAGCATGGACACAAAGGCGTACAACGAGTCCGGGTCGCGTCGCTGCGCCTCGGCATTGACGTGCTCCGGCGCGTAGCCGCCCTCCACAACGGCGCTGGGCAGCTTGGACGCCGGCGCGGTGGAGAAGCCGCCGTTCTTGGCGGCGGTCCACTGCATCGGGGTGCGCACCGCCATCCGTCCCTCGACAGCGAGGTTCTCCCCCATGCCGATCTCCTCGCCGTAGAACAGCACCGGCGTGCCCGGGAGCGAGAACAGCAGGCTGTACGCCATCCGGACGCGGCGCGGGTCGCCGCCGAGCATGGGCGGCAGCCGCCGGCGCAGCCCGCGGCCGTACAGCTGCATGTCGGGGTCGGGACCGAACGCGGCGAAGACCTCCTGGCGCTCGTCGTCGCTGAGCTTGTCCAGCGTCAGCTCGTCGTGATTGCGCACGAAGGTCGCCCACTGGCAGTCCGGCGAGATGGCCGGGCGGGCCAGCAGCGCCTCCGCGAGCGATGCGGCGTCCTCCCGGGCCAGGGACAGGTAGAGCTTCTGCATCGCGATGAAGTCGAACTGCATCGTCAGCTCGTCGCCGTCCGCGCCCCCGAAGAACGTCTGCTGCAGTTCGTGCGGCAGGTTCACCTCGCCGAGCAGCACGCCGTCGCCGACGCGGCGGCCGAGGAACGAGCGCAGGTCGCGCAGGTATTCGTGCGGATCGGCGAACACCTCGTCGCCGCCCTCTACTCCGGTGGTCTCCAGGAAGAACGGCACGGCGTCGACGCGGAAACCGGAGAAGCCCAGCTCGAGCCAGAAGCCCATCATCTTCGCGATCTCGTCGCGTACCGCCGGGTTCGTGACGTTCAGGTCGGGCTGGTGCTTGTAGAAGCGGTGCAGGTAGTGCTGCTCGGTCTTCTCGTCGTACTCCCAGACGCTGGTCTCCTGGTCGGGGAAGACGACGTCGGCCTTCTTGCCCTTCGGCGGGTTGTCCCGCCAGACGTAGAAGTCGCGGTACGGGGAGGTGCGGCTGGAGCGCGCGCTCCGAAACCACGGGTGCTGGTCGGAGGTGTGGTTGACGACCAGGTCGACGATGACGCGCATGCCGCGGTCCTTCGCGGTGCGCAGCACCTCGACCAGGTCACCGAGGCTGCCCAGCCGCTTGTCGACGCCGTAGAAGTCGACGATGTCGTAGCCGTCGTCCCGGTCCGGGGTGGGGTAGATGGGCATCAGCCACAGGCAGGTCACGCCGAGGTCGGCGAGGTAGTCGATCCGCGATGCCAGGCCCGGCAGATCGCCGATGCCGTCGCCGTCGGAGTCGAGGAAGGTCTCGACGTCGAGGCAGTAGACGACCGCGGTCTTCCACCACAGGTCGCTGGTGTCGGTGATCCTCATGCCGCCACCTTCGCCGTCACGTCGAGCTGCGGCAGCACCCGGTCGCCGTAGACCTCGAGCCACTCGCTCTGCTCCTGCCCGACGTGGTGCAGGTAGACCTCGTCGAAGCCGAGCGCCACCAGCTCCTGCAACCACTCGACGTGGCGGCCAGGATCGGACGAGACGAGAACCGGCCCCTGCATCGCCTCGGGCGGCACGTGCCGGGCTGCCTCGTCGAACAGCGCCACGTGGTCGAGGTCCCAGCACACCGGCGGCGCGAACACGTTCGTACGCCACTGGTCGTGCGCTATCTGCAGGGCGATCTGGTCGTCGGCGGCGTACGACAGGTGCACCTGCAGGACGAGCGGGCCGGTCCCGCCTGCACCGCGATAGGCCTCGATCACCTCGCGCAGGGCCTGGTGCGGCTGAAGGACCGTCGCCAGGCCGTCGGCCCACTGCGCCGCCCAGGCAGCGGTCTTCGGGCTGACGGCGGCAGCGAGCAGCGGCGGCGGCGTCTCGGGACGCGTCCAGAGCTTGGCGCGGTCGACGGTGATGAGCCCGTCGTGGCTGACCTCCTCGCCGGCCAGCAGCGCGCGCATCACGTCGACGCACTCGCGCAGCCGTGCGTTGCGGACCTGTTTGCGGGGCCAGCCGCCCCCGGTGATGTGCTCGTTGCTGGCTTCACCGGTCCCGAGGGCCGCCCAGAAGCGGCCGGGATACATCGCGGTGAGGGTGGCGGCGGCCTGCGCCACGATGGCCGGGTGGTAGCGCTGGCCGGGTGCATTGACGACGCCGAACGGCAGGCTCGTCGCCTGCAGCGCCGCCCCCAGCCACGACCAGGCGAAGGCCGAGTGGGCCTGCCGCTCGCTCCACGGCGAGAAGTGATCGGAGCACATCGCGGCCGTGAACCCGACCTGCTCGGCGAGCTGCACGGCCTCGAGGAGCTGCCGGGGGTGGACCTGTTCGTGCGAGGCGTGGAAGCCGAAGACGGTCATGCCCAGCAGGTGCCCACAGAGGGGGATCGGGAACAGTGTGACCGGGATAATGTTCGGCCGCTGACGGAGCGCTGCCCCGGCGCCTGCGCGCTACTTCTGTTGGCCAGACGTTGCTTGGAAGCGGAACTCCACCACGTCGCCGTCCTGCATCACGTAGTCCTTTCCCTCCATCCGGGCCTTGCCGGCCGACCGCGCGGCCTGCGTCGATCCGGTCGCCACCAGGTCGTCGAAGCCGATGACCTCGGCCTTGATGAAACCGCGTTGGAAGTCGGTGTGGATGACGCCGGCCGCCTCGGGAGCCGTAGCGCCCTTGCGGATGGTCCAGGCCCGCGACTCCTTCGGCCCCGCAGTGAGATAGGTCTGCAGCCCGAGCGTCTGGAAACCCACCCGCGCGAGCTGGTGCAGGCCGCTCTCGGCCTGCCCCATCGACTGCAGCAGTTCGAGCGCCTCGTCGTCGGCCATCTCGATCAGTTCCATCTCGACCTTCGCGTCGAGGAACACCGCCTCGGCCGGCGCCACCAGGGCGGCCAGCTCGGCGCGCAATGCGCCGTCACCCAGCTCGTCCTCGTCGAGATTGAAGACGTAGAGAAAGGGCTTCGCCGTCAGCAGGTGCAGCTCACGCAGCGGCTCGCGATCGAGCCCGGCGCCGAAGACGGTACGGCCGGCGTCGAGCACCTGCTGCGCGTGTCGCACGGCCTCGAGCGCCGGCTGCATCTCCTTCTTGATGCGCGCCTCCTTCTCGAGGCGCGGCAGCGACCTCTCGATCGTCTGGAGATCGGCGAGGATGAGCTCGGTGTTGATGGTGTCCATGTCGGACTGCGGCGAGACGCGGCCGTCGACATGTACGACGTTGTCGTCCTCGAACACCCGGATCACCTGACAGATCGCGTCGGAATCGCGGATGTTCGCCAGGAACTTGTTGCCCAGCCCTTCGCCCTCGCTCGCCCCCTTCACGATGCCGGCGATGTCGACGAAGTCGACGGTCGCGGGAATGATCTTCTGCGAGCCGAAGATCTCGGCCAGCTTCGGCAGCCGCTCGTCCGGCACGCCGACGACGCCGATGTTGGGCTCGATGGTGGCGAACGGGTAGTTGGCCGCCAGCACGTCGTTCTTGGTCAAGGCGTTGAACAGGGTGCTCTTGCCGACGTTGGGCAGACCGACGATGCCGAGGGAAAGGCTCACGGCGTACGACGCTACCGGCGCGCCGCGCACCCTCCTGAGGCGCGTTCTGTCGGACGGTGGTGCCAACGTGTTCCCATGGCCGTCTTCCTCGCCCTCGTCGCCGGTCTCTTGCTGGGGCTGATCGCCGGCCGGCTGCTGGCCCGCCGCGACGAGCAGCTGCTGCTCTCCTCGTTCGAAGGCCTCGCCTCGCGCGCCCTCGCCGGCACCCGGGAAGAGGCGGGCCGCGAGCTCGACGGCCAGCGCCTCGCCGTCGACCAGCTCGTGACGCCGCTGCGGCACCAGCTCGCCCTGGTCGAGGCGCAGCTTCGCGGGCTGGAGGTGGAGCGGGCGAGAGCGCATGCGCAGCTGCAGGAGCAGGTGAGCGGCGTGCGCCGCAGCTCAGAGCTCCTCGGTCGCGAGACGGCCACGCTGGTCGATGCCCTGCGCCGTCCGCAAGCGCGCGGCCGTTGGGGTGAGGTGCAGCTGCGGCGGTGTGTGGAGTTCGCCGGGATGGTGGAGCGCTGCGACTTCACCGATCAGGCATCCATGATCGGTGTGGACGGCTCCGTCCTGCGGCCCGATCTGGTGATCCGCCTCGCCGGCGGGCGCAGCGTCGTCGTCGACGCGAAGGTGACACTCGCCGCCTACCTCGAGGCGATCGAGTGCGACGAGGACAAGAAGGCGCACGAGCGCATGGCAGCGCATGCGCGTCACCTCCGCCAACACGTCGATCGGTTGGCCGAGAAGTCCTACTGGGCAGCGCTTCCTGACAGCCCCGAGTTCGTCGTTCTGTTCCTGCCTGGAGAGGCCTTTCTGGCTCCGGCGCTCGAGCACGACCCAGCGCTGCTCGAGCACGCCTACGCGCAACGGGTCCACCTGGCCACGCCGACGACGCTGATCTCCCTGCTGCGCACCGTGGCACACAGCTGGCAGCAGGAGGCGCTGACCGAGAATGCCCGTGCGGTTGTCACAGCCGGCAAGGAGCTCTATTCGCGGCTCGGAGTTCTCGGCGCGCACGTCGACAAACTCGGCCGATCGCTGGGCACGGCGATGACCGACTTCAACAAGACGGTCGGGTCGTTGGAGCGCACGCTGCTCCCGGCGGCCCGGACGCTGGCTGAGCTGAGCCTGTCCGAGCCCCCAGAGGCACCGGCGCGGATTTCGGCGCTGCCGCGGCCGCTGTCGGCTCCAGAGCTCGTGGCTCCGGTGACCGACGTCCGGCAGGCGGCCGGCTAGTCGCCCCGGGGTGACACCGGTGTCGCTCAGTATCGCCGCCAGCGCGGCACCGGCCGTCTCGGGGGTCTGGGCGCATCGATCGGCGCCGGCTCGGGCGCTTGCTCGGTGGCCGGTTCGGGGTCGGCGTACCAGGCAGCCGGACCCGGCTCCTGCTCGGCGGGATCAAGGTCCTCCCGCTCGGGCTCGGGCTCGTGCTCGGCAGCAGGCTCGGGATCGGCAGCAGGCTCGGGATCGGCAGCCCGGTCGGACTCGGGCTCGT
>JAHWJP010000021.1:18650-28359 GCA_019348355.1 Actinomycetota bacterium
TCGGCAGCAGGCTCGGGATCGGCAGCCCGGTCGGACTCGGGCTCGTCCCAGTAAGCATCCTCCGGTTCCACCGAGGCGGACGGCCGGAACTCGGTCTGCGCGTCGACCCCGGGATGGACCGGCGGACCGGCCATGCCGGCGACCTGCAGCTGCAACAGCGCCGTCGCCTCGTCGAGCCGACGATGCGCGTCGACCAGCCCGTCCGCTGCTGCCGCCAGGCCTTCGACGGCAGCGTCCACCCGCTCCCGAAGCTCAGTGACGGACTGCTCGGCGGCCGCACCGGCCCGTGCGGATGCCTCGTCGACCCGAACGTTCCAGTCGCCCTGCAGTGCCTGAACGCTGTGCCCTACCTGCTCGGTGGCGGTCGTCAGGCTGGCGAGCCGCTCCTGGGTGTTCCGGGTCGCGGCGGCGCTGGCCAGCGACTGCGCCGCCACCTCGGCAAGCCGGGCGCGCACGACGCTGTGCTGCTCTTCGAGTCGGTCGAGCAGGCTCTCCTGAAGCCGCTCCGTGACCTTCGCCACGCCGGTCGTGGTCTCGGTCAGCGCAGTGCGGGTGGTGTCGCCGGTGTTGCTGACCGTCGCGACAATGCGGTCGCGTACCGCCTCGAGCGCGTCGGCGAGGTCCACCCGTAACCCGAGCAGGTTGGCGTCGGCCGTTTCGAAGCCTGCCGCGACCTGCTGCCACATGGCCTGCTGCGCCGCAGCCGACTCGGCCACCTCCTGGCGCAGACCGCGCAGCGCCGCTGCCAGCGAGGCGTGAAGGGACTCCTCCGGGTCGCCGTCCGGCGGACCGGCGTAGCCGAGCGGCTGGTGCTCCACGGCTCCCCTCCTTTCCTCCCGGCGAGAGTAGCGGCGCACGCCGCCCCACGCGGGGGTAGGGCTCGCCCAGCGAGGCTCGACCCTGTCGAGGTCTTGGACCTGCAGCTTGTGGCAGGCTTGCGGGGACGTCAGGAGAGCCTGCTGTGGAGCCGAGCGGGTTTACGGAGGTGACTGAAGCCGACGGCGCGTCCGCCGGCGCACCGGTCACTGCTGCGCTACGCGCTGAGATGGAGATGCTGCGCGCCCACGTGAGCACCGAGCTGCAGGCGGGCCTGGAGCGCATCGCCGCGCGTACCGACGCACGCCTCGACGAGGTGAGGGGCACCCTCGACGACAGGTTGACCGCCCGATTGGACGCGACCGCGGTCGATCTGCGTCGCACGCTCAATGCCGCGCTCGACGTCCAGGTCGACGCCGCAGCAGTGACGCAGGCGACCACCGCCGACGCCCGCTCGGCCCTGGAGTCGCGGGCGGTGATCCTCGAGCGAGCCATGGCAGCGCTGGCCGAGCGCATCGAGACGCTCAATCGCGAGAGCGGCGAGAGCGCGCGCCAGCAGGTGCGGACGCTGGGTGCAGACCTCGCCACCCTGCGGCAGTGGGTCGACCCCGTCGAGAGCCGGCGGCTCCGCAACGAGGCTCAGGACCGCCTGGAGACCGCGCTGACGAGCCGGGACCAGAAGTTGCTCGGCACCGTCTCGGACCTGCTGACCGCCGTGACCTCCGAGCGGGTCGCCACCCAGACGAGGTTGCTGCAGCTCGAGGACACGACATCCCGCGTCCTGGACGCCCTGCTGGCCCTCGAGCAGCAGGGCGGCTCGCGGGCCGCATCGACAGCCCAGCAGGTGGACAGCCTGCTCGCCGGCACGCAGGACCGGGTCGATGCAGTGCGCACCGACGTCCGCAGCCAGCTCGCCCAGATCCGGGAGGAGCTCAGCTCAGACCTGGGCACGCTCCGGTCGGAACTGCACCAGGTGTCGGCTAACAGCGCCGCCGCGGGGCTGGCCGTCGAGACGCTGCCGATCCGGCTGGAGCAGGCCCTGAGCCGGGCGCAGGGAGCGGTCATGGTCGACGCGGCTCCTGCGGGCCAGGAGAGCCGTACGGCGCTGCTGCAACTGCTCGCGGAGCACCGCGACGAGGTCACCGCTCGCATGGAGACGTTCACCCAGCTGGTTGCCGCCACCGCAGCGTCCACCGACCAGGCGCTTCAGGCGGTGGTGGAGGAGATCCGCCGCGCAGCAGGCGGCCAGGTCACCGCAACCGCCGGGCCGCCGGCCGACGAGCAGCCAGCCGAAACTCAGAAGGCAGCGAAACAGAAGGCAGCGGCGACATCGAAGACGGCGGCGAACCCAGGCCCGGCGCGCAAGTCTGCCGCCAAGCCGCGCCGCAGCCCGGCGGCCGCAACACCTGGGGAGGCGACCTCTGCGACGGCATCGCCGGTCCGTTCACGCGCCGCGGGCCCGACCAGGAAGGCTGGCGCCGCCACCGCGCGACGTTCGCCGGCAGCTGAGCCGGCCACCGCTAAGGCCACAGCCGGTACGACCGCCAAGCCCGGCGCGCCGGGCAGCCCCAAAACGATGCAGGCGCGCGAGACCACGTCCGCCGGGGCCGCGCAGCCCCGACCGTTGGCGCCGCGTCGAGCCACACCGGTTGCTGCGGCGCGCCGTGAGGTCAGGCCGGTTGCGCCGTACCCGCCGGAGTCGGCACAGACCGACGCCGCTGCGCAGGCGCGCGCCGAGGCCGAGCAGATCGAACCGGTCCGCCGGCTGTTCGCTCGGAAGCGAACCTGAGGGCCGTGCGCTGACCTCACCTCGGCCGGCCGGCAGGCACTGTCTGCGCGAATGCGGCGGACTGCCTGCGTCAGCGCATCAGGGCTGAACGTGGTGCTGCCGGCAGTAGTCGACAGCCGCCTTCGCCACGACATTCGCCGGCGTGGCACCGGCCTGCGGGTGATCCGCCAGCAGCCGACGTGCCACTTCCGGAGCGTCCAGCTCGCCGAGCGCCCGCAGGTGCTCCCCGGCATAGAGCGCAAGCTCGCGGGCGGTCTCCTCAGGCAGTCCTGGGTCGCTTGCTCGGGCTTGGGCCGCGACCCACGCAGCGTCATAGGTCCCGCTGCCGAGCTGCTCGGGACCGCCGATCGTGCTCACGGGCACGACGCTAATGCGTGATTCCCCAGCCGGTGACGCGGGGGTAGCGTCTGGAGCCTGAAAGAAGTCCCGCAGGGCGGTGGATCAACCGACCGCGACCGGTGTTGCCCTGCTGATCGCCCTGGTCCGGGCGGTTTCCGGCCGGCGGGGCTGACCCGGCCGGCAGCACCGCCGAGACAGGACGGTCAGGTGCCGGAGACCCCGAGCAGGCGCAGGTCTCGCCGCAGTTCCGGCGGCAGCGCGAACTGCAGGCTCTCGCGCGCCGACTCGACCTCGACGACGTCGTCGAAGCCTCGCTCGGCGAGCCAGTCCATCACCTGCCTGACCAGTGACTCAGGCACCGAAGCACCGCTGGTCAGACCGACCGTCGACACGCCTTCGAACCACGCCTGCTCGATCTCCGAGGCGTCGTCGACGAGGTAGGACGCTCCGGCCCCAGCCTCCAGCGCGACCTCGACGAGCCGGACCGAGTTGGAGGAGTTGCGGGAGCCGACGACGAGCACCAGGTCGGCGCCTTCGGCGATCTCCTTGACGGCGGTCTGGCGGTTGGAAGTGGCGTAGCAGATGTCGGCAGAGGGCGGCCCCTGCAGGAGGGGAAAGCGTCGGCGCAGCGCCTCGACCGTCAGGTTGGTCTCGTCGACCGACAGCGTCGTCTGCGACAGGTAGGCGACCTTCGTCGGGTCCCGGACCTGCACCTGGGCAGCCTCCTCGACGCCGTCGACGAGATGCATGTGCTCCGGCGCCTGACCGGTGGTGCCGACCACCTCCTCGTGCCCCTCGTGACCGATGAGCACGATGTCCAGGTCGTCCACCGCGAAGCGCTTGGCCTCCAGGTGGACCTTCGTGACGAGCGGGCAGGTGGCGTCGATCGTCTTGAGGGTGCGTGCCTGCGCCTCGGCGTGCACCGTCGGGGCGACACCGTGGGCCGAGAAGACGACCGTGGCACCCTCCGGCACCTGCTCGGTCTCCTCGACGAAAATGGCGCCCTGCGACTCGAGCGTGCGCACGACGTGGGCGTTGTGCACGATCTGCTTGCGGACGTAGACCGGCGGACCGTAGGCCTCCAGCGCCTTTTCGACGGTGAGCACCGCACGGTCGACGCCCGCGCAGTAACCGCGCGGTTTGGCTACCAGCACTTGCCGTCGGCTGCCGCCGGACCGGGCTCGAGAAGGCTTCGTCACGCGCTCCAGCCTACGTCGACCACGGCGTGTGACGCCGAACGGGTTCGGGCACGCTGACGGTCAGGTGACGATGTCACCTGCACTTCTGCCGTTGGAGGCCTCGCTACATGCCCACTTCCCTACCGTCACCCGTCGCCGCTGCCCTCGGCGTCGTCCCGACCGTTCTGGACGGCGTACGTCGCCTGCCGGGCAAGACCGTGCAGCTGCCCATCTTCGCCGTCAGCTCGGCGTTGACCGGCCTCGACACGGCCCGACGGGAGTACGTCGCGCTGGCCGAGCGCGGTGAACAGCTGCTGGCCCGGCTTCGTGCCAGGTCGTTCGACGACCTCGCCCCCGGTCCGGTCCAGGCGCCCGCGCAGACTCCCGCTGACGAGCAGCCGAAGGGCGAGCCGACCCCCAAGGCTGCGCCGCAGAACGACACGCGGGTCGACAGCGCCGCTGCCCCCGATGTCGTGCAGACGGTCGAGCGGGTGTCGGCGGTGGTCGGTGGACCGGTCGTCGCCCACGAGGACCTGCCCCTGCCGGACTACGACCACCTCACCCTGGGCTCCTTGAGAGGGCGCATGCGCAGCCTGGACCTGCCACAGCTCGTCGCCGTCCGGGACTACGAGAAGGCCCACGCCGACCGCCTGCCGATCGTCACGATGCTCGACAACCGCATCGCCAAGCTGGCGAGTGACCCGACCGCCCCGCTCAGCCCCGGCGGCGGCGCCGGTCCGGCGGTCCCTGTGCCGGCGGACGGCGGGTCCAAGGTCAGTCCCGTGACGGCAGCACCGACCCAGCCGACCGCCTCGCGCGGGGGGCTCGGCGACCAGAACCGGCTGCGCTAGAGCGCATGGGGCTGGCCAACAGCGCGGAGCAGCCGCTGCCCGTACGCACCGTCGCGCGATCGATCTCCGAGTGGGTCGGCAGGCTCGGTCGGGTGTGGGTCGAGGGCCAGGTCACCCAGGTGTCGCGCCGGCCGGGCACCGTCTTTCTGACGCTGCGCGACCCGGTGGCCGACATGAGCCTGTCCGTCACCTGTTCCCGGCAGGTGTGCGAGGCGGTGGTGCCGCCGCTCGGCGAGGGTGCCCGGGTGGTCATCCACGCCAAGCCCGACTTCTACGCCGGACGGGGCACGCTGAGCCTTGCCGCCCTCGAGATCCGGCCCGTCGGCGTCGGTGAGCTGCTCGCCCGCCTGGAGCGGCTCAAAGCCCTGCTCGGGGCCGAGGGGTTGTTCGCGGCGGACCGCAAGAAGCCGCTTCCCTTCCTCCCCCGGCGGGTGGGGCTGATCACCGGCCGAGCGGGTGCCGCTGAGCGGGACGTCCTCGAGAACGCCCGCCGGCGATGGCCCGCCGTGGACTTCGTCGTACGCGAGGCGGCCGTGCAGGGCCACCTCGCCGCCGCGCAGGTCACCGCCGCTCTGCGCGAGCTCGACCGGGAACCCGCCGTCGATGTCATCGTCATAGCCCGCGGCGGCGGCAGCGTGGAGGACCTGCTGCCGTTCAGCGACGAGGGGCTGTGCCGCGCGGTCGTCGCCTGCCGGACACCGGTGGTGAGCGCGATCGGACACGAGCCGGACAGCCCGCTGCTCGACTTCGTCGCGGACGTGCGCTGCTCGACGCCCACCGATGCCGGCAAGCGGGTCGTTCCGGACGTGCGCGAGGAGGGCGACCGGGTGCGCCAGCTGCGGGACCGGGGCCGTCGGGTGGTCCTCGGCAGTGTCGAGCGCGAGTGGTCCCGTCTCGAAGCGGTGAAGAGCCGTCCGGTCCTCGCTGACCCGTCGACGCTGGTCTCGATCCGGCGCGGCGACGTGCGAACCCTGCACGAGCGGGCGCGACGTTGCACCGCCTCGCGCCTGTCGGCCGCCCAGCACGACCTCGACCATGTGCTCGCCAGGGTCGTCGCGCTCAGCCCGCAGGCGACGCTCGACCGCGGCTACGCCGTCGTGCAGGACGAGGACGGGGCGGTGGTGCGGGACGCCGATGCGGTGCCGCCCGGCGCGGACCTCTCGGTGCGGCTCGCCGTCGGCACCCTGCTGGTCACGGCCGACTGACCCGTAGGTTGCCCACGTGACCGAGCCTTCCAGCCTTTCCTACGAGCAGGCCCGCGACGAGTTGACCGACGTGGTGCGCCAGCTCGAGCAGGGCGGGGCGACCCTTGAGCAGTCGCTGGTGCTGTGGGAGCGCGGCGAGGAGCTCGCCCGAATCTGCCAGACCTACCTCGACGGCGCGAAGGCGCGGCTCGACGCGGCTCTGTCAGCCGGCGCGCAGCGACCGGACGAGCACGCGTAGCTCGTCCAGCGCGGCCGTCCCTCGGGTGGTGCCGACGATGACGGTCACCGGGCCGTACGTGCGGGCCAGCGACACCGAACCGTCGGCGTCGCGGTACTGCGCCCAGGAGTCGCCGTCCACGTCCACCGGCTCGAGCCGCTGGCCGTCGCCAGTGATCGCCGGCAGGAACGCTGCGGCCAGCTCGGTGGAGGCGGCGTACTCGGCGTACTGCCCGGAGGTCGTGACGTAGCCGACGCGAAGACCCCGCGGGTCAGCGGTGCGGCTCGACGAGGTGGCCTGCCACTGCCCGGGCACGGCGCGGGGCACGGGCACCCCTGGCTCATCGGCCGCGAAGGCTGAGATGTCGCCGGCCGGGTCGATCGGGCGGAGCGCCTGCTCGTCGCCTTCGGGCGGCTGGGCGAAGAACCAGATGGCGATGACGATGAGCAGCACCAGGCTCAGCGAGCGCACCATGTCGAGGGCACCCTCGCGCCCGCGCTTCTTCGGCCCTGCCTGCCCTGCCTGCACCGCCACCCTGACATTCGCCACCGGGCCATTGTCGCCCAGGACGCCGCTACCGACCCGCCAGAACCTCGCTCATCGCGTCGATGACGCCGAGCGCCTCGTCGAGGGTGTTGTAGAAGTGCGGTGCGACCCGGATACCGACGCCCGGTCGATGGTCGACGACCGTGCCGCGGGCGACCAACGTGTCATGGACCCGCTGCGAGCTCCCGGGATCAATCGTCACGTGACCGCCGCGACGGCCCGGTTCGTGCGGGGAACGGACCGTGAAACCGCGCTCCAGCGCGGCCTCCAGCAACGGCTGGGTGAGGGACAGCGACCGCTCGCGGACCCGCTGCATCCCGATGTCGGCGAGCGCGGAGTACGCCGGCTCGGCGGCGTAGGCGGCGCCGACACCGGGCGTGCCCCCGGCGAAGCGGCGGATGCCCGGCGCGTAGGCGTTCTCGGGATCGAACGCGAAGGGTGCGACCTGTCCGAACCAGCTGGCGGTGACCGGCTCGAGAAGTTCGCTGACGTGCGGCGCGGCGTACAGCCAGCCGTTGCCCGGACCACCGGACAGGTACTTCACCGAGCCACCCAGATAGAGGTCGACGCCGAGGGCGACCACGTCGACAGCCAGGGTGCCCGCAGCCTGATAGCCGTCCACAGCAACGAGCGCTCCGACCGCGTGGGCCTTCTCGATGATCGGTGCCAGGTCCACGACGGTCGCCGTGCGGAACAGCACGTGGCTGCACTCGACGAGCAGGGTGTGCTCGTCGATGGCGTCGACCATCTGCTGGACGTCGAAGCCGAGACCGTCGGCCTGCGCCGGGACCACCACCGCCTCGCCGCCGAGCCGGCCGATCTGCGACCAGGTGTGCAGACTGCCCGGCCATTCGAGGGCACTGGTGACGACGCGGTTGCGCGGACCCCGCCAGGAAAGGCTGGTGACGAGGTCACCGAGCAGGTCTGCGACGTTCTGCCGCAACACGGTCGTGCCGGGCGGCGCGCCCACGAGAGAGCCGACGAGATCGGCGACGCGCTCCACCTCCGGCGCCCACCGCTCCCACGCGACGACGCCGCGTTCAGCCCACTGTGCCGTGAACTCCGCGAGCCGCTCGGGCGTCCGCCGGTGCATGGCGCCGAGGGTGTGGCTGGCCAGGTAGGTCTTTCGCGCGAGGATCGGGTAGTCGGCGCGGCGCTGCAGCAGGTCCTCGTGGGCGCTCACGGTCATGGTCACGGGCTGCCCGCGATCCGGCCGATGAGATTCAGCACGTCACCGGCCAGCTTCGTCGCCGCCGGCTCGCTCTCGCAGACCGCGACCTCATGACCAGCCTCGCTGATCACCGTCGTGAGAACCAGCACGAGCGCGTCCCCCCAGGGTTCACCGGCGTCGTCCGGGCCGTGGCGGAGCAGGGTGGCGTTGCGCCGGGTCCACTCCCGGTAGCGACGCCGTGCCACCAGTTCGAAGCCGGGCGGTCCACCGCCGGCGAGAAACAGTCGGGCCAGGTCGCGCTCGACCCAGCAGCCGTCGAGATAGGCCCGACCACCGGCCACGAACAGGGCGACCGGCTCGCTCTCGCCCTCGGCGCGCGACTGGCGGACCGCCGCAGCCGCGCGCGCCTCCTGTCGCTGCTGGTAGTCCTCGAACAGGGCCAGGTAGAGCTCGGCCTTGCCGCCGAAGTGGTGATAGAGGCTGCCGACGCTGGCACCGGCGCCTCCGACGACCTCGGCGATGGAGGCCTCGGCGAACCCGGAGGCGGTGAACACCGCGCGCGCTGAGCCCAGCAGGGCCGCTCGGGTGGTGGCCGCTCTGGTCGTGGCCGCTCTGGCCGTCGTCGAAGGGATCCCGGTGCGAGGCTCGGTCACGTCGACACGTCGGCGAACGGGACCCGGCGGTGCTCACTCACCTCACCGATGGTGCTCCACTGGTTGCCTCCGAGCCGGGCGAGCGGCCGGAGCAGGTCGATCGCCGGTTGCTCCCCGCGCAGCACCCGCTCGTCGACGGCCACCCAGACCACCTGCCCGAACACCACCGTGGCGCTTTCCCCGAAGTCGACGGTGTCCAGCAGCCGGCACTCGATGGCGACCGGCGACTCGACCACCCGGCACGGGCGCACGCGTAGGCTCGGCTCACGGGTGAGGCCGACGGCGTCGTACTCACTGACGTCCGGTGGGAAGTCGGTGGCGGTGCGGTTGACCTGCTCGACCAGCTCCTCCGGGCACAGGCAGACGACGAACTCGCCGGTCGCGAGGGCGTTGCGCAGCGAGTCCTTCGACCCGACCGAGGTGAACTGCACTACCGGCGGCGTGACGGAGGAGATGGTGAAGTATGAGTGGGGAGCGAGGTTGTCGACGCCGGCCGCGGAAAGGGTCGACACCCAGGCGATCGGACGGGGCAGCACGATGCTGTTGAGCAGCGGGTACATCGCGGCACCGAGAGCTGACGGGTCATAGTCGCGGCGAGGCACCGGACCACCTTAGGCAGGCAGACCTGACCGGCCGCCGAGTCGACCGCAACGGGCACCCACTAGGGTGCGCAGCATGAGTGAATTGCTGCCCGAAGAGCTGGTTGTCGCCCACGAGACTCCTGACCGCAACCTGGCCATGGAGCTGGTGCGGGTCACCGAGGCCGCCGCCATGGCCGGGGGCCGCTGGGTCGGTCGCGGTGACAAGAACGGCGGTGACGGTGCAGCGGTCGACGCGATGCGCACCCTCATCGGGACGGTGTCCATGCGGGGCGTCGTCGTCATCGGTGAGGGCGAGAAGGACGAGGCGCCGATGCTGTTCAACGGCGAGGAGGTCGGCTGCGG
>JAHWJP010000226.1 GCA_019348355.1 Actinomycetota bacterium
GGTAGCCGAGGGCGAACCCGACGGCGATCGGGCTGAGCACGGCCAGCAGGCCGGGGGTGGCCAACTCGCGCAGCGAGTCCTTGGTGCAGATGTCCACGACGCGCGCGTAGTCCGGCTTCTCGGTGTAGTCCATGATGCCGGGCTTGGTACGGAACTGCTCGCGCACCTCGTAGACGACCCGGCCCGCGGCACGCGAGACCGCCTGGATCGCGAGCCCCGAGAACAGGAAGACCACCGCGGCGCCGATGATCAGCCCGAACAGCAGGTTGGGCTTCTCGATCGACAGCGAGAAGTCCTCCGCGGAGCGGCCGGCCGCGATCAGCGCGCGCTCCACCTCGGTCCGGAACGACCCGAACAGCGCTGTCGCGGCGAGCACAGCGGTGGCGATGGCGATGCCCTTGGTGATGGCCTTGGTGGTGTTGCCGACCGCGTCGAGGCTGGTGAGGACGAGCGCGCCCTCCTCGGTGACCTCGCCGGACATCTCGGCGATGCCCTGGGCGTTGTCGCTGATCGGCCCGAAGGTGTCCATGGCGACGATGACCCCGACGGTGGTCAGCAGGCCGGTGCCGGCGAGCGCGACCGCGAACAGCGCCACCACGGTGGAGCCGCCACCCAGCAGGAAGGCCGCGTAGACGGCGCCGCCGATGAGCAGGGAGGAGTAGACCGCGGACTCCAGACCGACCGAGATGCCGGCCAGGATGACCGTCGCGGCGCCCGTGAGCGAGCTCTTGCCGATCTCCTGGACCGGCTTGCGGTTGGTCTCGGTGAAGTAGCCGGTGAGGACCTGGATGAGGCTCGCGAGCACGATGCCGATGACCACGGCGCCGATGGCGATCAGACGTGGGTCCTGCTCGGAGGCGGCTCCCCCGTCGAGCTCGGCGAAGGTGCCGGGCAGGTAGAGGAAGGAGGCGATCGCGACGAGCACGGCCGAGACGACGGCGGAGAGGAAGAAGCCGCGGTTGATGGCGTTCATGCCGTTGCGGTCGGTGTCACGTGGCGACGTGCCGTAGATCCCGACGAGTGCGGTGAGCACTCCGATCGCTGGGACGATGAGCGGGAAGACCAGTCCCTGAGAACCGAAGGCGACCTGGCCGAGGATCAGCGCGGCCACCAGCGTGACGGCGTAGGACTCGAACAGGTCGGCCGCCATCCCGGCGCAGTCCCCGACGTTGTCGCCCACGTTGTCGGCGATCGTCGCGGCGTTGCGGGGGTCGTCCTCGGGGATGCCCTGCTCGACCTTGCCGACGAGGTCGGCGCCGACGTCCGCGGCCTTGGTGAAGATGCCGCCGCCGACGCGCATGAACATCGCGAGCAGCGCGCCGCCGAAGGCGAAGCCCTCGAGCACCCGGGGCGCCTGGTCGTCGAACAGGATCAACACGAGGGAGGCTCCGAACAGGCCCAGCCCGACGGTGAACATCCCGACGACGCCACCGGCGCGGAAGGCCAGGCGCAGGGCCTTCTTGGTCCCCGACTCGTTGGCCGCGTTGGCCACCCGCAGGTTCGTTCGGGTGGCGAGGGTCATGCCGATGAACCCGACGAGAGCGGAGAAACCGGCCCCGACCAGGAAGAAGATCGAGCGGCCGACCCGTACGTCGGTGCCGTCGGCCGGCAGCAGGAACAGCAGCAGGAACACCAGGGCGGCGAAGACCGCGAGTGTCCGGAACTGGCGGGAGAGGTAGGCCGCGGCCCCCTCCTGAACGGCCTTGGAGATCTCCATCATCTTCGGGGTGCCCTGACCGGCCGCCAGCACCTCCTTGGCGAACACGGCGGCGAAGCCGAGCGCCACGAGGGAGGTCAGCAGGATGAGGTAGATGATGGCCTTGTCGCTGTCGGCGACCGAGGCCAGGTCCTCGCCGGAGACGGCAAGGGGTGTCGCGGGCATGCATCCTCCTGAATCCGTGCGGGGCCCGGCGGGCGTCAGAGCAGGGTCATCTCGGCCCAAGCGGCCGGGCAGGCACGGGATGCCCGGCGGGCCGGGTGCGCAAAGCATACCGACCCCGCCCCGGGAGGCATCGTGGCGCGCCGGGCTACCGCTGGGCGACGATCGTGGCTCGTGCTCCGGCGGGGCCGGTCCCGAGCGGCCAGCGCATCGTGATCACCGTGCCGCCCGGCTCCGACTGGACGGTCAGCTCGTCGACCAGGCCGTGCAGGACGGCCAGCGCCACGTCCGGGTCGGCGAGCTCGTCGAGGCCACCCCCCACGTCCGGGCCGGCAAGCAGGCCCTCCCCCGCATCGTCGGGGACGGGCCCCGCGGCCGGACCGACATCGCCCACGCTCAGCGTCAGACCGTTCGGGTCGTCGGCAACGGTCAGCCGCACCGGACTGTCGGGTGCGTGCCGGCCGTGTAGTCCGACCGCGCGGGAGCACGCCTCGCCGACCGCAAGGCGCAGCTCGTCGACCAGCTCATCGTCGAGGCCGGCTCGTCGGGCGGCCGCGACAGCGACCAGACGCGCAGTGCGTACGTGCGCGGGTAGCGGGCTGAGCAACAGCTCGACGACGGCCATGAGTGAAGTGGGGGCGGCGGAGCTAGTCCGACGCGGCCACGGCCTCCTCGACCGAGGTGTGGATCGGGAACACCTTCGTCAGGCCGGTGATCCGGAAGATCTTCAGGATGCGCTCCTGCGTGCAGACCAGCCGCAGCGAGCCCTCGTGGGCCCGCACGCGCTTGAGCCCGCCGACCAGCACGCCGAGGCCGGTGGAGTCGAGGAACTCCACGCCCTCCATGTCGACGACCAGGTGGTACTGACCGCTGCTGACCAGGTCGATGAGCTGCTCGCGCAGCTTGGGCG
>JAHWJP010000227.1 GCA_019348355.1 Actinomycetota bacterium
AGTGCTGCGCGTGCCGACTTCTCATGGTCGACGTGGTCGACCTCGAGGCCGGCCAACCCGGCGGCGGCCATGTCGGCGATGACGTCGACACCGACGGTGCGCCCGCGAGAGCTGGCCGCCGGGTGGGCGAAGATCGAAACGCCTCCGGCGCCGCGGACCAGGCGGATGGCGTCGAGCACGTCCAGCTCGGTCTTCGCCACCCAGTATCGGCCGTGCTCACCGATCCAGTCGGGTGTGAACGCGTCAGCGATCGAGGCGACGTGCCCCTGTTCGACCAGCGCCGCGGCCAGATGTGGCCTGCCGACGGTGCCGCCGGCGAGCTCCTGCACCCGCTCCCAGGTAACGCCGGTGCCGTCGGCCTCGAGCATCCGGGCCATGGTCTCCGCCCGGCCGACCCGCGAGCCACGCAGCTCCTGCAGAGCGGTGGCGAGGGCCGGCTCGTCCGGGTCGAACAGGTACGCGAGCAGGTGAAGGCTGATCCCGCCTCGTACGCAGGAAATCTCTGCGCCACGGACCAGCGACAGCCCCGCCGGCAGCGCCTCAGCGGCCGCCGCCCACCCGCCGGTCGTGTCGTGGTCGGTGAGCGCGACGACGTCCAGCCCGGCCGCACGGGCCTGGCGCACGAGCACATCCGGGGGGGTGGTCCCGTCGGAGGCCGTGGAGTGCGTGTGCAGGTCGATGCGGGGTGTCACGGCTCGACGCGCACCGGGAAGCCGGTCAGCTCAGCCGGGTGGACGGCGCACCCAGCGGCAGGTCCAGCCCGACGTACACCTCGTCCCGCAGGTCCTGCAGGCTGACGTGCTCCATCAACACGAGCTCGGCGGCCGGCGGCCACAGGACCGTCCAGAGCCAGACGCCGAGAGCCTCCCCGACAAAGGCGATGCGGTCCTCGGCGCTGGCGCAGCGCCACAGCGCGGTCGGATGGCCGGCGGCCTCGATCTTGGCGTCCGGCTGGCCCACCGCGTAGGCGCCCGGGTCGATCTGTTCGAGGCCGGCGATCCGGGCACCCAGGCCGATGCCGGGCTCCTCGGCAACGATCACCATGTCGGCCGGTCCGCCGAGCGGGGACGGGCCGGACAGCGCGAGTGCACTCGCCCGCGCACCGACCCGCTCGTCCCCGGCGCAGGCGAGACCGGTCACTGTCCAGCCGGGCAGCAGCGGCAGCGGGGCCCACAGAGGTACGGCGCTGCGGGCGGCCGCCTGAGCGACGACGCCCGGGCCGACGCGGACAAACACGTGCAAGGGAGCGACGGCGCCGTGGCGCTCGCAGTCCCAGGTGCTGGACATGAGACCGGGAGCGCGCACCGGCGCGCCACATCGCGGGCAGGTGGCAGGGATCACCCCATGACCGTCCGCTCTCGAGAGCCGCAGGTCAAGAGCGCCGCGTCCGACGCCGTCCTAGTCGATGATGCGCCGCTCCTCGACGACCCTGCGCACGGGCGCCTCCCGCTCCACGATGACCTCGCGCGGGGGACGCTCGACGACCCGAGTGCGCCGGGCGGCCCGGCGCGGGCGATCGAATACCCCACCGGCGACGAGCAGGGCAGCGACGACGAGCACAGCCACGAGAATGACGACAAGCTCCATGCGCGCGGTGTTCCCCTTCCGCGGGTCTCGCAATCCGGATGCTCGAGCCTTACTTGGGCTACCCCTCGTCGCGCGGCGTCGGCCGGCCGGGGAAGTCGCCGCCATGGCCCTCGGCGTACAACCGCTTCGGGACCAACACCTTGCGGCGGAAGACGCAGACCAGCTCACCGACCTGGTTGTAGCCCTTCGTCTCGACCGTCACCACGCCCCGGTCGGTCTTGCTGGTGCTCTCGGTCAGGTCGAGGACCTCGGTCTGGCCGTAGATCGTGTCGCCGTGGAAGGTCGGATGGACGTGCCGCAGGTTCTCGACCTCGAGGTTGGCGATGGCCCGGCCGGACACGTCCGGGACGGACATACCGAGCAGCAACGAGTAGACATAGTTGCCGACGACGACGTTCTTCTTGTGCTCGGTGGTGCCGGCGTAGTCCAGGTCCAGGTGCAGCGGGTGGTGGTTCATCGTGAGCAGGCAGAACAGGTGGTTGTCGGACTCGGTGACGGTCTTGCCCGGCCAGTGCTTGTAGACCGCGCCGACTTCGAACTCCTCGTAGTAACGGCCGAACTGCACGGATTCTCCTTCTGTACGGGTGGAGGGACAGTCTCCCTCACCGCCAGCCGAACGGCGGACCGTGCCCCTCGCAGTCCGCCAGCCGGCGTGGGCCACCACCCGGCCAGGTCTGCAGCACGACGCCGAAGTTGTGGCTGCCGCCGCCGACCCGCCCGCTCCCGCGCATCGAGGTACTGCCGGACGACGGAGTGCCACACCACTGTCACGACGCCCGGCTGCGGCCTGGCGAGCTCCCGTTCGAGGAACTGCGCTGCGGGCAGGCGCTCGACCCGAACGGGCGAGGCGGCGGCGACGTGCAGGGCCGCCCGCAGGCGCTCGAACCGGTCGACCTGGTCGGCCCAGACGTAGGACGTGAGGGTGAGCCGGTCCGTCGAGCTCGACGCTCGAGGACCAGCCGGTGCAAGGCGCCGGCCAGCCGCAGGGCCGGGACGGTGCCGCCGGAAAGTCCTCGAGCGGGCCGAGCAGCGCCGCGGTCGGCCCTCCGGCCTCGACGTCGGCGGCGGCGCCTTCCAGGACGGCCGCCATCAGGGGGCTCCCGGCTCGCCGGCACTGCCGTGCCTGAGCGCGCATCCGGTCGGCGAGCGGCTCCACGTCAGGTCGCCGTCAGGTCGACGCCGG
>JAHWJP010000022.1 GCA_019348355.1 Actinomycetota bacterium
GTTCTGGAAGGACGAGCACAACCAGGACCCCAAGGAGTGGCAGCGCTTCGGCAAGAAGATCCGCGAGCTGACCGGGGGCGAGGACATCGACATCGTCTTCGAGCACCCGGGGCGGGAGACCTTCGGCGCCTCGGTCTACGTCACGAAGAAGGGCGGCACGATCGCCACCTGCGCCTCGACGAGCGGCTACCTGCACTCCTACGACAACCGCTACTTCTGGATGAACCTCAAGCGCATCGTCGGCTCCCACTTCGCGAACTACCGGGAGAGCTGGGAGGCCAACCGCCTGATCGGCAAGGGGGTCATCCACCCGACACTGTCCCGCACCTATGCCCTCGAGCAGGCCGGCCAGGCGGCGCTCGACGTCCACCGCAACGCCCATCAGGGCAAGGTGGGCGTGCTGTGCCTGGCCCCGGAGCAGGGACTCGGCGTCGAGGAGTCCGGTCAGCCGCTACGCGCTCGGCACCACGATGCGATCGACCGCTTCCGGGACGTCTGAGCAGGCGAAGTCCGCGACCCGTGTGGCGGTGCGGGCCGAGACCCCCGACGGGTGGTATCACAGCAGTCATGGACGTCACAGGACACAAGCGCGCTGAGCTGACGAGCGACGACCCGGACGATCTCGTCCCGCTCGACAGCGAGCAGGTCGACTTCGATGTCGTCCGCTTCAACGGCTACGACAAGCGGCAGGTCGACGACTACGTCTACCGCGTCGAGGTCGCCCTGACCGAGGCCGATCAGCAGCACGCCGAGGACGGCGAGCGGGTCAGCTCGATGCAGGCCCAGCTGCAGAAGGCTCAGCAGCGCCTGGCCGAGGCCGAGCGCCGGGCCGCCGGGCGACCTGAACCCGCGTCCGTGGCCGCCGGCCGCATGGCCGAGATGCTCGCGCTGGCCGAGCAGGAGGCGTCCGCCCTGCGAGCGAGCGCGAAGGACGAGGCCGACCGGCTCGTCGCCGCCGCCAAGGAGCAGGCATCGAAGGAGAGCAGTGAACTGCTGCGCGACCTGCAGCGGCGCGAGCGTGAGCTGGCCAAGGTGAGCGAGGCGGCCTCCGCCACGACCGCGCAGGCCCAGCGCGACGCCCAAGCGGTGCGCTCCCAGGCCACCCGCGACGCCGACAACCAGCGCGGCGCCGCCAAGCGGGAGGCCGACGCCGCCCGCGAGGCCGCACAGCGCGACGCCCAGAAGCTGCTGGAGCAGGCCCGCCACGACGTCCAAGGGGTGCACGAGAACGCCCGCGCCGAGGCGGCGAACATGACCGTCGAGGCCCGTCGCCAGGTGGAGCAGCTGTCCCAGCAGCGCGATGCCATCGCCGCACAGCTGCAGCAGCTGCGGGACGCGGTCTCTGCCGCCGTCGGCGCGCTCCCTCCGGCCCCTCTGCCCGAGCAGGCCGGCCACCGACCCGGTGACTGAGCAAAAGCAGGCTTCCGACCCAGCAGACCCAGCAGACCCAGCAGACCCAGCAGACCCGGTCGACCCGGCCGAGCCGAAGATCGACGAGGCGGTCGACAAAGCGGTCGAGAAGGTCGTCGACGAGCGGGTCGAGGACAAGCTCGACGAGCGGGTCGAGGAGGTCCTTTCCGAGGCCGGCGCCTCCGCCGAGCGGGCACAGCAGGCGGAGGCCGGCGCCGTCGATGCGCGAACCGGTGCGGAGCAGGCGAGGGCGGGGGCGGTCCAGGCCGGCAGCGCCGCTGTGGACGCGGCGAAGCTCGTCGCACCTGCGGACGACCCGTTGCTCGACACCGCCGTACGCAAGATCGAGGCGCAGGTCGACGAGAAGAACCCCTACGGCCTGCCCGGCCGGCCGATGTCCTCCCGCTCGCCGTTCCGGATCGCCTTCACCGCAGCGATGGGTGTCGCGCTCGCCTATGGCGTGGTGTTGGCCCTCAGCGCCGTGAAGTCGGTCCTCATCCTCTTGCTCACGGCTGCCTTTCTGGCCATCGGGCTGAACCCGGCCGTGGAGGCCCTGGAGCGCCGGAAGGTCAAGCGGGGGCGGGCCGTCGGGATCGTCCTTCTCGCAGTCCTGCTGTTCTTCGTGGGCTTCGGTTTCGCGGTCGTCCCGCCGATCGTCGAGCAGGCGCAGGCGTTCGCCGACGACCTGCCTCGCTATGTCCAGCAGTTGCAGGACAACGAGCGCATCGCGTCGCTGGACGAGCGGTTCGGCCTGCTGGATCGTGCAAGGGAGCTGCTCGACGATCCCAGCCGGCTCGGCGTCAGCGCGGCCGGCGGTGTGCTCGGCGTCAGCAAAGTGGTCTTCAGCGCGTTCTTCAGCGCCCTGACGGTGCTCATCCTGACGCTCTACTTCCTGTCCAGCCTGCCGACGATCAAGGCCAACGCCTACCGCCTGGTGCCCCGCAGCCGGCGGGCCCGGGTCGGGCTCCTGACCGATGAGATCCTCTCGCGCATCGGCGGCTACGTAGCCGGCGCCGCGAGCATCGCGGCCCTGGCCGGCGTCACCACCTTTCTCCTGCTCCTGGTGCTGGGGGTGGACTATCCGCTCGCACTCGCCTTACTCGTCGCCATGACCGGGTTGATCCCGCTCATCGGCGCCACGATCGGCGCGACCGTGGTGACACTGGTGGCCCTGTTCACCTCCGTGCAGGTGGGCATCATCTGCGCCGTCTACTACCTGATCTACCAGCAGATCGAGAACTACGTGCTCTATCCGCGGATCATGCAGCGGTCAGTGGACGTGTCCCCCGCGGCCACCGTCGTCGCGGTGCTCGTCGGCGGCTCGCTGCTCGGGGTGCTCGGCGCGCTGCTCGCCATCCCCATGGCGGCGGCGGCCCAGCTCGTGCTCAACGAAGTCATCGCGCCGCGGCAGAACCAGTCCTGAGCAGGGCTCACCCCTGCCCGTACGTCGTCGGCAGCGGAAACGCGGTCGGCGCGACTCGCCGGACCACCTCGTCGAGAACCCGCTCCGCGTGGCCGACGAGCAGGTGCTTGGCACCGGGCACCACGACCACCTCGGCCTGCGGCACGGCGGCGAAGCGCTCGCGCGCCTGAGCCGGCCTCAGGAAGTCGTCGTGCTCCGGCACGATTGCGCTCAGCGGCTTGCCGGACGCGGCCCACGCGGCGAGGTCGGCGGAGGTGGAGAACCGCAACGGCGGACTGATCAGGACGGCTCCAACGACCGACGGGTCACCGCCGCAGATCAAGGCGAGGTCGGTCCCGAACGACCACCCCAGCAGCCAGAGCGCGGGCAGGTCCTCGGCCTCGCACAGATCCAGGGCAGCCGCCACGTCGTACCGCTCGCCGACCCCGCCGTCGAAGCTGCCCTGACTCGTCCCGCGGGGGCTGGTCGTCCCTCGGGTGTTGAACCGAAGGACAGCCAGGTCGGCGAGAGCCGGAAGGCGCCAGGCGGCCTTGCGAAGCAGGTGGCTGTCCATGAAGCCGCCCTGCGTCGGCAGCGGATGCAGGCACACCAGCGTCGCCACCGGGGCGCGGCGCAGCGGCAGCGCCAGCTCCCCCACCAGCTCCAGGCGGTCCGCGGTGTGCAGCAGCACGTCTCGGCGGCGGGCCGGCAGCACTGTGTTACCGCGGATGTCCGGCATGCGGCCACGCTACGAGCCCGTCCTGGGCAGCCGCGGGTCACCCAGGCGACGAGACGATCCGCCTCACCCAGCCGGGAGCGGCTGCTCCGCGGCGGGGCGCTTCGGCACGCCGAGCCAACCGACCAGCTCACCGATCGCCAGCACGGCTGGCGTCGAGGGATCGGTGTCGTACGGCGCCGCACCGTCACGGTCTGCAGCCGCGACAGCCGGGTCCTCCGGGATGGCGAACGCTGGAACACCGGTGACACGCGACAGGTTCTCGGCATCGGAGGGGCTCGCCCGGTTGGCGACGGCGACGAGGCGGCTGACCCCCAGCGTCTCGGACAGCTGGCAGGCGCGGCGCACGATCTCGACCCCCTTGGCGCTCGGCTCGGCGACCGCCACCACCACGTCCTCGCGACCGGGATGGGCCCAGATCAGATCGTTCAGCCCAGCCTCGAGATCAGCCAGGACGATGCGCCCGTCGTGCGGCAGGTTGCTGAAAAGCTTGCGGGTCGTGCTGTGCGAGCCGCAGCACACGCACGCGCCTTCGAGTTGCTCCACCCGCCCGACGGTCAACAGGCGCAACCCGTCCGCACCTTCGACCCCGAACTGTTCGAGCAGGCCCTCAGGATCGGGGTCCGGGTCGTTGTGGGTGTGACCCATCTCCACCAGCATGTTCAGCACCGCCGGCGCCGCCTCGGTCCGCTCGGGACCGAAGCCGAGGGTGATGCCCAGCATCGGGTTGGGGTCGCAGTCGAGGGCGACCACCGCGTGTCCGGCGTGCGCGAGGTGGCGAGCCAGCGCACCGGCGATCGTGGTCTTGCCGGCACCGCCCTTACCAGTGATGACGATCTTCATGGGGCCACCTTCAATAACAGGTCGGCGAGGCTTGCCACGGCCGACAGGGCGGGTGCATCAGAACAGGCATCGAGCGGGGCGAGACCGCGTCGCTCCGCGGCCGCGACCTCTGGGTCGAAGGGGATGTGGTGCTGCACCGGCAGTCCCCACCGCGCAGCGTCGCTGGCACCGGGAGCGGTCTTGCTGGCGACCACCACGAGCGGCACCGAGGGCAGCAGCGCGCAGAGCCGGCGGGCCGCGAGGCAGGAGCGCCATGATCCAGTGGCCAGCACCACGATCACCTCGGCGAACCGGGCATACCCTTCGTACGGTGTCGTGGTGCCGGCCTCGAGATCGGCCACGATGTCCCAGGGCGCTGTGAGGTGGTCGACGAGCAGCCGCACGGTGCCGAGGCAGCGCTTGACCTCGCTCTTGTTCACGGTCTTGCCGTCGATCTTGCCGGGGCTCAGATAGCGCACGCCGTCGGGCGCCAGCCGGCTGAGCGTCATCGCCCCGGTTGCCAGATCGACCTCGGGGGCCGGCCCCCAGCCGTAGAGGCCACCCTTGACCTCGATGGTGGTCTCGGGGGGTAGCCCGGCATCACTCGGAGCAAGACCGAGGCTGTACGCGAGGCCCGGGTTCGGGTCGAGGTCGACGGCCAGCACGTCTCTGCCGCGGCGGGCAAGCGTTCGCGCCAGCGTCGCCGAGACGACGGACTTGCCCACTCCACCGCTGCCGACGATCGCCACTTTCAGCGGTCGGACGGAGCTGGGTGACCCGGCTGGGGCCGATGGTGCTTCCCCCATCGCGCCGCCGCCCCTTCCGCCGAGTGACGGCCCACCATACGTGGCTGGATCTGACGGCGTGTAGGTGCAATTCACATCTACCGAGAGGGCGACGCGAGTGGGCTACGTTTCGTCCGGTGAAGAACACGAGACGCTCGGTCGGGGCGGCAGGGATGGCCCTGGGTCTGGTGGTGGCGATCGGTGCCGCCCTGGTGTTCGCCGGCGGGGGTGGCGAGAGCGTCGTCGGCACCAACACCCTGATCAACCCGCCCGGCGTGATCACGGTCAACAACTCGCCGAACGTGGTGCGTGACCCCGAGGACGGCGATCGCCTCGTCGTCACTCACCGCATCGATCGCCCCGGGTTCTCGGCGCTGATGGAGTGGAGCGAGGACGGCGGTACGACCTGGCAGCCGACCGCACTGCCGCTGCCCCCCGGCACACCGGCCTGCGCCGCCTCGCCGGAGCGGACCCCGTGCCCCTTTGCGCCGGATGCTGCGTTCGGCCCGGACGGCACCCTCTACGTGCTGTACGTCTCGCTGGAGGGCAACGGAAACACACCGGGCGCCCTGTGGCTCGCCCGGTCCTTCGACGGCGGTCGAACGCTGGACCCGCCGGTCGAGGTGGCCGGGGAGCTGACGTTCCAGCCCCGGATCGCCGTCGACCCGGAAGGAACCGTGCACCTGATCTGGCTCGCCGCCGAGGCCGTCGGCCTGAACCAGCTCACCGGTCCGGCGCGGATCGTCGCCGCCCGGTCGACCGACGGCGGCCGGACCTTCTCCGCTCCCGTGCCGGTCAGTGACGCCGACCGCGAGCGGGTCGGTGCGGCCAGCCCGGTGATCGACGCCGACGGTGCTCTGGTCGTGCTCTACCAGGACCTGCTCCGCAATCGCCGCGACGCTGAGGGACTGGAAGGACCGGTCGCCGAGGACCCCTTCGCCCTGGTCGTGACCCGCTCCGACGACGGCGGGCAGAGCTTCACCACCGGAGTCGAGGTCGAACCCGAATTGGTCCCGACCAAACGGTTCCTGATCTTCTTGCCTGACTTCCCGTCGCTCACGGCCGGGCCCGACGGCGTGCTCTACGTGGCGTGGACCGACGGGCGGGGGGGCGATGAGGACGTCCTGATTCGCCGCTCCTCGGATGGAGGCGCCACCTGGTCGGAGCCCGTGCAGGTGAACGACAATGCGGCTGGGGACGGCACGGCGCAGTACCTTCCCCGCCTGTCGGTTGCGCCGGGAGGCCGGGTCGATGTGCTCTTCTACGACCGCCGGGCCGACCCGGCGAACACGATGACAGAGGTCTATCTCGCGTCCTCGGACGACGAGGCAGGCACCTTCACCAACCAGCGGGTCTCCTCGGTGGCCTTCGACTCGAGCGTAGGACCCACGTTCGGCCCGGCCTACGGAACCGACTTCGGGACCCGCCTCGGCCTGACCAGCAACGACGACCGGGCCTACGCGGCCTGGACCGACACCCGCCTCGGCAATCAGGACACCGGTCGTCAGGACGTCTTCGGCGCCACGATCAGTCTCGGCTCCGGTGGTCGGCTGAGCGTGCTGCTCCCTGTCCTGGCCGTTCTGGTGCTGATCGGTGCTGCGGGGGCCTGGTTGCTCCGGCGGCGTGCCCGCGCCACACCAGCGGCACCTGGCGAGCCGACCTGACCGTCAGCGCGACAGGAAGACGTCCTGCCAAGTCTGAGCACCGCCGATCGCCGCTGGCTCGAAGCCTTGCACCTGGGACGACAGCAGCCACGGATTGGGCAGCGACGCCAGCGGCAGGACCACCGCCTCGTCCTGAATGGCCACCTCCAGGATGTCGGTGGCGAGCCGGCGGACCGTGTCGAGTGACTGCGCTGCATGCACCTGCTCGTACAGCGCATCAGCAGCCGGTCCCGCCCCCACGACGCCGGAGACGGTGAGGTCACCCCCAGGGCCGATGGTGAAGAAGCGGCAGAGCGCGCAAGGGTTGGCGTCGTCCTGCGGGCGCAGGTCGACGAACAGATCGAAGGTCGCTGCATTGACCCGCTGCAACGGCGTCGAGGCGGCGTCGGGCGGCGTCGTCCGCGCACCGATGCCGAGTGCGGTCAGCTGTTTGCGGATCGCCTGCTCGACGGCGGGCAATCCGTCGGCCGGGCGACGCACCAGGACGTCGAGCTCGAGGCGACTGCCGTCGCGTACACGGATGCCGTCTGGACCCGGCACCCAGCCAGCGTCGTTCAGCAGCGCCGTGGCCGCCGTCACATCGACAGTTGGCGGACGGACCTGCTCGGCCACTGCTCCGAGCACGACAGCCGGGATCACCGTGTCGCTCGGTTCGGTCTGGGCCGGCCAGGCAGCCTCGACGACGGTCTCGCGATCGAGCCCCATGACGACCGCCTCGCGCACCGGGTCCTCCTGGAGGGTGGACCACTCCTGCACCCCCCCGCGGTTGAGCAGCAGGAACGCCGAGCGCGCCGGCGCGGACAGCACCTGACGGTCGGCAGTGCCCGACACGTTCGCGAGCAGCCCGGCCTCGATGTAGCCCACGGCGTCGATTGCGCCGGTGGCGAGCAAGCGGCTCGCGTCGCGTTCAGCGCCGAAGCGGAACAGCATCGACTCCAGCTCCGGGGCTCCGTCCCAGTAGTTCGGATTGGCGCGCACCTCCAGGTCGACTCCGGGGCGGTAGGTTGCGAAGCGGAAAGGACCGGTCCCGGTAGGGGTTCGTGCCGGCGTGCTCCCATCACCCGCCTCCGTCCCTGGAGCGAGCACCGCCGTCCGCGGGTTCGCGAACTGCTCGGCAAGGCGCAGGTTGGGCTGGGACAGGACGATCTCGACGACGAGCTCCTCGACGGCCGTCGCCGAATCGGCCTCCAGCCCGCGGGGGCGGCTGGCCCGCAGGGCCACCTGTTCACCCGCGGCGTCCTCGGTGCCTCCGGTCACACGCTGGAGGGACTCGACCACGGCGGCTGCGGTGAGCGGTGTGCCGTCGTGGAAGCTCACATCCGGCCGGAGCTCGAAACGCCACTGCGTCGGCGAGCGGGCCTCCCACCGAAGCGCCAGCCCGGGCCGTAGACCGAAGTTCTGCGTCACCACGGTGAGGGTCTCGAAGATGCCCGGGTTCAGACCGTCGACCAACAAACCGAGGTTGGCCACGGGCGGCGGCCCGCCGAGGAACTCGTCGTCACCTACGGCGACCCGGAGCACCTGCTGCGCCGCCCGCTCGACAGGGGGCGGCGGCTGCGACGACCCGTCGGCGGAGCACCCGGCGGCCAGCATCACCACGATCACCACGACGGCCGCACCGAGCCAGGATCGCCGGCGCACTGCCGCCTGATCCCTGTGCGCGATCTTCAGCACCCGCTGTCCCATCTGTTCGTCCAACCTCCGGGGCGCGCGAAACGGGCGCCCCCCGTAGGGGACGCCCGTTTCGAACCTATGCCACGTCAGACGCGGCGACGAATCTGCTACTCGCTACCGCGAACCTTGGCAGCGACCGGGACCTCGCGACGACGGGCCTGGCGAGCGAAGGACACGAAGCCAGCGGCGAACAGCGCCAGACCAGCGGCACCGAGGCCGACAGTCAGGGCGAGGATGCCATTGCCGGAGCCGCTGGTGGCGACCGGTGTCTGGGTGCTCGGGTTGGCGATGACCGACTCACCGTTCGCGCCGAGGATCTGGAACGCCGCACGAGCCGGCGTGCCGTAGGCGTCGACGCCCTTGGCGTCACGCTGGGTCGCGAAGATCACGTAGTAGCCGGCCTGGCCCTCGGGCACGGTGAAGGTGGCCGAGATGTTGCCAGCGGCGTCCGGCGTGACGTCGGCGAGCCGCGCGCCGTCAGCGCTGTTCCAACTCAGGGCCACCGGGATGGTGGGAGCCTTCGCCGTGCCGACACGGAAGGACGACCCGGTCACCGTGACCGTGTCGCCGACGCTGCCGCTGGCGGAGCTGAGGTTCAAGGTCGCAAGGTTCGTGCACGCGAAGGCTGTGCCCGCGAGCAACGCCATCCCTGCGACGGCGGTGCCGACAAGCACCGCCAGCCTGTTCTTGGCCGTCATATCCGTTCCTCCAAGACTGGTTGTGCTGGAGCGGGTTGCACCAGCCACTGCGGCAACTCGGACAAGCTGCCCAAGTTGCCCCTAGGGACTATGCCACAGCGAATACGAGAGGACAAGTATTCGGCGAAACTATTTAGGTAGATGCGCGGCACATCTAGTCCGGGCACATCTAGATGTGTCCGGACTAGATGTGTAGCACACCTATTATTGAGCGTGGAAACCTGGCTTTGCCGGGTTCGGCGGTATGTGTTCAATACCTTTAGTGTCGGCCCGGGATTCGCTCGCTGTCGGGAAGTGCCGGCGGCTCGGTGCGGATGGGGGGCTTAGCGGCCCACCCCCCAGAGCGGCAGAAACAGGGACAGCGCAGGGCGCTCTGCGGAGGTTCGTGGAGCCTCACGCCCTCCGGGCACACCTCTCTGACGACATGAGCCGCGCGCCTCGCGGTGGCCTCACCTGATCTGTTCACCTGGCACGAGCGGGGGCGAGTTATCAGGCCCGCCCGAAGCAAAGGTTGCTCTGCGTGACGGCCCGCTGCCAAAAAGAATGCGTGGCGGAGGCCTTTCCCTCTGGGTCAATAGTGCTTTACTACGAGGAGCGCGCAGTTGACGCGCCTGGATTGCACATCTCTTCCTCGAGGAGCGACTCGCCATGGGCACAGCGTTGAAAACGAGTAGGAAGCTGGTAGTGCTCGGCACCACCGCGCTGACGGGTGTGCTGGTAGCCGGCGCGGCCGCGTGGGCGTGCGTGGCCGGACCTACCCTCCTCGCCACCCCACAGGTGGTCGGCGCCGGGGAGACGGTCGCGATCAGTGGCATCAGCTATAACGCGGACCTGCCGGTCGTGGTCCGGTTCGACGCCCTCGACGGTCCCGTCCTCGGCACGTTCCCGGTCAATCAGGACACAGACGCGCTCGCCGGTTCCGTGCAGATCCCCGCGGACGCCACGCCTGGCAACCACGTGCTCGTTGCCACGCAGTCGTCAGAGGACGGCGACGTCGCGATCATCCCGACTCGGGCCCTCGTGAGCGTGGCCGGCCCGGGTGGCGCACCGGTGCTGGGCGCGCCGCTCGGCGAGTCGGACGCGAACCGGCCCGTCGGTCTGGTGGAAGCCGGCTCGGCAAGCACGCAGGCCCTGGTTCTCGCCGGTGCGGGCGCGGCAGGAGTCGCGTTGTTCCTGGCCGGCGCGGCCGTCTACTTCAGCACTCGCCGGCAGCCCACTCCGGAGAAGGCGCGCCCCTAGTAGGCGGTTCCCGGGTCGCCGCCGATCGGTGGCGACCCGGGCCCTCGAGGGTCTCCGCCGCATCTGCACCGCCCGGTGCGACAGTCGTCGCCCCGATTGGCGTCCCTTCGGGCTGTCCAGTCGGATCGTCCGCCCACCCGAACCCGGGGGTTCCCGTACATGAACAAGACGCTCACAGGATCTGTCGTCCTGGCCACCATGCTGGGGGGGATGTCCTCGGTCGCCCTGGCGGAGACGCCCTTGCAGGTGTCCAAGCCGGTGCAGGCAACGCAGTTCGACCTGTCACCGGCCCGGACCTACGGGGCGCCCGGCTTCGCCGTCGACCCGGAGGACCCACTGCACGTCTTCGGCTCGGCAGTGGACCTGCGCACCCAGCGCTGCGGACTGATGGAATCCGCCGACGGCGGCCAGACCTGGGTCAAGCTCGATGCCTCACCCTCCCTGGATTCCTACCCGATGTGCCTGATGACCAACAGCCATACCACCCAGGGCAAGATCGCCTTCGGGTCCGGCGGCACGCTGTACTACGGGCTCGCGGGCTGGGACAGCAAGGACGGCTTCAACCGCAGCATCTTCCTCGGTCGCTCTGACGACGCTGGTGCCTCTTGGAAGACAACCACCGTCCGGGACACGCGCGGTCTCGAGGGCGAGAATCAGCAGCCCAACCGGCCGCTCTCCGGAATGGCCGTCGACACCAGCGGCGACCAGGACACGATCTACCTCACCTGGCGTCAGCAGAACCGCTTCGTAGATCCCAACCGGATCGCGAACCAGCCGGTGATGGCCGTTTCGACCGACGGTGGCGCCACCTTCTCGGAGCCCATCAACTTGACGTCCGGCGTTTTCGAGGACGAAGCCGTGCGCGCTGAAGCGCTCGAGACGGTGCCGAGCCCGACGCCGGCCGCCTCGGCCAGCCCATCCGGTTCCGCAACACCTTCCGCAACGGCCTCAACGGCACCCACCACGAGTCCCGCGGCTCCCCGCCCCGAGCCGAGTCCCAGCCTTGTCGCCAGCCCCACCGCCCCGGCGGCCGTGCCGAGCGCGTCACCGGCCCCCCCTCCCCCTGGAAGTCCTAAGTCGGACCCTGACCAGGCAGTGAACTTCGGCGGCAGCAATCCGGTTCTCGCCATCGACGACAAGGGCACGGCCTACACGGCCTGGGTCAGCAGCTACCAGAACCAGGTTTCCGCGCCCAACCCCGGCTACTTCCTCACCCGCACCTCGGACCAGGGCAAGACGCTCGAGGTCTTCCCCATCACCGGCTTTGCCGAGAACAACGTCAACAGCTTCGGCGGCATCGACATGGTCTGGAGCCCCGAGGGCGGCAACGACGGCACGCTGCACGTGGTGCACGAAGCGACCCGAAACCCCGGGGTGGACAGCGAGTCGGACGTCTTCCACCGCACGTCGACCGATCGCGGGCAGACGTGGTCGGAGCCGAAACCGGTCAACGACGACGACCCGGAGCAGCTCTTCTTCAGCGGCATCCCCAAGATCAGCATCGCCCCGAACGGTCGCCTGGACGCGGCCTGGTTCGACACCCGCTCGGACCCGGGCACCACCTCGAACGACGTCTACTACGCCTCGTCCTCGGACAACGGCGCGACGTGGTCGAAGAACGTCCGGATCAGCGAGCAGTCCATCGACCGCAAGATCGGGGTCTTCGCCTCACGGTTCGACCTCAACGCTCCGCCCGGCATCGCCTCCACCGACAGCTTCGCGTTGGTGGGATGGGACGACACCCGCAACTTCGACACGGTGACCGAAGGACAGGACATCTACGTGGCGGCGGTGCAGTACGACGAGATCGAACCCGCCACGTCCAATCTCCTGAAGTACGGCCTGGCCGCCGTCGTCGGCCTGGCCATCGTGGGTGTGCTGTTCGTCTTGTTGGCTCTGCTAACCCGCCGGCGAGACGCCGGTCCGGCGGGGGTCCGCCGGGCAGCGCCTGCCGGGTAGGCCAAGCGCGGCTCGCTCAGACAGCGCACAGCATCGTCACCTACGGGGAGGAGGTCGTCATGACGGCCTCCTCCCCGCCATGATGCTCAGCGCCTCCCTCGACCCGGTTGACGTTCCGGCCGGTGAGCACGAGAAGTCGATGAGCACCCTCGAGGTGTCCAGCTCCGACACGTCGGACCGTGAGGTCCAGCTGCAGGTCACCGGACCCGCAGCTGGCTGGTCCTGGATCGTCCCGGCCACCCTGCTCGTCCCCGCCGGCGCGACGGCGAGCGCCCGCATCGTCTTCTCTCCGCCCGGGGGCGCGAAGCTGCCCGCGGGATCCGTGCCGTTCGGGATCACTGTCACCGGCGGCACGGAGCCTCTGGTCGCCCAGGGCACCGTGGGCATCCGGGAGTTCCACGACCTGTTCATGGCGCTCCGCCCCGCGCATGCCGTCGTGAGCAGCGGCAGTTCCCACCGATTGACGGTCGAGAACCGCGGCAACGCCGTCGTCCGGGCCGACCTCGACGCCACAGCGAGCGCGGACGTCGGCGGGCCGGCCGAGCGACAGCTGACCGTCACGGTCGACCCGCCGAGCATCGTGGTCGAACCGGGCGACAGCGCGGAGGCCGTCGTCACCGTCGAGGCTCTGGCGCGACCTCGGCGCAGGATGGGCGGGCAGCACCGGTTCGAGATCGTCGTGCGGCCGGTCGGTGCTCCGGCGAAGACGGTCACCGGCCGACTGCCCGAGCCGTCGCGACGAGCAGCGCCGCGCGCACCCGCGATCGCAGGGGTGCTGGTCCTGGTGCTGGTGGGTGGCCTGGGCCTGCGAGCGACCGTGCTCTCCGGGGGCGAGAGCAGGCCGGGGGCAAGTGAGCCTGCCCCCGACGCCGCGTGCCCGGCTGAGGGCCACCTCGGCAGCGCCAGCGACGGGAACCGTGAGCAGCCGACCGCCTCGGGCTACACGTTCCTCAGTGCTGGAGGCGAAGGGGGCTGCTTCCCGGCCCGCTTCAATCCGTGCGAACCGGTGAGCTACGTGCTCAACGACGCCCTCGCGCCGCCGGGCGGCGTGGCGGAGGTGCGCGAGGCCATCGCCCGGGTGGCAGAAGCCACCGGCATCGCGATCGTCGATGCCGGCACCTCCGACGAGCAACTCGCCATCAGCCGCTCGCCCTACCAGCCTGAGCGCTATGGGCAGCGGTGGGCACCGATCCTCATCGGCTGGTCAGCGCTCGGGGCAGCGGCCGACCCCGGCGCCGCGGCTGACGTCATCGTGGTCGGCCGTGGTCGGCCGCTGACCGTCGACAACGTGCTGGTCAGCGGGGTGCTCGAGTTGAACGTCGATGCAGTACGGGACCGCAGCAGCGGGGCGCCGCTGCCCAGCGGCTTCGGTCGGGGCGTCACCACAGGTCGGGTCATCCTGCACGAGCTCGGCCACGTGTTCGGACTCGGCCATCCCAGCGGTCGTGACCAGCTGATGTATGCCGAACTGGCCGAGCACACGCTGCCCGAAGCGGAATTCGGGATCGGCGACCGCGCCGGGCTGCGCCTGCTCGGTGCCGAGGCCGGTTGCGTCGACGTCCCGCCGTTGCCGCCCGGCCCGGTCACCCCACGTTGAGTGGTCAGGACCTCGCGGCAGTCGCGGTCTTGAGAAAGTCGAGCACTGTGCCGATGGCCCGCTCGGAGCGCTCCCGAATCGGGGCCGCACTGTTGGGGTTGTGGTCCGCGCCCATGCCGGCCGACTCGCCCGCGCTAGTGGCAACGGGCGCCGCCTGGATGTTGAGTGAGGGACCGGTCCCGGCAGCAACGAACGGCTCGGCGTTCGGACCGAACGCTTCGACCAGAGCCTTCTCGTCGGCCTCGTTGACGAACGTCGCCTTCTCGCCCCGCATGAGCAACACGGGCGCATCGACCTCTGCGGCCAGAGCCGCAGGGTCCAGGGAGAAAATGTCCCGCAGGTAGTCCTGCTGGTCGAGGGGGAAATAGCCCGCGACGGTGGTCGGTATCGGCGTCGGCAGTGGTCGACCCGCCACCAGTGGCTCCACCACCGATCGCAGCGCCGGCACGTACTCCGGGTGCGGGCTGCCGAGGATGTCGTCGGCAATCACGTCGACCAGGGGGCGCCCGGGAGTCGAGATCAGTGCCAGTCCACGTACGGCGGGCTCGGTCGCGGCGAGTCGCATGGCGACAAGACCGCCCTCCTCGTGGCCTACGACCGCGATGCGCTCCGGGTCGACCTCCGCCCGTTCAGCGAGGAAGGCCACGGCGGCAGCGGCATCGGCCACCATGTCCTCGAAACGGAGCGGCTCGCCTTCAGGCAGCTGGCTGCGCGCCGTACCCCGCTTGTCATAGCGGTAGGTGACCATCCCCGCTTCGACAAAGGCCTCGCTCAGGTCGCGGTTGATCGGGTCCGGTATGCCACCTTCGGGAGCCCGACCGTCCCGGTTCGTGGGTCCGTAGCCACCGAGAATGACGAGCGCTGGCAGTCCGGCGCCCGAGGTGGCTCCCTCGGGCAGCGACAGGGTGCCGGAGATGGTCAGCCCGTTCGCTCCCTCGATGTCGACCCCACGATCCGACGGTCCGCCGGCGACGGCGTCCACCGGCCCGGCTCCGTCGTCCTCACTTCCGCCGAGCGTCGTGGACACCAGCGCGACCAGCGCCACCAGGCCGACGAAGGTCGCCGGCAGGACCCAGCGCGGGCGAGTACCCGCCACCTTCTTGCTGGTGGTCGCCTTCTGGCCGGTGCAGCCTGTGCACTTGAGCCCCACCTTGGTCGGCACCAGGCAGGACCGGCACATCGGCTGGGCGCAGCTCGCGCACGTGCCGACGGCGGGCTTGCGGCGGTGGCGGCTGCAGGTCTTGGCCGCCACCTCGGTGCTCGGTGGGGAACTCATCAGATGCCGACCTGCGCCGGAGTCGCACCGGGCTTGGTGACGGGAAGCAGGAGCGCGTCGAGGACCTCACCCTCGAGGGTCTCGGTCTCCATCAGCGCCTGCGCGACCGCGTCGAGCACCGACCGCTGGCTGACCAGGACATCGCGAGCGCGGTCGGCCGCCTCGGTCAGCACGTCTTGCACCTCCCGGTCGATCTCGGAGGCGATCCGCTCGGAGAAGCCCTGGGCGAGCATGCCCTCCTTCATCGCGGCGTTCTGCAGCGGCTTCACCGAGAACGGCCCGAGCCGGGCACTCATGCCGAACTCGGTCACCATGCGCTGGGCGAGCAGCATGGCCGAGTCGAGGTCGCTCATTGCGCCGCTGGACATCTCACCGGTGGCCAGCTCCTCGGCCGCACGACCACCCATCAGCGCCGCGATGCGGTCGAGCAGCTGGGAGCGGGTGACCGAGAGCTGGTCGCCATCATTGATCCACCAGGTGAACCCACCGGCGTGACCTCTGGCCACGATGGACAGCTTGCCCACCCGGTCGGTGCCAGGCAGGGACGTCGCGACGACCGCGTGACCTGCTTCGTGGTAGGCGATGCGGTGACGGTCCTGGGGGGACAGGATGCGCGACTTGCGCTCCGGCCCGACCATCAGGCGTTCGATCGCCTCGGTGAAGTGGTGCTGCTCGATGACGGTGGCGCCGCGACGGGCGGCAAGCAGGGCCGCCTCGTTGACGACGTTGGCAAGGTCGGCCCCGGAGAACCCGGCGGTACGCTTGGCCACCTGACTGGTGTCGACGTTGTCAGCCGTGGGCTTGCCCCGGGTGTGGATGCCCAGGATCGCCTCGCGGCCGTTGACGTCGGGACGCTCGATGGCGACCCGACGGTCGAAACGGCCCGGTCGCATGAGGGCGGAGTCGAGGATGTCGGGACGGTTGGTCGCGGCGAGCACCACGACACCGCTGCCCGACTCGAAGCCGTCCATCTCGACCAGGAGCTGGTTGAGGGTGGCTTCCCGCTCGTCGGTGCCGCCCATGGAGTGGGTGCTGCGTCCACGGCCGACGGCGTCGAGCTCGTCGATGAACACGATGCAGGGCGCCGCGGCCTTCGCCACCTTGAAGAAGTCCCGAATGCGGGCCGCACCGACACCCACGAAGATCTCGACGAAGTCAGACCCGGAGATGGAGAAGAACGGCACGTCGGACTCACCGGCGAGGCCTCGGGCGAGCAGGGTCTTGCCGCACCCAGGCGGCCCGGTGAGCAGGATCCCCTTGGGAACCGACGCGCCCATGGCCGAGAACCGGTCCGGACTCGCGAGGTAGTCGCGGACCTCGACCAGCTCCTCCATGGCCTCGTCGAGCCCGGCCACATCCGAGAACGTGATCTTGGCATCACCGCTCTCGGCGCGCTTGCCGCGCGTCTTGCCGAACGCGGTGAACCCGTCACCGCCCCGCCCCAGGGCCAGGAACAGGATGAACAGACCGTTGATGACGATGAGCGCCGGGAGCAGCAGGCTGACCGGGGTGACCAGGTTCTTGAGCGGCTGCTGCTGCACGGAGTAGGGCACGCCGGCGTCTTCGAGGGCGCTGGTGAGCCGGGCGAAGATGGTCTCGTTGTCCGCGGAGTACGCGACCCAGTACTCACCTCCGTCGTAGTTCCCGATCATCCGGCTGTCGGTCTCCAGGATCTTGGTCTCCTGGATCCGGCCCTGCCGCAGCAGCGTCGCGAACTCGTCGATCCGCAGTTCCTCACCTGGGGTGCGCGGGTTGGACCAGTACAGGACCAGGGCGTAGAACCCGATCAGAGCAGGCATGGCGAGGATGCAGAAGATCAGCGCCCGCTTGCGGTTGTTGGGCTCGTTCTCTTCGCCCGCGCCCGGTCCCGCCTGGTCGCTGTCCTTCTTGCGACGACCCATCGCTGCCATGTGTCTCACCCTCTGATTGTCGATGTGCGGGGCATCACGGTACGTAGCGTTCTGTACAGCTCTGAGCGATCGGCGCCTGTCCGGGGAAGGCAGCGTCTCCGGCCACGACGAGCACCGATCCGTCGGGGAGCAACACCGCCGCCTGCTCACTGCGGGCGCAGGACATGTCGCCCGCCGGACCCCACTGACCGGTCGGCCCCGTCTCGAAGTTGAACACCTCGGCGCTGGTGAGCGACCGCCGACTCCCCCGCTGCACCGACTCGCCCCCGGCCACGAGCACCCGACCGTCGTCGAGCGCCGTGGCCGTGTGACCGCTGCGCGCAGCCCCCAGCGGCGCCGACGTGGTCCACGTGCCGGCTCGGACGTCGAAGACCTCCGAGCTGGCGAGCGATTGGTCACCGGCTTCACCGCCGAGGCCACCGCTCACCACCACCGCGTTGTCGCCGAGCAGCACAGCGGCGTGGTTGGACCGGCCGGTGGCCATCTCCGTCGCCCCCACGAAGATGTTGGCTGCCGGGTCGTAGATCTCGGTGGAAGCCAGAGGGGCGGCTAGCCCGTTGACCGCCGGCCCAAGCCCACCGGCCATGACAACCCGGCCGTCCCTCAGGCGGGTGGCAGTGTGTTCGAACCGTGGCGTCGACAGGGGGCCGGTCGGACGCCAGGTCCCTGCGGCCGGGTCGAAGAGCTCGGCGACGGTCGCCTCCTGGCCTTCTGCGGAGCTCCCACCAGCAGCGAGCACCCGGCCGTCGTTGAGGACGGTGAGTGAGTGACCCAGCCGCGGGACGGACATGGGCGCCACCGCGGACCACGCGGCGCTGCCGGGGTCGTAGACCTCCGCCGATGCCAGCGGGACGCCGTCGGCGAGCCCTCCCGCCACCAGCACCCGACCGTCGGTCAGCAGGACCGCCTGATGGCCGCGCCGGGCCGCACCCATCGGGGCGAGCTCGCGCCAGGCGTCACCTGCCGGGTCGAAAGCAGCCGTCGCTGGGACGGCGAGCGCGTTGACGCCGCCGCCAGCCGCCAGCACGGTGCCGTCCTCGAGAACGACGGCGGTGGCTGTCCCGCGAATGCCGCCCGGGTCCGGTGCGTCAGCCCATGTGCCGACCGGCGTCGGCAAGGCGGGCTGGCCAGGCTCGGAGGAGGAAGGACGAAGCAAGAGCACCGCGGCAAGCGCAACCATGGCGCTGATGCCGACAGCGACGAGGAGAAGCGAGCGACGCCGGTTGGGCGTGGCGCCAGCCGGCGCGCCGGCGGGCGCGGCGCATGGGTAGCACTTCAAGCCGACCTCGGTGCGGGTCATGCACTTCGGGCAGATCGGCTGGCCGCAGTCGACGCAGGTGAGCCGGGTGGACTCCCCGTGCACCGCACAGCTGAGCGTCTGGGTGTCAGCCACCGCGGTTCCTCGTCCCTACGATCGCAGCTGTTCGGCGGCGATCGACATCGACCGCCCACGTGGTCACCGGCTGCCGACCGCGCAGCTCGACCACATCGGCCAGGCTCTCCATGGCCCGTACCGCGGCGGAATCCGGCGCCCAGTCGAGCAGGCATTCCGACCTGCGATCCGCTTCCAGGACGGCCTGGTCGTCGGGGATGTAGGCGAGCAATTCGCGCCCGCGCTCACTGGCGAAGCTCTCGAGTCGCTCGCGGTCGCCCTCGGCGGCCCGATTGGCGATGAAGGCGACCTCTGCGATACCCAACTCGTCCGCCAGGCGGTTCGTGCGGTCAGCGGTCAGGAGCACCTTGGACGTCGGTTGCAGGACGACGAGCAGCATGTCGACGTGCCGGAGCGTGCCGCCGGCCCAGGACAGGTGCTCGAGGCCCGCCTCCATGTCGGCGACGACGAACGTCCCAGACAGGTCGCGCTCCGCGAACTCGATGAACTCACGAATCGTCACGTGGGCGGCACCCGTGCAGCCCGAGCCCGCCTTCTCCGCTCGGGCCCCCAACAGGATCGTCACACCGTCCGGGGCCGGGAACCCGTACCCGTCGAGCAGTTCGACCGGTGCCAGACCGACCGGGACGTGCCGCTGCGGTCCGGACTGGTCGAGCACGGAGCGAATCAGCTCAGCCTGCTCGCCGAGACCGATGCCCACTCCGAGGTTGGGGTCGGAGTCGCAGTCGATCGCAATGACGCGGTGGCCGCGGCGGGCCAAGGTTCGCGAAACCACGGCGGCGATCGTGGTCTTGCCGACGCCGCCCTTGCCCGAGATCCCGATCCGCATTGCCTAGGCGCTCTCTTCGATAGCACCGTCACGGGACGGTGGCCGGGAAATCCTTTGGGCGACGGGCAACTTACACCAGCGAGGTGAGAATTCCCCGCATCTCGTCTATCTCGGACTGCTGGCTGGCGATGATCTCGTCAGCCAAAGTGACGGCCTCGGGGAACTTGCCATCCGCCTTTTCGGCCCTGGCCTGCTCCACCGCACCCTCGTGGTGAGCGATCATCATTTCGAGGAACATCTTGTCGAAGGCGGGACCCGAGGAGGCCGTCAGGGCAGCCATCTGGTCGTCACTCATCATCCCCTTCATCCCACCCATGCCGGCCATACCACCCATGCCGGGCTTGTGCGGCTCGTTCCACGCCTCCAGCCACCCCTTCATCTGGTCGATCTCCGGGGCTTGTGCCGCTTCGATACGCTCGGCGAGATCCAGCACCTGCGCATTCTCAGTGCGCTCGGGAGCGAGCTTGGTCATGACGACCGCCTGCTCATGATGCGGGATCATCCCGTGGGCGAACGTGGCGTCTGCCTCGTTGCGGGGCGCGTCGGCCACCACGCTGCTGTCCGGTCCGGCCGATGTGCTGTCTTCCGACGAGCACGCAACCCCCAGCAGGAGGACGGCGCTGGAAGCGGCGACCGCGAGAACTCGGGTGCGCATGCGGGACTCCTTTGGCAGGGGATCGTCTCGAGGGTGCCAACGATGTTCCGTACGGTGCTGTTCCGGAAACGTCTTGAAACATCCGAAACAGGCGAGCCGTGCGCCACCTCGGTAGATGTCCGAGACAGTTATTGACAACACCACATACCCGTGCCGTCAGAATGCCGCTAACCGTAACGGGGCGCATTCTTGCTGCGGTGCACCTTGACGCCGCGCCGGCCGCGGGCCGACCAGCAGGTGGCGTGCCAGTGCCGCCGCTCGTCCGGGCGACCCTGCGGCCAGGTGACGACGTGCGGGACACCAGCCGGCAGCTCCTGGTCACAGCCGGGGCAGCGGTACGGACGGGTGCTGGCTGTCCCGGCCACCGAGCGCACGACGTAGCCGTCCTCCACCCGCTCCCCCGCCGGGATGCGCGAGGCCCCGTCCTCGTCACCGGACCGCAGTGCAGCGAGGGCTTGCGCACGCCGGGCCGCCCGGCGGGACCCGCCGGCCATGTCAGCGCCCGCTGTGGTCGCGAAAGCCGCGGCCGGTCTTTCGGCCCAGGTAGCCCGCGCGCACCAGGTGCTCGAGCATCGGCGCGGGCGAGTCACCCGGCTCGCGGAACTCGTCGAACAGCGTCCGCTGGATCGCGAGCGTCACGTCGAGGCCGACGACGTCCATCAGCGCGAACGGGCCCATCGGGTGGCCGCACCCGCGTGTCATGGCCAGGTCGATGTCGTCGATGGTGGCGTAGCGCGCCTCGAGCATCTTCACAGCGTCGTTGAGATAGGGGAACAGCAACGCGTTCACGATGAAGCCGGCCCGGTCACCGCACTGGACCGCATGCTTGCCCACCCGCGCGCAGACCTCCAGCATGGTGGCGACTGCATCCGTGGACGTGGTGACCGTGGGCACGACCTCGACCAGCCTCATCACGGTGGCCGGGTTGAACCAGTGCATGCCGGCCACGTCCTGCGGACGGGAGGTCGCTCGGGCGCATTCGATCACCGGCAGCGAGGAGGTCGTCGTCGCGAGCACAGCGCCCGGCTTCAGTACCTCGTCAAGGGCTGAGAACAGCGCCTTCTTCACCGCGAGGTCCTCGATCACCGCTTCGATCACGAGGTCGCAGTCGGCGAGCTCGTCCAGTTCGGTCGTACCGGTGATCCTCGACAGCGCACTGGTCTGCTCTGGCTCGGTGATCCTGCCGCGCTGCGCGGCCTTGTCGAGCGAGGCCTCGACCTTGCGGCGGACCGCGGCGAGCTTGTCCTCACCGCGGGCGCGGAAGACCACGTCGTAGCCGGCCCTGGCACATACCTCGACGATGCCGCTGGCCATCGTGCCGGTGCCGATGACGCCGATCGACCGCACCGGACGCGGGGTGGCGGCCCCCCCGGCGACCGGCGGAGCATCGGCGATGACCTCGGGCGAGTCCGCGGCGGCGTAGGTGTAGATACCACGACCGCTCTTGCGGCCGAGCAGCCCGGCGCTCACGTACTGCTTGAGCAACGGTGTGGGTGCGTGGCGGTGGTCGCGAGACTGCACGTACATCGCCTGCAGAATCTCGTAGGCAGAGTCGAGCCCGATCAGGTCCACGAGGGCCAGCGGACCCATCGGGTGCCCCGTCCCGAGGCGCATGGCCGCGTCGATGTCCTCGCGCGTGGCGTAACGGCTCTCGTACATCCGCAGGGCGTTGTTGAGATAGCCGAACAGCAGGGCGTTGGCGATGAAACCGGCGCGGTCGCCGGCTGTCGCACCGGTCTTGCCGACCCGCTCGACCAGCGCCTGGACGTCCTCGAGGACCGACGGGTCCGTGACCACGGTGCGCACGACCTTGACCAACCCCATCACCGGGGCGGGGTTGAACCAGTGCAGGCCGACGACCGAACTGGGCCGGCTCGTTCCGGTGGCGAGCTCGGTGACCGACAGGGCGGAGGTGTTCGTGGCGAGCAGGGCCCCCTCGGGCAGCAGCGCGTCGAGCACGGCGAACAGCTCCCGCTTGCTGTCCATGCGCTCGGGGATCGCCTCGATGACCAGCTCACACTCCGCAAGGGCGGTCAGGTCCGTGCCGGTCGAGATACGGGCGAGCAGCGCGGTCGCCTCGTCGTCGGTGAGCTTGCCGTTGCCCACGGCCCGACGGGTCGAGGTGGCCAGGTGGCCGTGCGCGCGTTCGAGCCCGGCGGCGTCGCGCTCGACACCGACCACCTGCAGGCCCGAGCGGGCGAGCACCTCGGCGATCCCGGCACCCATGGTGCCGAGCCCGACCACGCCGATCTTCGTGAACTCCCGCACCACCGCTGCTCCTGTCCTTCCCGCCGTTACCGGTCAGTATCCCCGGTCGCCCCTCCGGTGCTCAGAACAGTGTGGGCGTGCCCGCCTCCATGCCGCGCAAGGCGTCGTAGTCCAGCTGCACGCAGGTGATGCCTCGGTCGGCGGCCAGCACCTTCGCCTGTGGCTTGAAGCTCTGCGCCGCCAGGACGCCACGGACCGGACCGAGCACGGTCGACAGGCGCTGGAGGTAGCGCGTGAGCTGCTCGACCCCGTCGATCTCGGCATGCCGCTTGATCTCGACCGCGACGTGGACACCGGTGTGGTCCCGGCAGAGCAGGTCCACCGGACCGATGTCGGTGGGGTACTCCCGGCGGATCAGCGTCCAGCCGGCGCCGAGCACCTCGCACCGGTCGGCCAGCAGCTCCTGCAGGTGCTTCTCCACCCCGTCCTTGACCAGTCCGGGGTCGCGGCCGAGCTCGTGGGTGGTGTCGGTCAGGACCTGCTCGACGGAGATGACCAACTGCTCGCCGGTCTTGTTGACCACGGTCCAGCCGCCGTCCGTCTCATAGGTGGTGCAGGGCGGGCTCATCCACATCAAGGGCTTGTACGCCCGGTCGTCGGCGTGCACAGAGACCGAGCCGTCGGCCTTGACCAGCAGCAACCGGGTCGCCGAAGGCAGGTGAGCGGTCAGCCGGCCGACGTAGTCGACCGAGCAGGTCGCGATGACGAGGCGCATCGGCCGAGGGTAGCCAGCCAAGGCCCGGGGAAGGAGATCGTCATGATCATGGCCTTCCTGTCCTCCCGGGTGCGCACCTGGGTGCTGTTCGCCGTCCTCCTCCCGCTTGTCGGGCGGATCCTCGAGAAGGTCGGTGTGCGCGTCGCCGACCGCAACCCCCGGGCCGGCCGGGCGCTGGCCAGCACCAGCGAGCTGATGCGCCGCCGTCCGGGGAAGCGGCGCGACGGGCGATAGGTCCCGTCGTTGGGCTCAGAGGGCGGGCAGTCCGTTGGCCTCGCGCACGACGTCCACGACCGCGCGCATGATCGCCGTCAGCTCGAAGTCCTTCGGCGTGAACACCCGGGCCACTCCGGCGGCGAGCAGCCGGGCCGCGTCGCCGTCCGGGATGATGCCGCCCACGACCACCGGCACATCGCCGATGCCGGCCTCCTGCAGGCCGCGGAGCACCGCAGGCACCGCCTGCATGTGCGACCCGGACAGGATCGACAGGCCGATGACGTGCACGTCCTCCTCGACCGCGGCCGCGACGATCTGCGCGGCGGTCAGCCGGATCCCCTGATAGACGACCTCGAAGCCGCAGTCCCGGGCGCGGACCGCGATCTGCTCGGCGCCGTTGGAGTGCCCGTCGAGGCCGGGCTTGCCGACGAGCAAGCGCAGGCGTACGCCCAGCTGCTCGCCCGTAGTCCGGACCGCCTGACGCACCGCGGCGATCTCCGCTCCCGCCTCACCATGCGCCACAGCGCCGGAAACACCCGTGGGAGCGCGGTACTCACCGAACACCTCGCGCAGGACGCCGGCCCACTCCCCCGTCGTGACCCCCGCCTTTGCGCACGCGACCGTTGCGGGCATCAGGTTGACCTCGGTCTTGCAGGCATCCCGAAGGGCTCGCATCGCCGCCTCGAGGGCGCCCGCGTCGCGAGCCGCCCGCCACCGGCGTACCGCCTGGATGGCGTCCTGCTCGACGGCCTGGTCGACGGTCATGATCGCGTTGTCGATGTCGGCGAGCAGCGGATTGGGCTCGGTGGTGGTGAAGCGGTTGACGCCGACGACCACGTCCTCGCCGGTCTCGATGCGGCGGCGCCGCTCGGCGTGGGAGGCGACCATCGCGCTCTTCATGTAGCCGGTCTCGACGGCGGCGATCGCGCCGCCCATCGCCTGCACGCGGTCCACCTCGGCCCGGACCTGCTCGACCAGCTCACGGACCTTCCCCTCGACGACGACAGAGCCGACGAACAGGTCGTCGTACTCGAGCAGGTCGGTCTCGAAGGCCAGCACCTGCTGCAGGCGCAGCGACCACTGCTGGTCCCACGGTCGCGGCAGGCCGAGCGCCTCGTTCCAGGCCGGCAGCTGCACGGCGCGGGCGCGGGCATCCTTGGACAGCGTCACGCCGAGCATCTCGAGCACGATGCGCTGGACGTTGTTCTCAGGCTGCGCCTCGGTGAGACCGAGCGAGTTCACCTGTACGCCGTAGCGGAAGCGGCGGTGCTTGGCGTCCTGCACGCCGTAGCGCTCCAGCAGCAGCTCGTCCCACAGCTGCGTGAAGGCGCGCATCTTGCACATCTCTTCCACGAAGCGCACACCGGCGTTGACGAAGAACGAGATGCGCGCGCAGACCTCGCCGAAGCGCTCCTCGGGCACCTGGCCGGCGGCCTTCACCGCGTCGAGCACGGCGATGGCCGTGCACAGTGCATAGGAGATCTCCTGTACGGGCGTCGCTCCCGCCTCCTGAAGGTGGTAGCTGCAGATGTTGACCGGGTTCCAGCGGGGGATCTCGGTGACGGTGTAGGCGATCATGTCGGTGATCAGCCGTAGTGACGGCCCGGGCGGGAAGACGTAGGTCCCGCGGGACAGGTATTCCTTGATGATGTCATTCTGGGTGGTGCCGGTCAGCTGGGCGGCGTCCACGCCCTGCTCCTCCGCCACGGTCTGGTAGAGCGCGAGCAGCCACATCGCGGTGGCGTTGATCGTCATCGAGGTGTTCATGCCGGCCAGCGGGATGCCGTCGAACAACGCCCGCATGTCGCCGAGGTGGGTGATCGGGACGCCCACCTTGCCGACCTCGCCGCGGGCCAGCTCGTCGTCCGGGTCGTAGCCGGTCTGGGTCGGCAGGTCGAACGCGACCGACAGGCCGGTCTGGCCCTTGGACAGGTTGTTGCGGTAGAGCGCGTTGCTGTCCTTCGGGGTGGAGTGACCCGCGTAGGTGCGCATCACCCAGGGCTTGTCGCGGGTGGGGCGGGCAGTCTCGGGCGAGACGGCGAGCTCGGACCCGATGGAGTGCACCTGCTCGGTCATCGCCGAAGTCTAGATCTGGCGCGCCCGCTCAGGAGTTCACTCGCGGCGGTGGGACGGGGTGACAGCCGGCCGGCGCGCCCAGGGCGGCGAGCCCAGCCCGGTCCCCCGCTCCGAACTCCGACTCGCTGTGCGTGGTCTGCGGATACATCACCTGGGTCGGATCGAGGACGTGGCCGAGCCCGACGGCGTGGGCGAGCTCGTGCAGCAGCACCTCGCCGTCGGTCGTGCCGGGCCCGAAGCCCGCGGCCAGCCGGTTGCCGGCGTCCAGGACCACCTGCCCGCTGACCAGGGACGGACCGGTCCGACCGGGCACCGCGTAGGACAGGCTCATGCCCTGCACTCCCCCGCCGACCCCGACGTCGGTCACCCCCGGCGGCACCCAGCCGATCAGCAGCGGGGCCCAGCGCTCGCCATAACGGGCCGGCTGATACGACGAGCGCAGCTGCGACGGGAGCTCATCGGTGTCGCCCTCGTCGACGAAGCTCAGCCCGCTGGCCAGGCTGAGTCGGCGCAGCGCCTCGGTGAGGTCACGTCGCCCGGCGTCAGGGATCCACCCCGCCTGCACGACGTAGCCGATCGGCGAACAGGGGTCCCAGCGGGCCGGTCGGCCCTTCGCATCGACGTAGGTCGGCCCCCACCCGGCGGCGGCCGCAGCCGGCCCCTCGACCGCGCGCACCTCCGGCCCGTCGGCGGCGCGGGCCCGCTGGGCCAGCATGGTCGTGGGCACAGCGACCACCACGAGCGCAGCGAGCAGCACCAGGAGGAGCGGCAGCCGTGAGGTGCGGGGGGCACCAGGCGGTAGCGCACCCGACGACGGCGCGACGAAGTACCCCGGATGCACATCGGCCACCTGGTGAGCGTCGGCGCGCCGCGAGCCGTCCTGAACTCAGGCAGGGACGCGGCTGGAACTCTGCCGCAGCACCTTGTCGAGGCGGGTCACCAGGAGCACCCGGGCGACCGCCGGGGGAACGTCGTACAGGACGAGCCTTCGGCCGGCCCGACCGGCCCGGCGATGGGCACCGACGAGAACGCCGAGGCCGGTCGCGTCGATCCCGTCGACGGCCGCCAGGTCCAGGGTCAGGTCACCCACGCCATGGTCCAGAGCCCCGGCCAGCGCACTGCGCACATCGGCGGCAGCGACAACGTCCAGACGTCCTGCCAGGCAGAGCAACTGGCCTGGCTCGACCTGGATCAGGATGCACTCCGCGTTGCCCACTGAGCCTCCCCTGGGGTGCCCGTCCTGGGCGCTCTTCCAGACAGACGCCGGGCGGCGGCGACAGGTTGCCTCTCGATCCCACATATTTGTGTGCGGTAAAGGGAGGCGCGCCGCAGCCACATCCTGCAGACTGGACGTCTAGCCCCAGGAGTTCCCGTCGTGCCCGTGTCGAGCTACCACTTCCTGATCGGCCCGTTGATGATCGCGATCGCGCTCGGCGTGATCCTGCTGATCTGCCGCTGGGTCTTCTCGACGTCGCACCGGGACCGGCGTGCGACGCCTGGACGCGGGAGTTCACCTGCCGTCAGCGACTACGGCCTGCTCGTGCCCGTGGCGACGGTACGCACGCGTGAGGACGCCGAGATGCTGCGCTCGGTCCTGCGGGAGGCGAGCATCCGCTGCTCCGTCAGCGACGGGCCGGACGGCCTGGACGTGCTGGTCTTTTCCACCGACGTCTCACGCGCACGGGGACTGGTCAGCCGCTAGGCCAACCACGGCGGGGCGGACACGGACTCGCGCCGCACATCGGCACCGAGAGCGACCAGTCTGTCGACGAACCCCTCGTACCCGCGGTCGATGTGGTGCACCTCGCCGACCTCGGTCACCCCTTCGGCGACCAGGCCGGCGAGCACCAGGCCGGCGCCGGCGCGGATGTCGTGTGCGGTGACCGGCGCGCCGGACAGCTGCTCACAGCCCCGGACCACGGCGTGATGTCCGTCGGTGCGCACGTCGGCACCGAGCCGGACCAGCTCGTTGACGAACATCCAACGTGACTCGAAGACGTTCTCGGTGATCATGGAGGTCCCGTCGGCGATCGTGTTCAACCCGAGGAACAACGGCTGGAAGTCGGTCGCGAATCCCGGGTAGGGGAGCGTGACCAGGTCGACCGCGGTCGGTCGCCGGTCCATGGCCACCCGGAAGCCGTCCTCGACGGTCTCCACGACGGCACCGGCCTGCACGAGCTTGTCCAGCGGCATCTCCAGGTGCTCGGGCCGGCCGCCGGTCACGGTGACGTCCCCGCGGGTCATCACTGCCGCAACGGCCCAGGTGCCGGCGACGATGCGGTCTGTCACGGTCTCGTGGTTGACCGGCTCGAGCGTCTCCACCCCCTCGATCTCGAGGGTGCTGGTGCCGACGCCGCCGATCTGCGCGCCCATCTGCTGGAGCATCGCGCACAGGTCGACGATCTCGGGCTCGCGGGCGGCGTTGTCGATGACCGTCGTGCCCTTGGCGAGCGCCGCGGCCATGAGCAGGTTCTCGGTGGCGCCGA
>JAHWJP010000228.1 GCA_019348355.1 Actinomycetota bacterium
TACGGCATCGCCGGCACGGCACTGGCCGCCATCCAGGGCATCGTCCTGCTGCTGGTCGGCGCGCTTGCCGAAGTGACCGATCCGCGGGTGCCGGTGGCTGTGGCCGCGGCGCTCGGCCTCGTTCTGGTGCCTGCTGCCCGTCGCGCCGGCAAGTCGACCATGTCAGATACCGAATGACCGAGCCGAAGAGCGACACGATGACCGGGCTCGAGGTAGGCGTGAGCCCGGTGCGGCGCGTTGCCGTGCTGAGCATCTCACTGGGCCTGCTGATCGTCGGGCTCGTGCTGGCACTCGAGTCCGAAGGGACTCCGCTCCAGGCTCCGTTCGCCTTCCCGGCCGTGCTGTTGTTCCCGTTGTACCTGGCAGCGGTGCAGCGTCCGCTCGACTTCGAGTTTCGCAAGGACTGCAACAGCATCACACTCACCCAACTCCCCCTGGCGCTGGGCGTGCTGTTGGTGTCGCCCGGCCTTCACCTGCTGATGCGTCTTGCCGCTCTGCTGGTGGACAGCGTCGCGCTGCGTCGGCTGAGCCCGGTCAAGGTGGCCTACAACATCGGTGCGGCCACCTTCGAGATCGGCCTAGTGACCGCCGTGGTCGCGGCCGTCCCCCCGTCGGGCACGCCCGGCCCGATGCTCTGGCTGGCGCTGTACGTCGGGCTGTTGATCGGCGACCTGGTGGGAAACGCCGCCCTGCAAGGCATCTGGTGGCTGCTGGGGCGGCGGTCCACCCGGGCCGAGGTGCTGCAGCCCCTGACGGTCATCGTCGTGGTGTCCACGGTCTTCACCGGCGTGACTGTCGTGGCGATGGCGGCGGCCTGGACCGACTCGGCCACGATCTTCGTCACCCTGGCGCTCGCGTCTGCGTTGGCCCTGGCCTACCGCGGGCATCGCCGGCAGTCTGCCCAGGCGAAGAGCACTGAGGAGCTGCACTCCTTCGTCAAGGGGCTCGGTCCCTTCGTCGTGGAGGAGCCGCAAGCGGCCGTGGTTCTCGAACAGGTCCGTGGGCTCCTCCACAGCCGCCAGCTCGACCTCGCCCTCTGCGATCGAGCATCCGGCGAGTGGCGACACCTGGTGGTGTCAGACGGCGAGACCAAGGAGCTGCAGCAGGTCCAGCCGGTCTCCGCCGCAGATCTGGCAGCCCAGACCGGGACGCCCTCGCTCGCCGGTCACGGCCGGTCGGGAGAGTCACAGCGGATGACCACCCCGCTGATGGGCAGTGCCCGCGTGATGGGCGTCCTGACGGCGCAGGACCGGTTGGGAACGGTGCGGGGCTTCGACATGGGCGACCTGCGGCTGCTGGAGACGATCGGTGCCGAACTCGCCACCGCCCTCGAGCGCGGACGCCTCCTGGCCGACCTCGAACGGGCTGCGACCACCGACCCCCTGACGAACCTGCCGAACCTCACCGAGACGGCGCGCCAGCTGACAGTGCTGCTCGATGCGACGACCCGCGGCGTCGTGCTCGCCGCCGTTGCCGTCGACTCGTTCCGGGAGGTCAACGACACCCTCGGCCACCAGGTTGGCGACGAGCTGCTCGTCGAGGTCGCCTCCCGACTTCGCCGGGCCCTGCCGAACGCCATGATCGGTCGCATCGGCGGCGGGCGTTTCGCCGTCGCCGTCAGTGCGGAAGCGGCAGGCCATGAGCCGGCGATGTTCTTCCTCGATCTGCGTTCGCAGATCGAGGGCAGCGCTCAGATCGGGGCAGTGGGCGCGCACGTCAAACTCTCCGTCGGGTGTGTCAACGCCCCCGAGCACGGCAGCGACGCAACGACGCTGCTTCGCCGCGCCGAGACCGCGATGTACAGCGCTCGCCGCGCGTTTGGCGGACCGGTCGCGTGGGAGCCGGTGTACGAAGTCAAGGGACAGCGGCAACTGGCGGTGGTCATGGCGCTGCGCGAGGCCCTGTCGACCGGAGCGATCGGGGTCGTCTTCCAAGCGAAGGTCGCGACTGTCGGTGGTGAGGTGACGGGGGTCGAAGCCCTCGCCCGGTGGACACATCCGGCGCTCGGCGCGATCCGGCCCGACGAGTTCATCCCGCTGGCTGAGGCCTCTGGGCTCATGGGGCCGTTGACGGCCAGCGTCGTCCGGCAGAGCCTGCTTGCCTGCACGAACTGGCAGCGATCCGGCCGTCAGGTCGGGGTGGCGGTCAACGTGAGCGCGGAGACCGTGCTCGACCCTGCCTTCGTCACGCAGATCGAGGCGATCCTCACCTCGACGGGCGTTCCCGCCGGTCTGCTGACCCTCGAACTCACCGAGGGTGTGCTGGTGCACGACGCCGACCTGGCCGTCGTTCGCATGCGAGAACTGCGCACCTTGGGGGTCAAGCTCTCGGTGGACGACTTCGGCACCGGCTACTCGTCCCTGCTCTATCTCAGAGGACTACCCGTCGACGAGGTGAAGATCGACAAGGGCTTCGTGGACGGGGTCACCAGCGAGCCGGCGGATCGCGCTGTCGTTCGCGCCGTCGTGGACATCGCCCACACCCTCGGCCTGCGGGTCGTCGCGGAAGGTGTCGAGCAGCCGGAGCAACAGGCCGTCCTGAGGACGCTCGGTGTGGACGAAGTTCAGGGCTATCTCAACGCCCGACCAATGCCAGCCACCGACATAACTGCCTGGCTGTGGAACCGGGTATCCCAGATCCACAGCTGACCGTCGCTCGTCAGCAGGGTCTCCCCACCGGCGCTCTAGACGGTATGGGGGCGCCCGGATCCTGGGCCGGGACCTCACTCGCAAGTTGT
>JAHWJP010000229.1 GCA_019348355.1 Actinomycetota bacterium
ACGGCGGCCACGGCGACCATGGCTCCGGGGAGTCCGACGGCGGCGGACCAGCGCCCCACGTAGACGGGGCCGGCGAGGAACCCGAGATAGGCGACCGTGGCGACGACGGAGGTCGCAGCGCCACGGACGGTCTCGTCAACTTCGCCAGCAACCAGGCCGAGGAGGGTGGGGTAGAGCACAGCGGTGCCTGCGGCGGCGAGAGCCAGCCCAGCGAGGGCGATCGACACGTTGTGGGCGCTTGCTACCACGATGGTGCCAGCCGCGGCGGCCGTGGCGCCGGTGATGAGGATGACGGACGGGTAGGCGGTGCCGAGGGCGGCGCCGGCGAACCGGGTCAGGGCGGCAACGGCAGCGAAGACGGCCGGGCCGGCGGCCGCGAGGGCGGGGCCGGCGGAGTGGACGTCACCGAGGTAGACAGCGCTCCAGGTCTGGTGGGCGTTCTCCACGGCGAAGGCCGCTGCTCCGAGGCCGCCGATGACGAGCAGAGGCAGCAGCCGCACGTTGCCGACGGGCCGTCGCCCCGGACGCTCAGATGCCTCGGGGGGTCGGGGCACGGACGAACCGGTGCGGGCGGTCGTGATCGCCACGATGCCGGCCGCGCCGGCTCCTGCAGCCAACAGCAGGAACGGCACGGCCACCGTGGACCCGCTGGTGCGGAGAGCACCGCTGGTCAGGCTGGCCACGACGACGCTGGCAGAGAACACAGCGTGGGCGCGGGCGATCACCGGGCGCCTCGACGCCCGCTCCGCCGACCCCGCCGCCGCGTTGATTGCGACGTCGACGGCGCCGGACGTCGCGCCCAGCACCGCCAGCCCCACCGACAGGCTGACAACTCCTTGGCCGGTGTAGGCAACGGCCACCCCGACCGCGCCGAGGGCCATCAGGAGGAACCCGGTCAGTCGGTGCCCCCACCGATCCAGGGCCGGGCCCGTGAGCAGCATCGCGGGCAGCGCTCCGGCACCGACGAACAGCAACGCCGTACCCAGCTGCCCGTGACTGAGCCCGGCCTGCTCTTGCACCCCGGGCACGGACGCCCCCCACACCCCCCAAAACCCGCCGAAGGCAGCGAACCCGGCGTACGCGGTAACGGCGGCGGTCGGACCGTTCACTGGGGCCCTCCATGGCGCACCTGTGTAACGATACACGGGTAGAGTGTTGGCCGTGGTGCGGAGGGCTCCCCGGCGGCGGCCGACGATGGCCGACGTTGCACGCGCCGCCGGGGTCTCGGTGATGACCGTCTCCTACGCCTACAACCAGCCTGAGCGCGTGTCCCCTGAGGCGCGGGCCAAGGTCCGCCAGGCGGCCGACCAATTGGGCTACCCGGGACCCCACCCTGGCGCGCGATCGCTGCGTCGCGGGCACGCCGGCAGCGTCGGAGTGGTCCTCGGTGAGCATCTCTCCTATGCGTTCGATGATCCGCAGGCGGCCCGGTTCCTCGCCGGGGTAGCGGACGTGTGCGCCAGTCACGGTCTGGGGTTGATGCTGCTCCCGATCACCGGTGCGGCAGCCGACGTCGACCGCATCGCCGAGGCAGCCGTTGACGGCTTCGTCGTGTGGACCACCTCCGACGACGACCCAGTCATCGACGCGGTGGCGGCAACCGGTTTGCCCGCTGTGGTGCACGGCGGTCCCCGTCGTCAGGGACTGTTCTTCGTCGCCATCGACGACCTGGCTGCCGCCCGGGCGGTCGCTGCCGAGGCCTTCGCCACCGCCCGCCGCCCCGCGGTGCTCAGCTTCCCGGTGGACCGCGCCCGCGTACCGGGGATCCGGTGGGGGCCTTCTCCTGAGGAGGCGACGTACCGTGTCACCCGCCAGCGACTGCGAGGGATGCGTGACGCCTGGCAGCACCTCGGCGGCGACTGGTCCCAGGTGCAGGTCGCCATCTGCGCGAGCAACAGCACTGCTGAGGCCGAAGAGCGCGTAGTTGAGCTGCTGACCGGTCCCGACGCCCCCGACGCTGTCGCGGCAATGAGCGATGAGCTAGCGCTCGGTGTGCTCCGCGCCGCCGCCCATCTCAACCGCCGCATCCCCGGCGACCTCACCGTCACTGGCTGGGACAACACCGCTCAGGCGGGCCCCGCGGGCCTCACCACAATCGGACAGTCGCTACGAGACCAAGGCGCCCACTGCGCGCGCCTCGCTCTCGACGAGAGGCCTGACCACCGGTACAAACCCGAGTGGACCTTGATCAGACGTGAGTCCACAAGTGAAGCGAGCGGATGAGGTGAGGATCCGCGGGCGGACCGGGGCCTTCAGCGATACACCGCCCTGAGCGACCGGGCCACGGCATCCCGGGCACCCAGCGGCTGCATCGCAACCTTGCGCGCAAGCGAATCGCTCCGAGGGTGAGCGTTTAGGGCCCTTCGACTGGCACGCGCACGGAAATGGACTGCGCAAGTGCCCTGCTAGTCGACGCAGTTGTTCGTAGCGTCACCTGTGCACCTTCGGGGCAGGCAACGCCGCGACCAGGGACGCCATCACGATGTGTCACCGGTGCGATCGATTCGGCGGCGACCTGCTGCGAGCGACGCTCGACCAGAACACCACTGGGTCGCTGCCGCGCGAAGCCTTCTGAACCAGCCGCACGGCGCCGCGGACGCGCCGATAGCGCGGACCTTCGTCAACAAACTCGTGAACATTCGACGTGGTCGATATCGGCGGTTAGCGCGTGACGATGGCGTTCGGACATAGCTGCTCTGCGCAGCGTCGA
>JAHWJP010000230.1 GCA_019348355.1 Actinomycetota bacterium
AGGCCTTGCCGAGGATCCGGTTCATCTTGGTGCCGCACACGGGGCAGGGGCCCTGGGCCATCCGGCGCCCGGACTCGCTGACCTTCACCTCACCGTCGAAGTCGCGCTTCTCCTTGCACTTCACGCAGTATCCGTTGTAGCTCTCGGCCACGTTGTCCTCCACTCGGGTAGACGGGGCCGTGCCCCCGCAGGTCCACGGCCGACTGGCGCGCGGGTCTCCGGCGTCAGCGTAGCGCCGAGGACGCCTGCCGCTGGCCATCGGCGCCCTCGTACGGCGCGGCGGCGTCGCGGCGGGTCGGCGGGACGGCCCCTGTGTGCAGCCGGGTCGGGGGCCGGACGGGGGTCTCGTCGGTGCGATCCGGGGTCACCCGCGGCAGGGTGAGGCGGAAGACCGAACCCACGCCGAGGGTCGAGCTGCAGCCGAGCTGCCCGCCCATCGCCGAGGCGAGCTGCCGCGCGATGTAGAGCCCCAGCCCGGTGCCGCCGGTCGTCATGCGGATCGGGTCCTCGACCCGGTGGAACTTGTCGAAGACCCGTTCGAGCTGGTCGGCGGGGATGCCGCGGCCCTCGTCGACGACATCGACGTACGCCTCGTCCTCGTCCCGGCCGATCAGTACCTCGATCGGTGATCCCGGCGAGGAGTACTTCAGGGCGTTGCTCAGCACGTTGCTGAGCACCTGGATGACCCGCATCGGGTCACAGGCCACGTGGATCGCCGTGTCGGCCATCGACAGGCGCACCCGCTGGCCCTCGAGCCCGAAGTCGCTCGCGGCCCGGCGGACGAGGGTGCACAGGTCCTCGCTGCCCATCTCCACCTGCGCCGGCGCCGAGCCCTCGGTGGCCGAGATGCGCGAGGCCAGCAGCAGGTCCTCCACCAGTCGGGCCAGGTGCTCGCACCGGTCGCTGATGACCGCGAGGCACTCGTCGCGGCGCTCGGGGCTGAGCGACGCGCCGCGCCGGCGCAGCAGGTCGGCGTAGCCCTTGATGGGCGTCAGGGGCGTACGCAACTCGTGCGACACGGTGGCGATGAAGTCGGCCTTGAGCCGCTCGACCTGCCGTTCGCGGGTGATGTCGTGGACGAGCACGACGTCGCGGGTGAGCACGCCGTCGGCGAACACCGCCGCATGGGCGCAGCGCAGGACCCGCTGCTCGCCGTCGTCCCGCAGCAGGGTCAGGTCGACGGACGCGTGCGGCACGCGTGGCGTGAGCAGCACCCGGCCCGCCTGGAACGGATCGCAGGCCGTCCCGTCGGTGCCGAGGGTGCGGATCAGGGCGCTGAGCGGCTGGCCCAACGCCTCGTCCTGCCCGTGGCCCGTCAACGCGGCGAGCGCCGGGCTCCACAGCTCCACCGTGCCCGCACCGTCGAGCACGAGGATGCCGTCGGAGGACTGGTCCACGACCGTCTGCAGGTTGCTGGTCACCTCGGTGAGACTCCGCAGGTGCTCTGCGCCCTGCAGGGCGGCGGCCAGGGCGCTGGCAAGGGGGGCGAGCAGGACCAGCTCACGCCGGCCGAGCCGGGTGCGCCGGCCGCTCGTGACGAGCGCGACGACGCCGATGCGGCGCCCTTCCGCCTCGAGCGGTGCCACCAGCCCGCGGTCGTCGCTGCGCAGCTCGTGGTCGAGCAGCCGGCCACCCTCCCCGGCCGGCCGCTGGAGCAGCCGCAACTCGCGGTCGTCGGCGCGCCGACGCGTCTGGCAGCCGTGCGCGTCGGCCCAGATCGTCTGTGCGCTCCCTCCTGGCTCGCCCGGCTCGAGCACGGCCAGCGCCGCGTCGGCGTCGAAGGCGGTGCGGCACAGCCGCAGGAAGGTCGGCAGCAGGTCCTCCGGGTCCCGCCGGACCGCGAGGGCGTGCGACAGGCTCAGCAGGCGCGAAGAGCGCTCCCGCTCCTCCACCCCCTGCGCCCGGGCGCGGAAGGCGAACACCAGCGCGACCGCAGGCAGAAAGGCGAACGGCAGCAGGGCGGGGGCGGACACCACGGCGAGCCCGGCGCTGCCCGCGATCGACAGGTGCCCGGGCAGGGTCAGCGCGGCGAGCCGCCAGCCGTCTGCCAGCACGGCGCGCGCCTGCAGCTCCCGGGCCGCGACGAGCACGCGGGTGAGGTTCAGCAGGTTGACCGCCGTGAAGACGGCGAGGCCGGCGAGCAAGCCGAGGACGGTACGCACCGAAAGGCCCTCGCCCGGCCCCGAGATCACGTGTACGACGGCGACCAGTGAGGCGCTGGAGGCGGCGAGGTTGCCGGCGTTGAACAGCGACTTCAGCGGGTCGCGGCGGGCGAGCAGGCAGGTCAGGACCACGGCTGCGACCGGAAGCCACAAGGCATGCCGCGCCGGCAGCAGCAGCACGTCGACGATCACGGCCGCCTCGAACAGGGTCAGCTCCTCGACCTGCTCGCCCCGGCGGACCGGGACGGCGATCAGGTTGGCCGCCATGGTGATCACCAGCAGTAGGGCGATCAGGGCCGGTGTCGAGGTGCCGGTCAGGGACAGGACCGGACCCTGGTCGGCAAGGGCGAACGCCGCGGCGATCGGCAGCACGACGCCGAGCAGGGCGGTGTCGCGGACCACCCCGCGCAGCGTCGCGCCCATGGCGCCGCTCAGCCCCAGTTCGAGGCGGCCCAGTTGCTGGCCGCCCAGTTGCTGGCCGCCCAGTTGGAGGCGGCCCAGTTGGAGGCGGCCCAGTTGGAGGCGGCCCAGTTGG
>JAHWJP010000104.1 GCA_019348355.1 Actinomycetota bacterium
GCTCAGGGGGTCCCTTGCCAACCAGGAGTACGCGGGCCACGAGACCTCCAACTGGTGGTAGGGGCGCCGGCGCCGCATGCGTCGACGATACCCAAGCCTGCGGGCAGCGGGCAGGAACTCGCCACCGGCCGTGCACCGCACCTACCCGTTGACCCGGCTCCATACCCGGCCCTCTGGCTGCTGTGTCCGCTGTCACCGCCCCGGGCGACACCCTGAAGCGCCCCGCGTTCTCTACCGCTGTCATGCGGGCTGCGGCTCCGGTTGAGGGTCGCGTAGTGAGCGTGCTCGTACTCGACCGGTGGGACCATGTTGAGGGTGGAGTGGAGCCGGCGGTTGTTGTACCAGTCGACCCCGCCGCGGTGGCGTACTCTCCCGTCGGAGCCTGACCGATCAGCGTCCAGAACGACCGCTTCTCCCCCCGTCCACCCGCAGGCGGGCGACCTGGCGAACGCATCGCCGGTCGCCTGGCCGTTGCCCATCGAACTGGCCGAGCGACCGCAACTCCTCAACGTCGAGGTGTTGCGACGACCACTTGATTCCACCCTCGGGCGAAGCCTTCAGCAGTCGCAACAGTGCCGGGTTGACGTAGGTGAAGTGGCCTTTGAGGGGGACAGGCGCTGAGCAGATCGGTCCGTCCCGGAGTCTGGAGGCAGTCCGATATCTTTTGTCTCGGACGGATGGGTCCATCCTCTTGACAACGAGAGTTCGCGTCAGATGAACTCGAGTGCCTGTCGTGAAGGGCCGAGCGACACCGCAACTCGACGCAGGTGGCGCTGACCGGGATGGGAGGGCCTACGCTGTGCGAGCCGGTGAACCCGCCCAGACCGCTCCTGCCGGTGCGCTGACACCTTAGGGTGGAGCCCCTCATCGACATCGACCTCGCTGCCCTGCAGGGCGCCTCGACGAGTGCACTGGTGACACTGTCCCCCGACGGCGTGATCACGCACTGGTCAGCGGGCGCCGTGGACCTCTATGGCTTTCCCGAGCCCGACGCGCTCGGGCAGCACGTGTCGGTCCTGCTCGGCGAGGGGTCCGGTCATGACATCGCCGAGCGGGCAGCACGGCTCACCGACGGCGCCGTACCACCGTTCGAGGCGCTCGGCGTGACGCGGGACGGCGCGCGATTCACGGTGGAGATCGACCTTTCTGTGCTGCGCGATCCGGAGGGCGCGGTGGTGGGGACGCAGTTCCGGCACCGCAACGTGCGCTTCGCGCGCCGACAGGAGCCGTCACGGGGCGGGGGGAGCCCCGAACGGCGGGCCAGCTTCGACGACTCACCGGTGGCGCAGTCCCGCGCGGACCTCGAGGGGCGGCTGCTTGCGGTCAACGCCGCCCTCGAGCGGATGCTGGGGGAGAGCGCCGCAGCCCTGCTGGGACGCAATGCCCTCGAGATGTACGTCGCCGAGGACCGGCCCGGTCTCGAGCGGGCGCTGGCTCGGCTTGCCTCGGGTGCCGAGAACTACGTCCAGCACGAGCCGACGCTGCGGCGCTCGGACGGTCGGCTCGTCCGGGTGGTCCGCACGGTGACGACCATGCGGGACGAGCACGGGGCCAAGGTGCTGGCCATCTCCTTGCAGGATGTCACCGCCCTGCGCGCCGCCGAGGAGCGCATCCACCTGGAGGCCGGCCGTTTCGATGCGCTGCTGACCTCCCTACCGGTCACGGTCTTCACCTACGACCTCGACGGGCGTTGCACGTCCTCACGTGGCAAGGCGCTGTCGGTCTTCGGCATCGTCGACGACGAGTTCGTCGGGACCGAGCTGCTCGAGTTCTATACGCGGGCACCGGTCGTGCGGGACGCTCTGCTTGCGAGCCTGGCAGGCCGCAGCGTGCGCGCCGTCATCGACCATGCCGACCGGGTCTGGGAGTGCCACTACTGCCCGTTGCGCGGGCCGTGCGATGAGCTGGTCGGCGGGATCGGCATCGCCCTCGACGTCACCGACCTCACCCGCGCCGAGCGGGAGGTCCGCGCCAATGAGGCGCGGTTGCTGGCGTTGTTGCGCCACGCCACGGACGTCGTCCTCGTGCTCGACCGAGGCGGCCGGGCGCTCTACGTCAGCCCGGCCGTCACGACGCACTTCGGATACGACGAGGTCGCCCTGAGCCGGCACGACGGACTGAGCTTCGTCCATCCCGAGGACCGACCGGCGGTCGACGCCGTTTGGCGCCGGCTGCTGCACGTTGCAGGGAGCTCGGAGGCCTTCGAGGGCCGTGTACGCCATGCCGACGGGAGCTGGCGTTGGTGCGAGCACGTGCTGTCCAATCTGCTCGACGACCCCGATGTCGGCGGGATCGTGGTCAATCTCCGGGACGTCTCCGAGCGGCGCCGTGCCCAGCAGGAGCTCGAGCACACGGCGCTCCACGACAGGCTGACCGGCCTCGCGAACCGTGCTCTCCTGCTCGACCGGGTCGGCCAGGCACTGGCTCGGGACCGGCGTAGAGACGAGCGGACCGGCCTCGTCCTGCTCGACGTCCTCGACATGTCAGCCGTCAACGAGGCCGTCGGTCAGGCCGGTGGTGACACCGTGCTGCGGGAGCTGGCCGCGCGACTCGTGGCAGCGGTGCGGGAGGTCGACAGTGTTGCCCGCGTCGGCGGTGACCACTTCGTGGTCGTGGTCGATGACGTGGCGTCGATGGAGGAGCTGCGGACCCGGGGGGCCGTCCTCGCCGAGACGCTCGGCGGCTCCCTGCTGATCGAGGGCGTCCCGGTCGACGTGTCGCTGCGCGTCGGCACGGCTCTGAGCCCGACCACCAGCCCCGGGGCACTGCTTGCCGCGGCGGAGCGCGCCCTTGCGGGTCCCACGGCCGCGCCCCGCGCGCCCGCGTCCGAGCGGCGTGCGGAGTCAGCCGCTGTGGCCGAGCTGCGCAGTGCCGTCGCGGATGGACAGCTCCGCATGCACCTGCAACCGGTGATGGACATCCGCACCGACACCATGGCCGGGGCGGAGGCCCTGGTGCGCTGGCAGCACCCGGCGCGCGGCCTGCTGCCGCCGTCGGCCTTCATCGGGCTGGCGGAGCGGTCCGGTCTCATCATCGAGCTCGGTGCCTGGGTCCTGCGGGAGGCGTGCCTGCAGGCTGCTGCCTGGGAGCGGGCTGGACTGACCTGCGGGGTCGGGGTCAACCTGTCGCCGCTGCAGATGGTGGGCGACAACGTCGTGCATCTCGTACGGGAGGTGCTGGAGGACACCGGCGCATCGCCCGGCCGGCTCATCCTCGAGGTGACCGAGAGCGCCTTGATGGACGACCCGCGCGCCCCGGATGTCCTGCAGACGCTGCGTGGGATGGGGGTGCGCCTGGCACTGGACGATTTCGGCACCGGGTACTCCTCGCTCACCTACCTCAAACGCTTCCCGTTGGACGCGATCAAGATCGACCGCTCCTTCGTCGCCGGCCTGGGGCGCGACCGGGACGACGAGGCGATCGTGGCGTCGGTCGTCAGCCTGGGCCGGGCGGTCGGCAAGCTCGTCGTGGCGGAGGGAGTCGAGACTGCCGGCCAGCTCGACGCCCTGCGCGCGCTCGGCGTCGATCAGGGACAGGGCTATCTGTGGTCGTCCGCCCTGCCACGGGCGCAGTTGGACACCTGGCTGGAGCAGCGCCGGGCCATGGCGCCACCCCCGGCGCCCGCTGCGTCGCCACCGGTGCAGCCGCAGGACGCCGACGCGCGTCGCATCTTCGATCTGCAGTGTGACGGCGCGTCGCTGCACACCATCGCCGCGGCGTTGAACGCCGAGGGTCGGCGCACCCCCACCGGTGCGCGCTGGACGACGACCACGGTCGCCCGCAAGGTCGCCGCGCACGTCGGGGCGCCGACACCGGACGGTCCCTCGAGAGCCTCGGGCCCTGGGCCCGCCGTCATCACCAGTTGAGCTTTGACCGACCCTTCCGGTGGCAACTGCACATTCCGACGAACCGGTCGTCCATGAGATTGCTGTACTGGGCGACCTCGAGCAGCGTGACGTCCTCCCACCCGCCGCGACTCGCGAAGTACTCCAGCGCGTTGAGCAACGACGCACTGGGCAGGCGGTCGGCGTCCTGGCCGGCGATCAGGCGGGCCGTCGCGTCGACAGCATGCCGCAACGCGTGTCCCGGGTGAAGTGGACAGGCGGATTCGTGCTCTGCACCGGGCATACCGACCATTCTGCACGCGGAACCCGCTTCCGGCTCGTCGAGCCCGCCGGGAACACCTCACCCGGGCCCGGCCGATGGCCATTCGCCCACCACGCGGAGCCGCCTTGGCCGTCGTCGCCCGCGGGTCCTAGCCTGCGCCAGTGGAGAGTCCTCCGGCGCATCCTCGCCTGCTGCGGCGGCTGGCCTCGGTGTTGCGGGGTGAGGTCCCAGCCACCGAGCTCGAGGCCCTGCGCGCCGCGGGACGCGGCGTCTACCAGGCCTACCTGGACGCCGAGCAGATGCAGGTCGAGCTCGCCGCACAGGGCACTCACCCGTTCCTCGCCTCGGCGGTTCTGCGAACACAGCTGCTGTGCACCTGGAACGCCTACGTCCTGCAGGTGCTCGGTGAGGCACTGATCGACGGGGACTACCGCGCCTCCCCGGTCACCGCCGGCTACCTCCCGCCGGTCACCTTCGAGCAGTCCTGGGCCTGCCTCGTGCAGGTCGAGCCCTGGCTGGCACGTTGCCGCCGTGCGATGGGCGACCCGTCGTACGACGTGGTCCGTGACGTCGAGCTGCCGGTGCCACTGCCTGCATGGGTCGTCGTCGAGGACTACCCGCTGCAGCATCTCCAGGCGCTGGCGCATGCCGCCGCAGAGGTGGGCGCGCGCGCGGCCGTCGCGCTCGGTGCGGTGCTGACAGCCGGACGTCCGCCGGAGGGGCAGGCGACCCGGGTCACGGCCGCGCAGGGGATGGTCGCACCAGCCGACAGCACCGTGGCGTCCGTGCTCCCGCTCCTGCAGTCCTCGGGCGGGGGCGAGGAGCTGCACGAGCTGGTGGCGAACCGGTTGCAGGACGCGCTCCAGCAGTACTTCGAGGTCGGGCAGCGACTCCGGATGGACGTCCGGCAGCCGGCGCGGACGCAAAGCGCCGGGCCGGTGAGGCTGCCCGGTCCCGCTGAGCCGGGCTTCGACATGTGGTGCCTGACCGCGCCGGAGGTGGCAGCTCGGCTCGGAGCCGATCGCAAGGCCCAGCAGGCGCTGGCCCGGCTCTGGCGGCTCGACCCGGACCCCCGGCAGACCCTGGCCCTGCAGGCCCGGCTGCTCGCCGCGGTCCGCGACGGGAAGGTACGCCGGGCACTCGATCCAGACGGGCAGCCCGGATCGATGCACGCCTGCCCCTGGTCACCGGTGTACGAGGTGGCCCGCACCGTACGGCTGGCCGGGCGTCGGCTACGGCCGCTGACGCAGTTCGCCCTCGAGGTCTCCGCCGGCAAGGTCGAGGCGACCGGCACCTTCGTGCGTCGGGTGGTCACCGGGCCCTTCTCCAGGACCAGCCGGCTGCGGTACCGGCTTCGCGAACAGGAGTAGCTCCTGGACGTCGTACGCACTGTCGTGGTCACGGCTCGCGAGGACGTGCAGCTCCTCCCGCCGTACCGGGGCTCAGCCGCCGGCCATCGCCCCCACCACCAGGAACGGCTCCTCGCCGCGCAGGACCGCCACCGGCAGCGGGTCGTCGTACGAGCCGTGCGAGAGGTCCTCCTGGCAGGCGAAGAACCGCACGAACGGCCGGCGTCTGCCGGTGGTCGGGTCGCGCATCGTGCCGACCAGCACCGGGTGGGCGGCTTCGAGAGCGTCAAGCACCTGACCGGTGGTGGCGCCGTCCACCTGCACCTCGCGGTCGACCTTGGCGAGAGCCCGCAGGTGGTAGGGCAGGACGACGCGCGTCATGGCAGCGTCGAGACCTCGACCGACAGCACGGCCGGCAGATCCCGTACGACCGCTTGCCAGCTGTTCCCGCCGTCGGGCGAGCAGTAGACCTGCCCGCCGGTGGTGCCGAAGTAGATCCCGCACTCGTCGAGCCGGTCGACCGCCATCGCGTCGCGCAGCACATTGACGTAGCAGTGCTCCTGCGGCAAGCCCTTGGTCAGCGGCTCCCACTCGCCGCCGCCGGTGCGGCTGCGGTAGACCCGCAGCTTTCCGTCCGGCGGCACGTGCAGGTAGTCGCTGGTGATCGGCACGACGTAGACGGTCTCCGGCTCGTGGGCGTGCACCTCGATCGGAAAGCCGAAGTCGGTCGGCAGGTCGCCGCTGACCTCGTGCCAGGAGTCGCCGGCGTCGTCGCTGCGCATGACGTCCCAGTGCTTCTGCATGAACAGCGTGTCCGGCCGGTCGGGGTGCATGGCGAGGTTGTGCACGCAGTGCCCGACCTCCGCCTTCGGGTCCGGGATCCCCTCCGAATGCAGGCCCTGGTTGACGGCGAGCCAGCTCGCGCCGCCGTCGTCGCTGCGGAACGCCCCGGCCGCGCTGATGGCGGCGAACATCCGTTGCTCGTCGGTCGGGTGCAGCAGGATCGTGTGCAGGCACATGCCGCCCGCACCGGGCTGCCACTGGGGACCGGTCCCGTGCCCGCGCAGCCCCGGCAGCTCGGCCCAGGAGTCGCCGCCGTCGGTGGATCGAAACAGCGCCGCGTCCTCGACGCCGGCGTACACCGTGTCGCGGTCGGTCAGCGACGGCTCCAGATGCCAGACCCGGGTGAACTTCCAGGGCTTCGGCGTGCCGTCGGAGCTCTGGTGCGTGCCGGGCACCCCCTCGTAGGTGAAGTCCTTGCCGACCGGGTTCCAGCTGCGGCCGCCGTCGTCGGAGCGCTGGATCAGCTGCCCGAACCAGCCGCCGGACTGGCTCGCCCAGATCCGGTCCGGGTCGGCCGGCGAGCCCTTCAGGTGGTACAGCTCCCAGCCGCCGAAGTGCGGCCCGTCGACCGTCCACTCGCGCCTGCCCTCGTCGCTCGTCAGCAGGAACGCGCCCTTCTTCGTCCCGACCAGCACCCGTACGCCTGCCATGGCGTCACCTCCCTCTCGACCGTACGACTGGCCGGCTGCCCAGAACTCATCGGCAGAGGGCCGCGGCGGGCGGACCAGCACATTTGCCAGCCCTTCTCGCCGCGGGGAGCAGCCACCACGGCTGACCGCGGCGTTTGCTCCCCACCGGCTGTGGGCCAGGCGGGCCGGGGAGCAGCCACCGCGGTTGCCCGCGGGATTTGCTCCCCACCGCGGGGCAGCCCGGGGTCCGGGGAGCAGGTACCGCGGCTGGCCGTGCAGCTCGGCGATGAGATCCGGCCCGGCCACTGATCTACCCAGTCCCCATCGGACGAGAGGACAGCCGCCATGCAGCACAAGATCATCCCGAACCTGTGGTTCGACACCGAGGCCGAGCAGGCCGCGGAGTTTCTACTGCTCGGTCTTCGACAACTCGCGGATCGTGAGCCGCACGCACTACACCGAGATCGGGCCGGGCTCGGCCGGCTCGGGGATGACGGTCGAGTTCGAGCTCGACGGCCAGCGGTTCGTCGGCATCAACGGGGGACCGCAGTTCCCGTTCACCGAGGCGGTCTCCTTCTCGATCACCTGCGAGAACCCAGGACGAGCTCGACCACTACTGGGACCGGCTCCTCGACGGCGGCCGGGAGAGCCAGTGCGGCTGGCTCAAGGACAGGTACGGCCTGTCCTGGCAGGTCGTCCCGGCCGGGATGGAGGAGCTGTTCGCCGATCCGGACCCGCAGCGCGCGCAGCGCGCGATGCAGGCGATGCTGGGGATGCGCAAGCTCGACCTCGCCGCGCTGCTCGCCGCCGCCGACGGGATTGCGGTGTCCTGACTGCGGTGCGACACGCCCGGGCTGCCAGGCGCGGCTCAGTCGTCCTCGACCGGCTGGCGCCCCCCGGCCGGCAGGTCGGCGCTCACCTGCTTCCCCTTGCCGACGACGGTCAGCTCGCCCTCACCTCCCGCCACCCGCGATGGCCCGATCTCGACCCCCTCGTCGAGCACGCAGCGCTGCACCCGCGCGCCGGACCGGACGACGACGTCGTGCAGCAGCACGCTGTCGACCACCTCGGCGCCCGGCTCGACGACGACTCCGGGGGACAGCACCGAGCGGCGCACAGTCCCGGCGCCTTCCCGAGCTCGTCGAGCAGGTCGAGCACCGGCCCGGGGGTGAAGACGAAGACCTCGTTGGTCACGAGGTCGCTCGCGGGATCATCCGGCTTGTAGGCGTAGTCGGTGATCTGCCCGCCTTCGACCTCGACGACGCCGTAGCGGGAGGCGTCGGACGCGTCGACCCGGATGGTCACCATCGTCACGGAGGCGTCCGACGCCAGGTGGCCGCGGACGACCCAGCTCGTAGTCCAGTGCGTAGATGGCGTCGGCGCTGAGCACGACGAGCGCGTCGGGGCCGAACTCGCGGATCAGCCCGGTGTTCCGCCAGAGCGCGTCGGTGGTGCCCTGGTGCCAGCCCTGCTTGTCCGATCCGGCCTCGAGCCGAGGGCGGCCTCGAGCCGAGGGTGCAGCACCAGCAGCCCGCCCCGGGTGCGGTCCAGGTCCCACGGCCGTCCGCTGTTGAGGTGGTTGGCCAGGGACACCGGGTTGTTCTGCTCGACCACCCACACGTCGGCGAAGCCGGAGTGCAGGCAGTTGCTGAGCGCGACGTCGACGAGTCGGTAGTGCCCGCCGTACGGCAGGGCGGGCTTGGCCCGGGTGCGGGTCAGCAGTTCGAGCCGGCTGCCGGCTCCTCCGGCCAGGACGACGACGAGGACCCGCGGGTGTGCCATGACGGCTCCCTTCCCGGGCGGTGCGGTCGTACGCCGATCGTCGGGATCAACGCGTGTGACTCTGGCCCTTCTCAGACCAGGCGTACCTGCTCGCCGCGGACCGCCACGACGTCGCCCTTGCGTAGCCGGCGTCCGCGCCGCGTCTCGAGCCGGCCACCCACCGTGACGACACCTTCGGCCAGCAGCGGTC
>JAHWJP010000105.1:0-5515 GCA_019348355.1 Actinomycetota bacterium
GCGCACGCCATCTGGCAGCAGGAGTTCAGCCGGACCAAGGGCATGGCCCGTGGCCCGGTTGCCCTGTTCGGATTGAAGGGACTCAACCAGGTGTGTGTAAACCGGCGGTCGCGCTGGACGGCTCAGCCGAAGGCCCCACAACGGCTCTGAATCGCTGTTGATGCGCCGACAGGGCTCGCAAGGGTGAGTCAGCTGGGAGCGGGCAGCATGCGGACGACGCTTTCTGCTGTGACCCGAGGAAAGGACCGACATGAGTGCGTACGGCGGACAGGACAAGCCCAGCTCGACCCGCACCGGACGCGACGACCGCGCACCGAGCGGCACAACTGACGGAGCCGACTCGACGGGCCGCATAGTGGGGCCCGATCACCCGGACTACCGGGAAGAGGCAGGCGACGACTACGAGGATCGCCGCCGGGTCCTGCCGGCCAAGACCAGCGCCGCGGCCGCCTTCGCGCTCGTCTTCGGCCTTGCGGCCCTGTTCTGCGCCCTGACCGCCATCCTGTCGCCCGCGGCAGTCGTGTTCGCGGTGATCGGCATCATCCTCGGCATCGTCGGCATGAAGATGGCCAAGCGACCGGGTGTGACCGGAAAGGGCGTGGCGATCGGTGGTCTCGTGACCGCAGTGCTGGGGCTCCTGCTCGGCGGAGCCGTGCTTGCCGGTGCTGCGGCGCTGGTCAACGACGAGCGCCGGTTGGACCAGCTGCAGCAGCAGATCGACAAGCTGCGGGAGAGCGCACCCGGGACCGGTGAGCTGCGCGAGCAGCTGCCGTCCTGACCGAGGTCGGTCGGCGCTCAACAGCCGACCAGCACGACGTCGCTGCCGCTGCGGGTCTTTCGCACGTGCACTTGCGCGGGGACGCGGGCCCGCAGTTCGGCGACATGGCTGACCAGGCCCACGACGCGGCCACCCTCACGTAGCCCGTCGAGCACGTCCATGACCTGCTCGAGCGTGTCCTCGTCCAGGGTGCCGAAGCCCTCGTCGACGAACAGCGCCTCGATGCGCGCCCCACCCGACTCGGCCATCACGACGTCGGTGAGGCCGAGGGCGAGTGCGAGGCTGGCCAGGAAGGTCTCTCCCCCGGACAGCGTGCTGGTTTCCCGATCCTGGCCCGTCCAGCCGTCGCGGGCGAGCAGACCCAGCCCCGAGCGAGCGCCTCCCCGCGCGGCGCCGTCGGTGTGGACCAGGGTGTAACGGCCGTCAGTCATGCGCAGCAGCCGCACGCTGGCGGCGGCGGCGACCTGCTCGAGCCGCGCCGCGAGCACGAACGACGACAGCGTCATCTTCAGCTGGTTGGCGCCCGCGCCGCTGCACAGGTCGGCGAGGGCCCGGACCTGCCGGGCGCCGGCGAGGGCCGGTCCCAGCTCGGCGAGGGCCGCCTGGAGCCGCGGGACGAGCTCCTCCAGCGCGGCGGCGCAGGACCGGGCAGTGGCGGCGCAGGCGGTGGCCTCGTCGAGCGCTGCGTCTGCAGCCGTCACCGCCGCCGACGTGCCGCTCACGTCAGCGGCGGGTGCGAGCGCGACCTGCAGCTCGGGGCTCGCGAGCGCTGAGGTGTTGGCGGCCTGCGCGTCGTCGTGGTCACGGACAGCCTGCTCACCCGCGGCCCGCCACCGGGCTGGCCGATCTGCGGCCGCCGCTGCAGCGACATCCGGGAAGTCCGCGGCTGCCGCGGCCTGATGCGCATCGAGCAACGTCGCCGCCTGCTCGTGCTCGGCGTGCAGCAGATCCGCCTCGGCAGAAAGGACACGGTCGGCGTGCTCACAGACGGCGGCCGCCGAGGCGAGCGCCGCCTCGAGGTCGCCGGCTCCCTGCAACTGCTCGGAAAGCTGCGCACGGGCGCGAGCCGCCCTCCCCGCAGCCTCACCGGCTCGCCGATCGGCCTCCGACACGGCCACCTCGAGAGCCGACCGCTGCTGTTCCAGCGCGGACTGGTCCAGCTCGAGCTGGGACAGGGCCCTCTCGTCCGCGGGCAGCTCGACCACCAACGGGCTCAGTGCTTCGAGCTCGGCGGACACTGCGTCGAGCGACTGACGCAGCTCGGCACCCGATCGCCCGGCCAGCCGGGTGCGCAGCCTTTCACGGTCCACCTGCGCCGCCGTCAGCCGGATGTCGAGGTCCCCCACGGCGCGGCGGGCGTCCTCGTAGGCCAGCCGGGCGGTGTCCTCGTCGTCGCGGGTCACCCGCTCACCGCGCACCTGGCTCGGCTCCGGGTGGAAGGTCGCACCGCACACCGCACACGGGTCGCCATCCACCAGCATCGAGGCGAGCTCGAACCGCACGTCGTCGAGCCGGGCCTCGCGCACGTCCGCGGCCTTGTCACGCAGCGCCACCGCTGACTCGCGAGCCAGCAGGAGCTCCTCACGCAGCTGACGCATCGCGGCCCCGAGCTCGGTCAGCGTCTGCTCGTCCGCAAGCGCTTCGCGCAGTCCGATCTGCTCGGTGAGCGCCGAAGGGCGTCGTACGGCGGCGGCCCGCCCCGCCGCCACCCGATCGGCCAGCTGCCGGCGCCGGCTCGGCAGCGCGGCCAGCAGCTCCTCCAGCTGGGCTGCCCGGCTGGCGCCGTCCGCCAGGTCGGCGCGAGCCGCTGCCTCGGCGCATTCGTCGTCAGCGAGCGCGGTCGCGACCGCCCGCAGAGCCTCGAGCCGACCGATGCGGCGGCGGGCCTGCTCACTGGCGACCCGCAGCTCGGGCTCGGCGAGCTCTTGGTCGAGGCCGACCGCCGGGAGCCGGTCCCGAGCGCCGATCCGGGCTCCGACGGCGTCCCCGACAGCCTGACGTCGACGGTCGAGCTGCTCGAGGACCGCGGCGACCTGCGAGGCGCGCGACGCCGCAGCACACTCGGTACGCAGCTCGGCGACCTTCGGCGCCTGTTGCGCCAGCACCTGCGCGGCACGCAGCAACGCCGCCCGGCGGGCCTGAGCGGTCGCCAACACAAGCGCCGTGTCGGCAAGCCGACGGGCGCCGTCCCGAGCCCGCACCCGTCGCTCGACGCGCTGCTGAGCGTCTGCGAGTCGGCAGCGCGCCTCGTCGAGCAGGGCCGGCGCCCAGTCGGGCTCGATCACCTCCGACTCGGCCACCCCGGCGGCCTGCGTCACGCGGGCGGCTGCCAGGGCCACCTGCTCGCGCGCGGCCTCCACCTCCCGCAAGGTCGCCAGGCGCCGCCCCGCGAGCCAGTCCTCGACGAAGCGGAACCGGGCCGCCCCGAACAGCTTGTCGAGCAGCTCGCCGCGCTCCTTGGACCCGGCCCGCAGGAAGCGGGCGAACTCCCCCTGCGGCAGCAGCACGACCTGGAAGAACTGCTCGGCCGACATCCCGACCAGATCGCGGACCTCGGCGTCGGCCTCACCCACCCGGGTGGAGACGGTGCGCCAGCCGGACGCGACCTGCTCCTCGAGCAGCACCTTCGCCGGCTCGGTCACCAGGCCGGTGCCCCGCAGCTTGACCCGCTCCTGCTGGGGCGAGCGGGTCAGCCGGATCCGCCGCCCGCTGACGGTGGCCTCGAGGCAGACCTCGGTGCGGATCTGCGGTGTCGCATGGTCCGAACGCAGCCGGCCCGCCTTGCCGCGCTCGCCCGGCACCGCGCCGTAGAGGGCGAAGCCCATCGCGTCGAGCAGCGTGGTCTTACCCGCTCCGGTCTCACCGTGGAGCAGGAACAGACCGCTGGCGCCGAGCAGGTCGAGGTCCACCTCGACGGTGTCCGCGAACGGCCCGAAGGCGCTGCAGCGCAACCGATGTGGCCGCATCAGGCGCCCGCCGCCGCGAGCCGGCCCGCCTCGAGGGCCTGCTCGAGCAGGACCCGCTCGGCCGGCTCGAGCACAGTTCGCCGGACGTGTTGCACGAATGCGCCGCCGATCTCGAGGTCGCTGCGACCGGTGATGCGAGCGCCGTACGAAAGGCCGTCGGTGGCAGCCCCGACCGGTTCGTGGCGCAGGACGAGGATGTGCGGGAAGCGCGCCGACAGGCGCTCCATCGCGTTGTCGGGCCTGGCGGGGTCGGTGTAGACGACCGTCAGCCAGTCAGCACGCCGGTCCTCGAAGGCGGCGGATGTCAGCAGCTCGTCGAGGCTGCCACGCACGCTGGACAGCCGGCGCGGGACGGGCGCCGGCACGTGCTCGACGTGGGCCAGGCCCGCGGCGTCGAGCTCGACCAGCCAGGAGCCTTTGACGTGCGCGGCCTCGGAGAAGGAGTAGGCCAGCGGTGAGCCGCTGTAGCGAAGGCCGTCCGCCAGCACCTGCGGTCCGTGCAGATGGCCGAGCGCGGTGTAGGTGAAGCCGTCGAACAGCGCCGCCGGGACCTGCGCGACGCCGCCGACGGTGACATCACGCTCGCTCTCGCTGGCCGCCCCGCCGGAAACCCAGGCATGCGCGAGCACCACCGAACGCCCGGTGGAACGGGTGACGAGATCGGATCGGACGCAGGACAACCCGCGACCGAGCACCCCCGGGTGGCCGCGCGGAGGCGCTGCGGTCGGGTCGGCGGGGTCGGCGGGCAGCTCGCCGCGCACCGCCTCCGGCTCCAGGTAGGGCACCCCGTAGACGGCGACCTCGCCGTGGGCGTCGGCAAGTAGCACCGGGTCGGCGCAGTCGGCCACCCGGGTGCGCAGGTGAACCCCCGCAGCGTCCACGAGCCGGCTGCCGAAGCCGAGGCGTCGGGCGGAGTCGTGGTTGCCGCTGATCAGCACGACCCGCGCGCCGGCCTCGCGCAGCCGCACCAGCGCCGACTCGCACAGTTCCACCGCGTCGACGGGCGGCACGGCGCGGTCGTAGACGTCGCCCGACACCAGCACCGCGTCCACTCGCTCGGACCGCACCACCTGCACCAGGGAGTCCAGGAAGTCCGCCTGCGCCGCGCGCAGGTCGCAGCGGTGCAGGGAGCGCCCCAGGTGCCAGTCGGAGGTGTGCAACAGTCGCATGCGGCCACCGTAGGTCCGCCCCCCGACAGTCCTGCGCAGGACGCGTCACACACTTGTCACGTGCCCAGGTGTACCGACTGGTGCACGATGGCGACCCCCGGGAAGCGAGGAACTCGACATGGGCGAGACAGATCTGGCACGGACCGCGGCCGAAGGCGCGTTCGCCCGGGAGCTCCGGCTCCGGCTGGCGGCGGCCCAGGAGTTGCTGCGCGCCGCCGAGGCAGACGACGACCCGCTGCTGGCCCAGATCGCGGAGTCCGATCTGGCTGACCTGCGCTCGCTCGCCGACCGCAACGACGTGGCGTACCAAGCCTAACGGCGCCGGGAGTGCTTGGGCGGGGGCCGGGTCAGCAGCGCGATGGCGACCGGCAGCACGCCGAGCAGGAGCAGTAGGGCCGCGACGAGCAGCGACCCGCCGAGCAGGACGACGACCAGCGCCGGAAGCCCGCCGCACACCACTCCGGCCCAGACGTAGGGCAGCATCGCGCCCTGGCGGAAGCGGGGTCCGGGGCCCGGCCCCAACACCGCCTCGTCGAGGCCGCGTAGCGCGCGGAGCAACCCCATGATCGTCAGCCTTCCGCAGGAGCTCCGCGCGCACAACC
>JAHWJP010000105.1:5615-8858 GCA_019348355.1 Actinomycetota bacterium
GCGCGGAGCAACCCCATGATCGTCAGCCTTCCGCAGGAGCTCCGCGCGCACAACCCTGGTACGGATGGAGCGACGACGCGACGCGCGGCCGACGAGTCAGGCGGCACGACCGACTCAGCACCGGCATGCACGCGACGGCGCATCGCTGGATCTGCAGGGTGCTGACTGGTTCGCCGCCGTTCCCCACCCGCGCAACCGCTGACGCCGCGCCGGGTGAGCGGGCAGGTCAGATGCCGTGCGCGGACGCGAGGGGTGCGCCCCGGGGGAGGTATTTCATGAAGGTGTTCCGTCGGTGTGCCGTCGTGGCAGCAGGCATCGGTGCGCTCGTGGCGACATCGTTGCCGATGGCCGGATCGGCAGCTGCAAAAGAAGGGTTCCCGGTAACGCTGGTGTGCAACAACGGGGAAACCTACGATGTCGTCGTCGTTCCTGGGAATGGCGAGTTCACCCCAGCGAAGGATCAGGACAGCGGGCTGGTTCTGATTCCCGTCGCGTTCGGCCCGTTCACCGGGACGGTACGCGACCCGGACGGCAATGTCGTCGAGACCTTCGACGAGCCGGGTTCGCCCAAGGGCAGCGGAAAGCAGAGGTCGGACGCGACCTGCAGCTTCAACTTCAGCGAAGTCTCCGAGCGATCCCGAGTTTCCCGCGGGGTTCAGCTTCGAGGGCAGCGGGACCGTGGACGTCAAGTTCAGCGGTCGCCGCTAGGCAGCGCAGCTGCAGCCCGTCCGCGCGGGCGGCAGCTGGGCCGGGCGGTGTTTCCCTTGACCGGAGCGAAGTAGCGTCCGATCACCGGACGTCCTCGCTCGCCTCCGCCCCGAAGGCGGCGCCGAGCCCGGTGAGGTCGATAGGTCGCCGCGTCACATCCGGGTCCGCGTCGGTCATCTGCTGCATCACCGTGAGCGTCGTCAGGATCTGCCGACCCACCGCATCCGCTGGGCGCATGGCGTCCACCGACACCAGGATGCCGCGCTCGCCGTACCAGTCGAGGATCGGATGGGTCACCTCGTAGTAGAGCTCGAGCCGACGCTGGATGACCTCTTCGGTGTCGTCGGACCGGTCCTGCTCGGCGGCGCGGGTGAGCAGCCGTCGGACCAGTTCAGCGTCCGCCACCTGCAGGTGCAGCGCGACCTGAGAGGTCATGTCCAGCTCCACGGCGATGTCGTAGAGCGCTCGGGCCTGCTCCATCGTGCGGGGGATCCCGTCGAGGACGTAGCCGCCACCGCGGGCCTGCTCGAAGGCGCCGCGGACCATCTCCAGCACCACCTCGTCAGGCACGAGCTCACCGCGGTCGAGGAACTGCCGGATCTCCAGGCCGAGCTCGGTCTCCCGCGTGACGTGGTCCCGCAGCAGGTCGCCGGTGGCGATGTGGGGGACGCCGAAGTGGCCGGCGATCAGTCTGCCCTGCGTCCCCTTGCCCGCGCCCGGCGGGGCGATCATGAGCACCTTCACCAACGCCTCCTCGTGTGGAGGCCAACCCCATCACACGTGGCCATGACGTGGTGGATCACTGAACGTCGCCTGCACGTCACCTGGCTTTTGCCGTGCCGTCACCGGAGCGGAGCAGCGTTCGACATCCAGTTCTGTCGACGAGCCCGAGGAGCCCCTGCGCATGCGCAGACCGCTTCCCCGCCTGGCCACCGTGATCGGCGTCCCGGAATCGGCTGATGTAGCGCGATCGCTCGGGCTGGTCGACGCGATGAACCTCGGCGGCGGTGGCTCCACCACGATGGACCTGCAGGGCAACCTGATCTCGCGGCCCTCCGATGCGACCGGCGAACGCCCGGTCGGTGACGCGCTGCTCGTGCTGCCGACGCGCCGACACGGACGCGGAACGCCGTAGACCCCGGAAGGCCTAGCCTGCGGCCATGAGCAACAGCCCGGGGAGGCAGACCGCAGCCGGATCGCAAGCGGCGCGGCGCTGGGCCGAGGAGCTGGCGGCCTGGGCGGTGCCGGCCGAGATCCTTGCTGCCGCGCCCCGCCGGCCGCACGTCTTCTCGCCGGAGATGTTCACAGCTGCCCCACCCGGGGGGACGGTGTCTCGGTCCAGTTCGATAGCCACCGAGGTGCTCGCTGACGGCGGAGCCGTGCTCGACGTCGGCTGCGGCGGCGGCGCGGCTGCCTTCGCGTTGGCGCCTCCGGCGACCTCGGTGTTCGGCACCGACCGCCAGCCGGACATGCTCGAGCTGTTCGAGCGGACGGCCGCCGAGCGCGGGCTCCCGGCCCGTACCGTGCTCGGCTCATGGCCGGAGATCGCCGAGCAAGTGCCGACAGCGGACGTCGTTGTCTGCCACCACGTGCTCTACAACGCAGCCGACATCGTGGGCTTTGCCACGGCCCTGCACGACCACGCCGCGCGCCGGGTGGTGCTCGAGATCACCGAGCGGCATCCGCAGGTGACCCGAGCCCCGCTCTGGCGGCACTTCTGGGACCTCGACCGGCCTAGCGGCCCGACCGCGGTCCTCGCGGCCGAGGCGCTGCAGGCAGCCGGCTTCCCGGTGCACCTCGAGCGGTCCGCCCCGACGGAACGTGACGACGTCCGCGCCGCCGGGGTCGAGGCAGCGTTCTGGTGCCGCCAGCTGTGCCTGCCGCCGGAACGTGAGCCCGAGGTCGCAGCTCTGCTGCCGGGGCTGCCCTTCCCCACCGACCGGGTGACCCTGTTTTGGGACACGTCGTCACGCTGACTGTCGACCTCAGAACGGCGGGTCGGCAGGCGGTTCCGGACGGGCTTCGGCTTCACCCTCAGGCGGTACGGGTGGTGTCGGCTCGGCGGCGGTCACCCACCGCGGGGTGGTGCCTGTCGGTGGTTGTCGTAGCGGTGGCGGTTCGGCGTCGCGGGCCACACGCGGGGGCGGTCGGTGGGGGCTGGGCCGGGCGTAGGTGCGGCCCAGCGGGCTGGTCCAGGTGATGCTGCCGTCGGGGTGCCGCACCAGGGTCCAGCCGGAGTGTTTGGCGGCGTGGCAGCGCTGCGAGAGCAATCCCAGGTTCCAGGCGGCGGTCGGTCCTTCCGGGTAGGGCTGATGGTGGTCGCGGTGGTTGCGGGTGGAGCCGCAACCGGGGCCGGCGCACCGCACGTCCCGCAGGTCGACCAACCGGGCCAGCCGGGCGGACGGGTCGTGCTGCGGCTCGACGCGGTCGGTGATCACCTGCGGGCGGAGCATGGCCAGGACCTGCTCGCGGGCGGCCTGCGGGTCGCCCGCGACCGGGCTGGTCTTGTTGTCGACCGCGACCGGCCGGCCGGTC
>JAHWJP010000231.1 GCA_019348355.1 Actinomycetota bacterium
GAACTTGCGTCCCTCCATGGTGAGGAACTCGCTGCTCACCACCTCGCTGGGCAGCCGCAGCTCGCCGTAGGTGCCCGGGGTGCCGGCGGGTCTGCCGCTCGCACCGAGCAGCAACGCCGGCCAGATCACCGAGTGGAAGACGACGTTGTCCTTGCCCATGAAGTAGTACGAGCTGGGCCCAGACGTGTCATTGGGCCCCTGCCAGAACGGCCGCCAGGCGTCGGGGTCGCCGGTCCGCCGGGCCCACTCGACCGACGCCGACAGGTAGCCGATGACCGCGTCGAACCACACGTAGAGCCGCTTGTCACCGCGCTCGGACCAGCCGGGCAGCGGAATCGGCACGCCCCAGTCGAGGTCGCGGGTGATCGCCCGGGGCCGCAGGTCCTCCAGCAGGTTCTGGCTGAACTTGAGCACGTTCGGCCGCCAGTCGGTGCGGGTCTGCAGCCAGCTGCCGAGCGCCTCGGCGAACGCCGGAAGCTCCAGGAAGAACTGCGCGCTCTCGACGAACACCGGCGTCTCGCCGTCGACCTTCGAGCGCGGGGAGATCAGGTCCTGCGGGTCGAGCTGGTTGCCGCAGGAATCGCACTGGTCGCCCCGCGCTGCCTCGTAGCCGCAGATCGGACACGTGCCCTCGACGTAGCGGTCGGGCAGGCCGCGCCCGGTCGATGGCGAGATCGCCGACAACTGAGGTCTTTCCACGACGTAGCCATTGTCATGCAACGCGCGGAAGATGTTCTGGACGACGGCGTAGTGGTTGCGGGTCGTGGTGCGGGTGAACAGGTCGTACGACAGGTGAAGCCCCTGCAGGTCCTCGGCGATCACCCGGTTGTAGCGGTCGGCGAGCTCGCGGGCACTCACGCCCTCGCGGTCGGCCTGCACCTGGATCGGCGTGCCGTGCTCGTCGGTGCCGCTGACCATCAGCACGCGATTGCCGGCCATCCGCTGGTAGCGGCTGAACACGTCGGACGGGACCCCGAACCCGGCGACGTGGCCGATGTGGCGGGGGCCGTTGGCGTAGGGCCAGGCGACCGCGGTCAGGATGTTGCGGGACATGCGTCCGAGCCTAGTGAGCCTTCGCAGCGATCACCTTGCGCTCGCCTTCGCAGCGATCACCTTGCGCTCGCCTTCGCAGCGACCACCGCGTCATAGACATCGCGCTTCGGCAACCCCGTCTCGACCGCCACCGCCGCGAGCGACTCCTTGCGGGTCAGCCCCGCCTGCTCGCCGACGGCGACGAGCCGCACGAGCTCGGCGGGGGTGTGCGCAGCGGCCCGCTCCGGCGCTCCCTCCAGCACGAGCGTCACCTCCCCACGCACGCCGTCCGCGGCCCAGGTCGCGAGCTCGGCGAGGGTGCCGCGCACCACTTCCTCGTACGTCTTGGTGAGCTCCCGGCACACGACCGCCCGGCGATCGGGACCGAGCACCTCGACCATGTCGGCGAGCGCGCCGGCGAGCCGGTGCGGCGCCTCGAACAGCACGCAGGTGCGCCGCTCGGTGACCAGCCCGGTCAGGCGGGCCCGCCGCTCGCCGCCCTTGCGGGGCAGGAACCCCTCGAAGCAGAAGCGGTCGGTCGCGAGCCCCGACACTGCCAGCGCCGCGGTGACGGCGGACGGGCCCGGCACGCAGGTGACCGGCAGGTCCTCGGCGGCGGCGGCGGCGACCAGGCGGTAGCCGGGGTCGGACACGGTCGGCATCCCCGCGTCGGTGACGAGCACGACGCTGCGCCCGGCCCGCAGAGCGTCGAGCAGCTCCGGGGTCCGCTTGGCCTCGTTGCCCTCGAAGTAGCTCACCATCCGGCCGGCCGGGACCACGCCGAGGTCGGCGCAGAGGCGGTGCAGCCGGCGGGTGTCCTCGGCGGCGATGACGTCGGCGCCGGCCAGGGCCGCGGCCAGGCGCGGGCTCGCGTCAGCCGGCCGCCCGATCGGGGCACCGGCGAGCACGAGAGGCATGCGCCCAGTGTCGCCGACCCCCGCCCGCACTTCCCGGCCACCGCCACCGCCGCCACCCCCGCCACCGCCCCCCGCCGCCCCCGCCGCCCCCATCCAATGATCAACGCCGCTATCGTGCGGTTCGGCCTGAGGAAAGCGTCGGAAGTGCGGCGTTGATCAGGTGGGGCTGGGGCGGCCCTCTTACGCTGGCCGCATGACCGCGATGCTCGACGCCGCGCCGGCGAGCCCGGCCGCCGTACCCGCCACCGGGCCGGCCTCCACTGCGCCGTGGCGGACCCGCATCCTGCCGCCGACCGACGGCCGGGGCGGCTGGCTGCCGACGCTGCTGGTCGCCCTGCTCGCCGGCGTGCTGCACCTGGTCCGCCTCGACATCCCGGCCGGCCGGATCTTCGACGAGGTCTACTACGCCTGCGACGCCCAGAACCTGCTGCGGTTCGGCGTCGAGGTCGCGACCGAGAACAGCCCGGACGACTCGGGCGTGGCCATGGCGTGCACCCCGACCGGCGAGTCGGGCTTCATCGTCCATCCGCCGCTCGGCAAGTGGGCGATCGCACTGGGCATGCGGATCTTCGGAGTGAACGAGTTCGGCTGGCGGTTCGCCGCCGCTGTGGCAGGCACCCTGATGGTCCTCGTGCTCGTCCGGGTGACGCGGCGCATGACCGGCTCGACCGTGCTCGCGTGCCTCGCCGGGCTGCTGCTCGCCTTCGACGGCCTGCACTTCGTGCAGA
>JAHWJP010000023.1 GCA_019348355.1 Actinomycetota bacterium
ACGAGGCCGGGATCGCCATCCCGGACGAGCAGGAGGACGAGGTCGAGAAGTTCCGGGAGTTCCTCGACACGATCACACCCGAGGACTTCGAGCGCGACTCCTAGACCTCGAGTGCAGGTCGAGGTCTGTGACGCGCCGGATCGCATCGTTGACCGGACTCCACCGACTCCCTAGCGTCATCGCTCGGACCGCACACGGCAGCCGATCGCACTCAGGGTCCCCGGAGAACTGGAGCCAGACGTGGCGGACGAGTCAGCAAGCCACCCGGTAGCGGCGTCGTCGGCGTCGGAGGTCCGGGCGCCGCTCGGCCTGCAGGGCACGTTGTTCGACGACCTGCCCGAGCAGGAACGGCCAGGAGCCGGTGCACAGGACATCGGCTACCGCGGACCGACAGCCTGCAACGTCGCTGGGATCACCTACCGCCAGCTCGACTACTGGGCCCGGACCGGCCTGGTCGAGCCCACGGTCCGCGAGGCCTCCGGGTCCGGCACCCAGCGGCTCTACTCCTTCCGCGACATCCTGGTCCTGAAGGTCGTCAAGAAGCTGCTCGACGTCGGGATCTCGCTGCACAACATCCGTACCGCCATCGGCACCCTTCGCGACCGGGGGGTGGCCGACCTGGCCGAGATCACGCTGATGAGCGACGGCACCACGGTCTACGAGTGCACCTCCACCGACGAGATACTCGATCTGCTGCAGGGCGACCAGGCGGTGTTCGGCATCGCCGTCGGCCGCCATGTGCGGGAGGTCGAAGGCACCCTCGCCGCCCTGCCGGGCGAGCGCGCCACCGCGGTCAGTGCCACCGGCCACGAGGCAAGCGAGGCGGACGAACTGGCCGGTCGCCGCCGCCGCCGTACCCCTGCCTGAGCCACGAGCGTCGGGCCGCTGATAGCCTTTCAGCCTTCATGAGCGCCGTCTCCGACACCTCCCGTCGCCGCCTTACCGAGCTCGAGCAAGCCGCCCCGTTCGCCAGCCGTCACATCGGCCCGAGCGAGGAAGAGCAGGCGAAGATGCTCGCCGTCCTCGGCCACGCCAGCCTGGAGGACCTGACCGCCGCCGCCGTCCCGGAGGTCATCGCCGCGACCGCGGCGCTGGACCTGCCGCGCGGCCGGTCGGAGGCCTCCGTGCTGGCCGAACTCCGCGAGCTCGCCGCTTCGAACCGGGTCACCGTCCCGATGATCGGGCTGGGCTACTCCGGCACCCACACGCCGCCCGTGGTGCTGCGCAACGTGCTGGAGAACCCCGCCTGGTACACCGCGTACACGCCGTACCAGCCCGAGATCAGCCAGGGCCGGCTGGAGGCGCTGCTCAACTTCCAGACCGTCGTCACCGACCTCACCGGGCTGCCGATCGCCGGGGCGTCGCTGCTCGACGAGGCCACCGCCGCGGCCGAGGCGATGACGCTCGCCCGGCGGGCCGGCAAGGCACCGGCGGACGCCGCCTTCCTCGTCGACGCCGACTGCCTGCCGCAGACTCTCGCAGTCGTACGCACCCGCGCCGAGCCGCTCGGCCTGGTCGTGCGCGTCATCGACACCGCCGAGCCGCTGCCCGAGGGCGAGGCCTTCGGGTTGCTGCTGGCCTATCCGGGGGCGAGTGGCGCGGTGCGGAACCTGCGCCCGCTCATCGAGCAGGCCCACGAGCGGGGGGCGCTGGTCGCCGTCGCCGCCGACCTGCTGGCGCTCACCCTGCTGACCAGCCCGGGCGAGCTGGGTGCTGACATCGCCGTCGGCACCAGCCAGCGTTTCGGGGTCCCGCTGGGCTACGGCGGTCCGCACGCCGGCTACCTGGCGGTCCGCAAGGGGCTCGAGCGCACGATGCCGGGCCGCCTCGTCGGGGTCAGCGTCGACGCGGACGGCGCGCCGGCGTACCGCCTGGCTCTGCAGACCCGCGAGCAGCACATCCGCCGGGAGAAGGCGACGAGCAACATCTGCACCGCCCAGGTGCTGCTGGCCGTGATGGCTGGGATGTACGCCGTCTTCCACGGCCCGGACGGGCTGCGCGACATCGCCCTGCGCACGCACCGCTTCGCCGACCTGCTCGCAGCCGCCCTTGGCGCCGACGCGGCGGCCCGCTTCGACACGGTGACGGTCAGCGTCCCGGGCCGGGCCGGTGAGGTGCTCGCCGCGGCGGCGGACCGGGGGATAGACCTGCGCCCGGTCGACGGCGACACCCTCGGCATCAGCACCGACGAGACCACCACCCGGGCCCACCTCGACGCCGTGGTCGCGGCCTTCGGCGCCGATCCGCAGGACTGGGACGCCCTCGACGCCGAGGTCGCCGACAGCCTGCCGGCCTCCGTCGCCCGTGAGTCGACCTACCTCACCGCCCCGGTCTTTCGGGCGCACCGCAGCGAGACCGCGCTGCTGCGCTACCTGCGCCGGCTGTCGGACAAGGACCTGGCGCTGGACCGTACGATGATCCCGCTCGGCTCGTGCACGATGAAGCTCAACGGCACTACCGAGATGGAGCCGATCACCTGGCCGGAGTTCGGCGGCCTGCACCCGTTCACGCCGGCGGCCAATGCCCGCGGCTACCGCCGGATGATCGACGACCTCGAGCGCTGGCTGTGTGAGATCACCGGCTACGACGCGGTGAGCCTGCAGCCCAACGCCGGCTCGCAGGGCGAGTTTGCCGGGCTGCTCGCGATCCGCGCCTACCACCGGGCGAACGGTGACGCCGAGCGGAACGTCTGCTTGATCCCCGCGAGTGCCCACGGGACCAACGCGGCGAGCGCGGTGATGGCCGGCATGCGGGTGGTGGTCGTCGCGACCGCCGCGAGCGGCGACGTCGACGTCGAGGACCTGCACGCCAAGGTCGCTGAACACGGGGAGCGGCTGGCGGCGCTGATGGTGACCTACCCGAGCACGCACGGCGTCTTCGAGGACACCATCTCCGACGTCTGCGCGTCGGTGCACGAGGCGGGGGGCCAGGTCTACGTCGACGGCGCGAACCTCAACGCGCTGGTCGGGCTGGCCCGGCCAGGCGCGTTCGGGGCGGACGTGAGCCATCTGAACCTGCACAAGACCTTCTGCATCCCGCACGGCGGGGGAGGGCCGGGGGTCGGCCCGGTGGCGGTGCGCTCACACCTGGCGCCCTACCTGCCGAACCACCCCTTCGACGAGGCGGCCGGACCGGCGACCGGGCCGGGGCCGGTGAGCGGGGCACCGTACGGCAGTGCCGGCATCCTGCCGATCAGCTGGGCCTACGTGGCGCTGATGGGCGCGGAGGGGCTTACCCAGGCCACGCAGGTCGCGGTGCTGTCGGCCAACTACCTCGCGCAGCGGCTGCAGCCGTACTTCCCGGTGCTCTACACCGGCCGGGGCGGCCTGGTGGCGCACGAGTGCATCGTCGACCTGCGCCAGATCACCAAGTCGACGGGGGTCAGTGTCGAGGACGTGGCCAAGCGGCTCATCGACTACGGCTTCCACGCACCGACGATGAGCTTCCCGGTCGCGGGCACGCTGATGATCGAGCCGACCGAGAGCGAGGACCTGGCCGAGCTGGACCGGTTCTGCGCCGCGATGATCGAGATCCGCAAGGAGATCGACGAGGTCGCGGCCGGGACGTGGCCGGCCGGGGACAACCCGCTGCGCAACGCTCCGCACACCGCCTCGTGTGTCGCCGGGGCGTGGGACCGGCCCTACCTCCGGGAGGTGGCGGTGTTCCCTGCGGGGGTGTCTCGCGGCGCGAAGTACTGGCCGCCGGTCCGCCGCATCGACGGGGCCTACGGCGACCGCAACCTGGTCTGCTCCTGCCCGCCGGTCGAGGCGTACGAGAGCTGACGGCTCAGCGGAGCGGCCTACGGGTCGGCAAGGTGCTCGGGTAGACCTGCCGGCCGCGCGGCCTCGGTAGTCGTGCCGAGCTCAGGCGGCGCCGGCCAGCCGGCAGGACGGGCGGTGCGGGGCGATGATCCGGCCGTCGGGGAGGATCTCACCGGTGTCCTCGAACAGCACGACGCCGTTGCACAGCAAGCTCCAGCCCTGCTCGAAGCGCCGGGCCACCACGCGGGCCGCATCGTGATCGGGCGCGGTCGCGATCGGGCAGACAGGGGAGTGCTGGCAGAGTGGGGGAGTGTCGAGGCACATCGTCGTGCTCCAGATCCAAGGAGTGTGGTGTAACAACGGTAACCCTCTCATCGTCGGACGCCTCGCGTGGGTGCTGAATCGCTGACCTGTGGACAGGTGGACCATCTTTTTGCCACCCGTTAGGACCATGGTCATGCCGGGGACACCGCCGCGCTGGCGCGGACCGCTGCGGGAGCTCGAGCGCTGGGAGTGGCGAAGCGGCGATCCGGCGGATCCGGTGGAGGGGCTTTCTGCGTTTCTCGGGTCCCATGGGCTGTCCGGTGAGCCGGCTGGTCAGCGGGGCGGGACAGCGGTCGCTCTGCTGGCCGGGGCGGTGGGCGCGGCGCGAATCGGCGGCGTGCCGACCGGCCGGGGGTCGCCGGTGCCCGCCGTGCCGGAGTTGGTGGCGGTGGCGCTGCGTCCCGTGTCGGCCGATCCCGGCCCCGCCCCGACCGGGCCGGGCAGCGCGGGCGTGCGGGAGTGGGCTACGTCGTGGACCGACGCCGAGCACGCCGCCGCGGTGGAGATGGTCCGGCAGGCCATCGCGCGCGGCGATCTCTACCAGGCCAACGTCGTCGGACACCGGAGCGCACCGCACCGCGGCGATCCGCTGCAGCTTGCGGCGGCCGTCGCCCGGCTGCCGGGGGCGCTCTACGGCGGGGTGCTCGCCGGGGACGGCTGGGCGGTCGGTTGCGGCTCACCCGAGCAGCTGGTGCGGCTGGCGGGGGACCGCCTCACCACCCAGCCGATCAAGGGGACGCTGCCGGTCGGGTCGGGGTCGCGGGCGGCCCTGCTCGGCAACGCCAAGGACCGAGCCGAGCATGTGATGATCGTCGACCTCGAGCGCAACGACCTCTCGCGGGTTGCTGCGGTCGGCACGGTCGAGGTGGAGCGGCTCTACGAGCTCATCGACTGGTCCGGGCTGTGGCAGGCCAGGTCCACCGTTGCCGCCCGCCTGGCGCCCGGGGCGACCACCCTTGACGTGCTCCGAGCGCTGCTGCCCGGAGGCTCGGTCACCGGGGCACCCAAGGCGACCGCCTGCGAGCTGCTCGCCGGGTTGGAGCCGGTCGGGCGGGGACCGTCGATGGGGGCGCTCGGTCTGCTGTGGCCAGGCGGGATGGACCTGGGTCTGACGATCCGGACGATCGGGGCCGACGAGGACCGCGTGCACCTGTGGGCGGGCGGTGGCATCACCTGGAGCAGCGACCCGCAGCAGGAGGTGGAGGAGGTGCACGCCAAGGCCCGGCCGGTGCTGGCGGCGCTGGCGGCTCCCGGCTGACCGCAGCCCCGCCCCACGTCACGTCCGACCCTCGTCCTCCTGCGCCTGCCGCAGTGCCGGCTCGCTGCCCATCCACTCGGCCCGGAGAACCGGGAAGCCGGCCTGCCCGTACGCCGCGCAGACCGCCGGGTCGTCGTCCACGACGACGGCCACGACCCGGCCGGCTGCGAGGCGCTGCAGCAGTTCGGGCTTGGCGATCCGTGCCGGTCGCCGGTCCCGTCCACCTCGCATGGACAACCGGCCCGCCGGTAGGCCGTGCTTCTCGAACCAGGCCAGCGTGTCTGCCCGGCACCGCTCCGGCCGCCCCGTGACGTACACGACCTCGCAGTTCTTGGCACTTTCGAGCACGAGGGCCACGCCCGGCGCCAGCGGCGGATCGTCCGGAGCCGCGGCGAAGAAGGCCTCCCAGTTCTTGGGTCGGCGTTCGACGTGGCGCAACCGGTGTCGGACATCAGCGAGGACACCATCGATGTCGAAGGCCGCCAGCGGGCGGGTCAGCACCGGGTCACGCTAGCAAGCGTGCCGTTCACCTGCCGGATGTCCCGTGTTTGCGTTCAGGGCACCTCTCGCACCGCCGGCGGCCTTGCGCCGTCGTCCCGCCCACCGGGCCACAGCTAGCTTCTCCAGCGGCAGGAACGCCAGCAACGCGACGCAGTGCGGCAGGAAGATGATCGTGACCATCGAGAAGGTCATGAGATGGAAGCCGAGGAACAGCCCGGCCAGCCCCCACGTCACCCGCGGGTCCCGCCAGGCCACCAGCAGCAGCGGAGCGACGAACAGTTCGAGCAGCATCAGCGCGTACGCCGCGCCGCGCAGCACGACCGGCACCTCGAGCAGCGGCTCGGACAACGGCGTGTTGCGCCGGACGACGGCGCGGGTCAGGGTGGCGCCGTCGACCCAGCCCCAGCCGCCGAACCGGATCTTGGCGACCGCTGCCAGCGTGTAGGTCGCGACCACGGCCAAGGCGATCATCGACAGTGCCCAGCCCGCCGCTTCGGTCCGGTCGCGCGAACGCAACGAGGCGCGACCCACGCTGGGAAGCACGAAAAGCGCCACCAGGAAAGCGAACCGGTCATGGTCGACCTTGCCGTAGCTCATCGCGACGACCATCCACTCGAGATAGAGCACCGCGACGAGCCAGCCGGTGAGCCGGGGGTGCCGGTCGCGCACGGCGGCGAGCGCGGCCACGAGGGCCGCGAGCACCAGCACCACCTGCAGGACCTCGACCCAGGGCCCGGGTGTGGGCAACGGCAGCAGCCGGCCGATGCGCAGCGGGACGTACAGCTCACCGGGCACGGCAGCGTGCCCGGCTACCCACGCCGTCGTCAGGAGCACGTCGACCGGGACGAACAGGTAGACGACCACGCGCAGGACGGCGATGCGGCCCAGGGGAGCGGGGGAGTACGGCCAGCGCAACCCGGGACGCGCCGGCCGGTCCGTCGTCAGCGTGGTCACGGCGCCTGCCACCGGGCGAGCACCTGCTCGCGTTGTTCACCGGTCGGCCGGCTGTCCTGCAGTCGGAACAGACTCTCGACCACGCGGATCTCGACGAAGCGCGGCTCGTCCGGGCGCAGGCGCGCGTGGGCGGTTGCCAGCGCCGCGAGCAGCTCGGGCTGCGCTCGGAAGCGCTCTGCCTGCCCTTCGATCTCGGCCCGTCGCAGTCCGGTCGAAGATTCGTCGACGACCCGTAGCCGGCCGCTGCTGTCGACGGCCTCGACGCGGGTGTCCGGGACGAGGCCATTCGGGTCGTCGCGCCCGGCGTACATCTTGAACGGACCGAACGGGAAGTCGTCGTCGTCACCCACGAAGGTGCCGAGCAGCGTGAGCACCACGATCGTCACGGTGACGGCTGAGCGCACGCGGCGTCCGGTCGCGGTCAACACCCGCGGAGCCTATCGACGCCGGCGTGATCGAGTAGCCCCGTGACCACGCTCGTCGAGATCGGTCCGCCGCTGGCGGTCGCGCTGGTCGGCCTCGTCCTGCTCGGCTCTGCGGTCGCCGTCTTGGGCGGGCTGGGACACGGGCGCAACGTCCTGACCGCCGCGCTTCGTGCCGGTGTGCAGCTCGCGCTGGTCGCCCTGCTGCTGACCGCGATCGTCAGCTCCCTCGCGGCCAGCCTCGCCTTCGTCGTCGCGATGTACGCCGTCGCGACCGTCACCGCCGGACGGCGACTGGTGCGCTCGCGTTGCGGGTTGTACTGCGCGATCCCGATCGGCGCGGGCACGCTGCCCATGGTCGCGGGTCTCCTGGCGCTGGGAGTCGTGCCGGCGAAAGGGGTGGCCGTCGTGCCCATCGCCGGAATCCTGATCGGCGGCGCCATGACGGCTACGGTGATGGCCGGGCGTCGGGCGCTGACCGAGCTGCGGATTCGGGCCGGCGAGGTCGAGGCAGCGCAGGCGCTCGGCTTGTCCGACCGGGATGCGGCGCTGATGGTGTGCCGGCCCGCTGCGTCCGAGGCGCTCGTCCCGGCGCTGGACCAGACGCGCACTGTCGGACTCGTCGCGCTGCCAGGCGCTTTCGTGGGTACCCTGCTGGGTGGCGCGACGCCGCTCGAGGCCGGTGCGGTGCAGGTGTTGATCCTCGTCGGCGTGGTGGCGGTGCAGGCCGTTGCGGTCGTGGCGACCGTCGAGCTGATCGCGCGGGGAGTGTTGTCAAGGCTCGCGGTCACATGCGTGGACAACAGCTAGTCCTCCACAGGAGCCTTCGGGAGCCTTCGGGAAACACAGTGCCCAGACCACCCGCTGTGCCAGTCTGTGCCCGTACCTACCTATTCGTGAGTGTGCCCAGCGTGCCAGACGGTGATAGTGCTTCACGCTGTTTCCCGATGAGATGTTCACCGATGTCGGTCACCGGTCGGTGCCGCCGATGATCGTGTCGGTGGTGATGGTGTTGCAGCGCATGGAGGGGCTGTCGGACCGGGAGGCGGTCGAGTCGACAAGCGCGTCCGCTGGGCGCCCCTCCAGCGTGCGGCCTGCACGGCAGGTCGCACGCTGAAGAGCGCGTTCTACGAGGTCGGGACTGTGGGGTCCTCAAAACTGCCCCGCAGGTCGAAGGCGGCATCGGAGAACACTCCGAGCTCGGCACAGTTGTCCACGCCCTCCGGCACCGTGTCGTTGTCCAAGGTCCCCGGCAGGCAGGTCAGCTCGCCCTTGAACGAGCCTTGACCGCTGATGTCAGCGAATCTCCCGGTGCCCCCGGTGATCTCGAAGGTGCCCCGGAGCGGCAAAGAGTTCAGGGACTGCATGGTGAACTTCGCCTGATACTCGACGACGATCCTGTCCCCCTCTTTCGGATTAGTTGCCGGATCGACCGCCGCGTCCTCAGCCCTACCCTCCTCACAGAGGATGATCGTGAGGGATCCATCGACGGTCCCGCGATCACCGGAACCCGTCGTCTCGGTGACGGTGCCCTCAAGGAAGTACAGGGCCGGCGCGGGGGACTCGATATCGGGGTAACCGGGCCCCCTGAAAATGAGGCTGGTGTCGTTGAACGGCAGGCGGAACTCGCACGCAGCGGATGAGTAGCTGAAACTGTCGCCTTCCTCGAAGTCGTACTCCAACGGAGTGGTCGCGAAGAAGGTCGGCTTCCCACTGGGCGTTCCGAACTGCGAGCTGTGCGCACGCCCGTCCTGCACGGCAAACCCGCCTCGAAGCGCATCTGATCGCTCTCGGGACTGTGCAGAAGCCGGCGCTACGGTGAAAAGTGACATGACGAGCGCCAACCCGAGACACAAGGACAATCGCTTCATGTTGCGGTTCCCTTCCAATGGTGGTAGTCGCGGACACGATCCCGCCACCCTCCCCGACCGACTCGCTGACAAACTGTCTGTACAAGACATACAGCGGGCCGTTGGCGACCCATGCGAAATACTTATCGCCGGCCTCGCGGCCCGCTGCGTCAGCACAGACCGCAGGCATCCACGCTGGTCACAGCCCAGTAGTAGTCCGCAAGCACCGGTCAGGACAGCGCCATGCGATCAGGGTGGGTGGTGTGTGATGCAAGTAGCGCACCGGAAGCGATTCACACCCGGACAACTTGACATAGTGTGGGTTATCGGCGATTAACCGAACGGGGGTTGCCTCTGATGCGACTACTCCCGTCCCAACGCCGATCATGCAGCCTGACCACGCTGCGCGCGGACTCCAACGCGGTGGCGGCCTTCTGCGGCTACCTGACCAATCCGGCCTACGGGTGGGGTCCGTTCTGCGAGCGCACCTTCGGTGACGTGCCCGCTCAGATCTGCTTCGACTGGAACCGGCCTCGACACAGCGCCGAGGACGCCGTCCCACCGGGGCGGCGGGCGTTCACCAAGGCCGAACTGCAGCGCCTGTTCGACGATCTCCACGATCAGATCGACCGTGAGCACGCTTGCGGGCGGCAAGCGGTGGCTGCCGTTGCTGCGCGACTCGATCGCGTTCAAGGTCGCTTACGCCTACGGTCTGCGTCGCCGCGAGCTGACGATGCTCGAGCTGCACGACTTCGGTCCTAACCCGCACGTGGCCGACTACGGGCGCTTCGGCGCGGTGATCGTGCGCTGGGCCAAGGGAACCGCCGGGTCCGGGCCGCGGCGGCGCACCGTGCTGACCGTGCCGGAGTTCGAGTGGGTCGTGCCGCTGCTTCAGTTCTGGACCGGACCCTGGACCGGACCCGCCGGCCGGGACCGGTTCGCCACCGCCGAACGCTCGGGATCGCTGTGGCCCAGCGAACGCGGCGACCGGGTCCGGCTGGGCAGCCTCGGCGACGCCTTCGCCCAGGCCCGCGACGCGGTGGGCCTGTCCGAAGGAGTTGGGTCTGCACTGTCTGCGCCACTCCTACGTCACCCACCTGATCGAAGCCGGCTACGACCCGGCGTTCGTGCAGACCCAGCTCGGGCACTCCCATGCCTCGACCACCGGCCTCTACACCTCGGTGTCGGCGGACTTCAAGCAGCGCACCGTGCAGCGGATGATCGCCCGCCGCCTCGGCACGGTGACGGAGACGGCCGATGGCTGAGCAGCGGCGGATCGGTTACCGCTGGCACCCGCGCGCGCTGATGGCCCAGCGCAACCTGTGGAAGAGCACCGAACTGGTGCCGTTGCTGCGTGCCCGCGGCATCAATCTGTCGGAGAGTCAGATCTGCCGGCTGGTGACCGGGACCCCGGAACGAACCGGCGCGGACGTCGCGGCGTTGTGCGACCTCCTCGACTGCACGCCCAACGAGTTGTTCGAACCGGTGCTGGAGCTACGGGCCGCAGCCACCGCGGACGCGCCGCGACGCAGCGAGGACCTCGGGATCGATCCGTACCGATCGCGCAGCGGATCAGGCTGGTCGATCCCGACACGGCCGATGAGCGCGGCGGTGAGTAGGCCGCGCCGCTGCGGTGACCCGGCTCGATGGTCGCAGGCGTGTTGCCGATGCGGCGAGCACCATCCCATCGCCACGCAATGGCCCGACGAACCGATCTGCGGCTACTGCTATCAGGCAGCCAAACGCACCACCGGCGTCTGCTCCTGCGGCCACCAAGGAGTCCTGCCCTGCCGTGTCAACTCCCGGCCGGCCTGCCGGCGCTGCTCCGGAGTCCGTCTGAACGTCGACTTCCGCGCATGCGGCATCGAGGCCGAGCTGCACTCGGGGCAGCGATGCTGGCGCTGCGTACTGGCCGTGACCGTCGACCGGCTGCTGACCAAGCCCGACGCCGGGGTGATGGCCCCGCAACTGATGCCGGTCGCCGCCGCGCTCAAGGCGATGCCGCGGCCCAACAGCGGCCTGACCTGGATCAACCAGCCGCATGTCACGGACTTCCTGGCCGCTCTGGCCGCCACGTCCTCGATCAGCCATCAGGACTTCGACGCGCTGCCGCCCGGGCGGACCCATGACTACGTGCGCGGGCTGCTCGTCGAGCACGGCGCGCTGCCCGGACGCGACGAACGCCTCGTCCGGTTCGGCACCTGGAGCGAACAGGCCCTGCAGCGGCTCTCTGAAGGGAAAGCACCGCGAGCTCGTGCGCCGCTTCGTCCGCTGGCACATGATCCGCCGGATGGACGCCATGGACACCGTCAGCGAGGGCACGTTCCTGCGCCAAGCAGACCACCACCGTGGCAATCGATTTCCTTCTCTGGCTGACCGAGCACGGGATCACCCTCGACGAACTGACGCAGAGTCATCTGGATCGGTGGCAGGCAGGCGGCCCCTCCACCCGCGAGATCGCCAGCAGGTTCCTCGGCTGGGCGATCACCACGAAGCTCGTCGACCCGGACTTGCGGATGACGCCGCACCGCCGCGGAACCAGCACGAAAATGCCTGCCGGCGAACAGGATCACGCCCTGCAGGTTCTGGTGCAACCATCCGAAGGACGGCCTGCCGCCGCGGGACCGCCTCGCCGCGATACTGGTCCTCGTCTTCGGCCAGCAGATCGAGGACGTCGTCCGGATCACCTGGGACCAGGCGGATCTGAGCAGCGAACCGATCACCCTGACCATCGGTGACTACCCCATCGAACTGCATCCGCCGCTGGACGAACCGCTACACCAACTGCACGCCGACCCGGCAGTCGCGCAGACCGCCGCCCACACCGCGACCCGATGGATCTTCCCCGGCCACTCCCCCGGGCAGCACCTGAGTGCCGCGCACCTGCGCCACCGGATCAAGACCCTCATCGCCGCTCGCGCAGCACGGCTCGGCGCCCTGCACGAGCTGACCAAGCTCTCCCCAGTCCCGATCCTCGCCGAGACCCTCGGCTATAGCCCGGCGACGATCGAACGGCACGCCACCGCGTCGCCACGTTCTACGCCCAGTACGTCGCCGCACGCCGTTGACCGACTTGCGACTTCATCGTGCTTGCATCGAGCCATTGTCTCGGATCTGGGGCCACGCCGCTGCGTCCGCCGTGTGCTACGCCCTGATCTGACTACCCATTACGGCCGCGACTCCGGCTCACCTACTCCCGCCCCTGCCAGGTTAAGCATGGGAGTTGCATCTTGATGCAGAAGCTCCCGCCTCTCGGCGTGGATCGCGGGAAGGTGGTCGCACAGCAACGCCGCTCGACGGTAAGCGGCTGGTCGCCGAGATGCTCGTTGGCGCCTTGGCGACCTCGCAGGACCTGTCACCGGACCTCGATCAGCGTCGCGACGCGCCGCTGCGGCGCTGCCCGGCCCGCCTAGCCACACCTGCGCTGTCCTGCCGGATGTGGCCCGGCGGGGCCTCAGAGACGGACCGCAACCGTAGCCGTGGACAACGGCCGCCGGCCACGACCGGATCCGCCAGCCGCGACTCCGCCGCCGGGCGTTCAGCGGCAGTCAGCGCGGCCCGTCAACCCATGTAGGTGCCATTCGAGGGGGGTCTGTGAAGGGCGATCTTGAGCTGTTCGCATCCATCGCCTGGCTTGTGCATCACGCTGACCGAAAGCTCGTATGCTCAGCAGTCGTGGCCTCAGATCGAGAGGCCGTCGAGTCCGAAGGCGGGTGCAGTGGACGCGAGCAAGCGACTGCGGGCCGAGCTGGGCGCGGCCGTGTCGGAGGTGGGCACCGCGGCGGCGGTCGCAGATCGGTTGTGTCGTGCCTGCGTCGAGTTGCTGCAGGTCGACGGGGCGTCGATCTCGCTGACCCTGGACGGCACGCAGCGCGGCACGTTCGGCGCGAGCAGCCCCACGAGCCGCCACCTCGACGAGCTGCAGTTCACCTACGGCGAGGGCCCTTGCCTGGACGCCGTCGCCGGGGGCCGCCCCGTGCTGATCGCGGACCTCGCCGACGTGCAGGACCGCTGGCCGGTGTACGCCGGCGCGGTCCTAGACGCCGGGGTCAGCGCCGTGTTCGCGCTGCCTGTGCGGCTGTCCACGCGGCCTGTCGGGGCCTTGGACTTGTACCGCGACAGGCCGGGTCCGTTGAGCGAACAGGACTTGGCCGGCGCGATGCTGGCCGCTGAGCTGGCCGCGCTGCCGCTGCTGGACATGATGGCCGCGCACTCCCAGTGGGACGCCGCAGGCCAGCAGGACGACGGTTGGACTCAGCTCGCTTCGCTCGACCTGGTCGAGGTCTACCAGGCCACCGGCATGATCATGGGCGCGTTGGACGTAGCAGCCACCGAGGCGCTCGTCCGGCTACGTGCCTATGCCTTCGCGCAAGGCCTGACCGCCGGACAAGCCGCCTGGACGATCGTGGAGCGACAAGTGACGCTGAACGGCCCGGACTGGCAGGACCCGCACTGGCCGAAGCCAGACAGCGCCGGGAGGGCTCGATGAGCCGCAGTGAGGGCCAGGTGACCCGGGCGTTCGTGTCGTTGGCGAGCAGCCTGGCCAACGGCGCTGACGTGGTCGACCTACTGAGCGAGCTCACCGAGGGGTGCGCCCGGCTGCTGGACATCGCCTCCGCCGGGTTGCTGCTCGCCGACCCGCACGGCACGCTGCACGTGCTCGCCGCCTCGTCCGAACGCACCCGCGAGCTGGAGCTGTTCCAGGTCCAGCGCGCTGAAGGCCCGTGCCTGGACAGCTACCTGGAGGGTGAGCCCGTCTTGGTGCCTGACCTGGCCGCAGCCACCGCCCGCTGGCCGCGTTTCGTTCTGCACGCCCAGCAGGCCGGGTTCGCCAGCGTCCACGCTGTGCCCCTACGGCGAGGAGAGGTCAGGCTCGGCACGCTCGGGTTGTTCGGCACCACCGTCGGCAAGCTCAACGACGACGACCTGAGCCTGGGCCAAGCCCTCGCCGACATCGCCGGCGTCGCCTTGGTCCAAGACCGAGCGCTGAACGACCGCGACGCCATCAATGAGCAGTTGCAGACCGCCCTGACCAGCCGCGTTGTGCTCGAGCAAGCCAAGGGCATTCTGGCGCAGCAGGGCGACCTGGACATGGTCGGCGCCTTCCAGGTCTTGCGCCGCTACGCCCGCGACCACAACCTGCGCCTGACCGACGTCGCCCGTGCCGTCACCAGCCGCCAGCTGCCCAGCCAGCAACTGCTTGAGCACGCAAAAAGCCGGTAGCTCTGACGCGGCCGCGGGCCCTGATGGGCCACCCGCGAGCCTGCCTCATGCGCGCTCCGCAGCGGCGGCCTCGGCGGCCGGCTTGACCTAGGTTCACAGTCCTCTGGATTCCTGGTGACGCTTAGCCCGGATCCACCGCGGTAGTTGAGGTTCGGCGCGGGTCGCGTGACGCCGAGATGCCCCTCTGTTGCTGGAGAATCGATCTTGTCTAGGGATCTTTTCGCCACGCCAGAAGGGCACCCGGTAGGTGCGAGTCTGCGACGGCTTTGATGCCGTCTTCGATGATCCGAATCTCGTGTCGTGCGCTGGGCTGGCGCCGGTGCTGCAGCTGGCCGAACGGGCCCGGTTGCACCAGCTCGTCGCGGGCACCTGCACCTGGGCAAGGCCGGTCGCAGGAACGCGCAGCTGAAGGTTCCGGCGCTGATCGCCGGGATGATCGCCGGTGCCGACTCGATCGGTGACATGGACCTGTTACGGCACGGTGGGATGAGCCGGCTCGTCGAGCGCTCAACTCGGTTCGCAGTTGGCCCCGCAACTGGTGCCGGTCGCCGCCGCGCTCAAGGCAATGCCGCCTTCGAGAACTTCCGCACCCCCCGCTTCGACCTCGACAGCGTTACGGCGGCGGCCCGGGCGTCTCACCGTGGCTGTACCAGAAGAACGACCCGGGACAAGCTGCTCATCGGCAACACCCCCAGCGTCAGCGGAGACCTGCCGCGCAACCACGAGGGCGTCGCCCTGATCGGCGACCCATTACCCGCCGGTGCCGGCTGGGAAATTCAGTGGTCGCGCTTCTTTGACGGACTCCCGACGTCCGCTGCCGGGCACACCCAGGTCGCCCGCGCGTTTGCCCCCAAGCTGTCGGCCGCCTTCAGCGCCCTGCCGCCCAGCATCGACCGCAGCGGCCGGCCGCTCGCCCTGTTCAACTCCTGCGCGGCAACGCCCTCGAACTTCCAGCGGTGAAGACACCGTCGTCGTCGTCGCCGCCACCGGCGACCCGGTCACCTCCCTCAACACCGGCCTGCCGCACCCCGCTCCCCTGTGGTTCTGGATCCTCAAGGAGGCCGAGGCCGGCGGCGGACAGCACCTGGGCCCCGTCGGCGGCCGCATCGTCGCCGAAACCCTCGTCGGCCTCGCCCACCACGACCGGGCCAGCTTCCTGCGCGCCCAGCCCGCCTGGACACCGGCGATCGGCTCCACCGCCGGCACCTTCAATATGGCCGACCTGTTGACCACCGCCGGACTGAGCGCATGACCGCCGGCGTGCGCGGCCGGCGACGCAGCCAAGGCACGGGCAAGCTCGTCGTCCTCAGCGCCCTTGCGGCAGTCGCCCTGCTGGCGCCAGACGTACTCGAGCAAGCGGCGACATCGATCGTCCACATCCTGGCGTCGATCGCCTTCGCCGCGGGCGAGCTCTTTGGCCGACTCCTCCTGCAGCCGCTCGTCGACGGACTTCAACAGAGCATCAGCGACATCCAGACGCCCTCGGCCACAACACCGCCCTGACCGCTACAGAAACGTAGTGCGCGGCGAGACAGCCGCTGGCTGGCCAGCAAGGACCTCGCGCCCGAGGCGGTGACGACCGAGGTGCTGCTGGACTACCTGCGGGCCTGCCGCGACGCCTCGGTGCCTGGCCGTCCTGCGGGGGTCACTGCTACGGGGCGCACCTTGGGCGTTCACAACTCGACGGCGGATGCGTGTTCTCGATGCTCTTCCCGTCCGTGACGCCCGCCCGCAGGACCGCGAGGGCACCCGAGCGTCACCCTGATTACGGGGTCCTTACGGAACGTCCGCATCTGCGGGCGCAGAGCCATAGTGGACGCAGCGCGCGGTCGCTGACCGCTCCTGACGACATGGACGCCGTGAACGACGATCACGCCACCGCTACGGTGACGCGCGGGCGTACGTCAAGGAAACCGCCCTATGCGCTGGTGCAGAAGGTCGCCGAGGCAGCCGGAAGCGACGCGGGTGCTCAGCAGTCCAGCGGCACCGGCATCGCTGTGCACTACGGCCTCGGCATGGCGCCCGGAGCGTCTACGCACAGCGCCGCCGGCGGTATCACTGGCTGCGCGACCACGGGGAGCTGTACGGGTTCGACGTGTTACTGCTGAACGACGAGGTGGGCGCTCGTCTGCTCCGGATAGCCGGGCCCCGGCGTTCCTACCCGTGGCAGGCGCACCTGCGCGGGCTGGTCGGGCACGTGGTGCTCGGCGTGGTCACCGAGGCAACGCTCAACGCTATGGAGGACTGAGCGTGCCTCAGCGGAGCCGCGTCGCCTTCGTCCAGGGAGCCTCCTCCACCTATCGCGGATCGGCGGTGTCAGCTGTGCGGGCCGCCCGCGCGCGCGGCGCTGAAGGCCGCCGTCGCGGAGGTTGCGAGCGCCAAGACTGCAAACGAGGGGACAACGTGATGAAGAACCACGAGCATGGTCTGTGGAGCCTCCGCCTGGGACTCGCCGTGGTGACCGGCGGGCTTGCGCTCGGCGCAGCGTCCACGGTGGTCTTGGTCACCGCCGTCGTTGACATCATCGGCTGATGGAGCGGACAGGCGCGGCTGCGCGCGCGGCGGCAGTAACGCCAAGATCTGCAGCGAGCATGCCGTCGAGTGCGCGACCCGCCGGACGCCGCGCAGATCGGCCATCCACTCCTCGGCCATCGCTGCGGCTACCACCACGGCCACTCCTCGCAGTGCTCATGGAACCGCTGCACCGCTCCGCTGACGCGACTCGATCGGGACGAAGCTCAACCCCCCGGGCCAACTGCTGGGACCGCCATCCGTCCAGCATCGCCTCGAACAGCGCCTCCGCCGGGTGTCTCGCGGGCTATCGGCCCGTCCCTGTCTTGTCCGTCGTCAGCCGCGCCGTGCCCGCCCTCCGGTTACCAACCAAGATGAAGGACGGACATGACCACGATGACACCTGCGCCCAGCACTGTCACTGGCGGTGTGGACACCTCACGCCGACCTGCACGTCGCCGCGCGGTGGATGCTTGTCGACGACCTCGGCGTCGTGCACCCGACGCGCTGGCGGGTGCCATTGAGGAGGTCTCGCCGATGACGCCAGAAGGGATGCCTCGCTGTCCGGCTGTTCGGGACCCAGCTGGATCTGGGTGTATAGGCGTAGGGCAGCATGGCGTGATCGTTACCAGCGCAGCAGCTCGCCGAGTTCAGCCACGTGCGGGCCGACCTAGCTCCGGGGCGATCGCTGGCCTGCTTGCTCGCCGCCCATCGCGCCTGGCAAGCACCGGGCCGCGTCATGGCGGCGTGCCGGTTCCCACGCCTGTCGCGCGTGGATGGGTATGGCTGCTTGCGTGTCGACATCGAGTGACCGAGCTCGTTACGGGCGCAGGGCGCGGCGGCCGGTGCAGCGGACGCGGCAGGCACTGCGGGCGTTCCTGGACATGGAGGCGGCCGGCGGCGTCGTCCTGATCGTCGCCGCTGCGGGTGCGTTGCTGTGGGCCAACAGCCCGTTCAGCGGTGCGTACGACGCGATTGTGCATGCCGAGCTGCGGGTCGGCGCCGGTGCGTTGTCGATCACCGAGGACGTGCAGCACTGGATTAATGACGCGCTGATGGTGGTCTTCTTCTTCGTCGTCGGCTTGGAGATCAAACGCGAGCTCGTGACCGGTGAGCTGCGCGACCGACGGGCCGCGGCGTTGCCAGCTGTGGCTGCGCTCGGCGGCGTGGTGCTCCCCGCGCTGATCTTCCTCGCACTCGTCGGCGGCGGCCCCGAGGCGCGCGGGTGGGGGATCCCGATGGCGACCGACATCGCTTTCGCCGTCGGGGTGCTCGCCCTGCTCGGCGACCGGGTGCCAGGCGGCGCCAAGCTGCTGCTGCTGTCGATCGCGATCGTCGACGACATCCTCGCCATCGGCGTCATCGCGGTCGTCTACACCGCCGAGGTGTCGCTCGGCTGGCTCGTGGCTGCCGTCGCAGGCCTCGGCGTGGTGGTCCTGCTGCGCCGGCTCGGCGTCACGCAGATCTGGCCGTACGTCGTGGTCGGGGTGCTCGTGTGGCTGGCCACCTTCGAGTCGGGCGTGCATGCGACGATCGCCGGCGTCGCGCTCGGGCTGCTCACGCCGACTGGCGAGGCCGGCGGTCGGAACGTGCTCGAGCGGCTGGAGCACCGGCTGCATCCGCTGTCGGCGTTCGTCATCGTGCCGTTGTTCGCGTTCGCCAACTCGGGCGTCGACCTGCGTGCCGGTGCGCTCGGTGAGGCGGTCGGCGGGCGGCTCGCGGTCGCCGTGGCGGTCGCGTTGCTGGTCGGCAAGGCGGTCGGTATCGGCGCCGCTGCCCTGCTCGCCCAGCGCCTGGGGATCGGCTCGCTCCCGAACGGTGTGGACACGAGGCACGTGTGGGGGCTCGCGGCGCTCGGTGGAATCGGTTTCACCGTGTCGCTGTTCGTGGCCGACCTCGCCTACGACGCCGACTCGCTGACCGACCAGGCCAAGGTCGGGATCTTCGCCGGCTCGCTCGTCAGTGCGTTCGTCGGGTCTGCGGTCCTGCGCTCGGGACGACAGCTCACCCACCGCGATGTGGAGCTGCCGACGGCTGGGGCGGTCGCTGAGGAGCAGGTCGGGCACCGCTGAGACGTGACGACGACCGCGGCGTCGATCGCCACGCGCGGCGGTAGCCTGCCGCAGGACGAAGCCGTGCTCGAGCGCTCAGCGTGCCGCCCTGATGAGCACGGCGGACGCGGCAGCGGCGGCGCCCGCTGCGACCAGCCCCCGATGCTGGCTGACCCAGAGCTCGGGACTGCGCCCGTGCGCCTGGCCCTCGAAGCTGCCGTGCGCCTGCACCTCGGGGCCGTACACCGGCTCCCAGGTGTTCGCCTGCGCGCCCGGCGGGTCGTGGTCGGGCGACTGCTGTCCCTTGACGTTCGTCTTCGCGAGGTACCAGTCGAGCAGCGCCGGCGCGACGCGTTGCCGAGGATCGTCAGAGCAGTCGGCAAGCCCACCCACATCGTGCGCCTCGGGTGCTCGGCGACATGTGCCACCGCACCCGCCGCGACCTCGGGTTGGTAGATCGGCGGAACGGGCATCGGGTGGTGCTCGATACCGCGGTGGAGCACCCAGTCGAACTGCGGGTGTTCACGCCGGGCATGTGGACCTGGCAGTCTTGATATCAACCTTCTTGTGTTTGAGCTCGACGCGGACGGACTCGCTGAAGTTCTCCATGGCCGCCTTCGCGCCGCAGTACGCCGACTGCAAGGGGATTCCGCGGAACGCGAGCGCCGACCCGACCTGGATGATGGTGCCGCGGTTCCTGGGCGTCATGTGGCGCAGTGCCGCGCAGGGGCCGTTGACGAAGCCGAAGTAGGTCACGGCCGTGATCCGCTCGAACTCCTCGGGCGTGAGCTGGTCGAAGAACGCGATGGCGCCGGTGAACGCGTCGTTGACCCACAGATCGATCGGTCCGAGCGCGTCCTCGACCTGGTCGGCGGCCGCGTCGACCGCCTGATGGTCGCCCACGTCGACGGACACGCCGACCGCTCGCCGGCCCTTCGCACGCACTTCCTGCACGGTGTCGTCGAGGCGTTCCTGGCCGCGTGCGAGCACGGCGACGTCCCACCCCCGGGCGGCGAGCTCCCGGACGATGGCGCGGCCGATTCCCGCTGTGCCGCCGGTGACGACGGCGACCGGGAGGTCCGGTCTTCTTCGTCGTGCCGAACATGTGTCTCTCCTGCCGTGGTCGTCGTGGTCGTCGTGCTCTGTCAGGCCGTGCGCCACGCCTTCCAGGCGGCGCGGGCTTCGGGCAGGACGGCGGGGACGGTCGCGACGAGCAGCGCGGCGCTAACCGTGCACCAGGAGCACACCTTCTTGTGCTTGGTGAGCTGCTCGGCAAACAGGTACAGACCGCCGGCGGCGTCCACGAGGCTCTTGCCCAGCAGCAGGAGCGGGATCCAGGGCTGCTCCTCATGCCGCTTCGCCCCGCCCATTCCCGCGAGGACCAGCGAGACGCCTGCGCTCGTGATGCCGATCGTGGAGTCGGGCGTGCGGAGCACCGTGTACGCCTCACCCGAGGCATCGACGGCGTTCGCGCCCAGTCCCGGCAGGGAGGGCTCGGGCACGGATCGCAGCAGGCCGAACTGGTACAGCCCGACGACGCCGAGCGTGGCGGCTGTACCCAGCTGCAGAGCCGCGGTCCGCCGACGGGCGTCGAGGTAGGGACTGCTTCCTCGCCGCAGCGCGTCCGAGACGGCTTCGGCGGCGGGAGTGCTGGCGCGGCCGACGCCTCCGCTCCCGGGGCGTACGTCGGCGGCCGGCGGCCCTGCGGGGCGCCCGCGGGTCTTCATGGGGTCCTCCTGCTCGTCGGGGGCGTTCCTGTCGTGTCGTCTGTCCCTGGTGCCCGCGTCACTGGCGCTCATGTCGTGTCGGAGTCGGACGTACCGCTGCAGCCGCCACGCCAACGACGCCGCGGTGCCCCACCGCTCGCGGCGCTTGGCGGCGTCGACGACATAGATGGCGCGGGCGAGCTCGGCGTGGCTCCACACCAGCGGGACGTTGCCGAGCAGCTCGCCGGTCTGCGGGTCGATCTCCTCGGACAGCAGTCGAGGAAGCGCCGAGCACAGCCGGTCCAGTCGCTGCTCGGCCTCCTGCACCCGCCCCAGCTGGGCAAGGGCCGTGACAACCAGGAACGACATCGGCAGGAAGGCGCCCTCCGTGCCGGTGAAGCCGTCGTCACCGCCTGGCGGGTAGCGGTACAGATACGGGCCCGCGCCGAGCTTGTCGAGCAGCGCGTCGACGAGCCGGGCGGCGCGCGGGTCCGCACCGTCCAGGAGGCCGAACGCCACGGCCATGAGAGCAGAGGCATCTGCAGTGGCCGGCTGCTGGCCGTATACCTGCGGCAGCAGGCCCTCGCCGTCGATCGCGGACAGGATCCGCCCACCGATTGTGTCGCGGGCCCGCTTCCAGTGGCTCCGGCGGGTCCACGGTCGCCAGCCACGAGCGATCCACAGGGCGCGGTCGAGCAGGAGCCACCGTCCGATGTCGCCGTCGACCAGCGGCTTGCGCTCCCTCATCTCCCAGATGCCGTTGCTGTCCTTGACCTCGTCCGGGCGGTCGGCGGCGATCTGGTCGGCCAGGCGCTTCACCAGTGTCCAGGTGTGCCCGTCGAGCTTGCCGCCGACCTGCACGTGGACGGACACGGCTTCGGCGAACAGGCCGAGCGAGTCGTACTGCTTCTGCCCGCTGGCACCGTTGCCGACGAGAATCGGCTGCGACGCGGCCCAGCCGCTGACGCCCTCGACCGAGCGCTCGTCGGGTACAGGTCCGCCACGCAGGTCCAGGACCGGCTGCGTGAGCAGGTCCAGGTCACCCCACGCCCGGTGCACGAACTCCAGGTACCGCCGGGCGTCCTCGCCCTTGCCGAGCAGCGCGGCGACGGCCGTCGACAGGGACGCGTCCCGCAGCCATGTGTAGCGGTAGTCGAACTGCCGGTCGTGACCAGGCGCCTCGGGCAGCCCGGTCGTCGGCGCGGCGACGACAGCCCCGCTCGCTCGTGAGGTGCACGCGCGGATGACGGCGAGCGCGTCCAACGCTCGGTCCGGATGCATGCTCGGCAGCGCGCAGTCCTCCAGGCGCCGCCGTTCGGTGGCGTCCTGCTCGTCGATCTGGCTCAGCAGGCTCTCAGCGTCGGCGTCCAGTTCGGCGTCCACGGCGACGACCAGCGCTGTCCAGCGGTGCCCGGACACGTCCAGCCGCGTGACCAGCACGTCGCCGCGCACCTCGTGCTCGCCGCCGTGCACGCGCAGCGACCTTGCCTCGCCACGCGCGGCGAGCGAGGCAGTGGCAGCTGGGCCGTCTCCGCTCCACGACGCCGACGGAGCATCGAACCCGCCCAAGCGGAGCTCGTGCTCGACGGCGCCGCGCTGCGCGCTCGACGACCCAGCCCGCCTCAGCAGCCGCACCAGCGCGACCCCGTCCCCGACGGCCACGATCGCATCGCGGACTTCCACGACACCGATCCTGTCGCGCAGCAGCGTGGTGGCGCTCGCACCGGCCGGGGCGTCGTCGGCGTCGACGTACTGCAAAGCCGGGAAGCGGGCGGCGCTTCCGGACGGGTCGAGTAGACGCCAGCACAACGGGAGGTCGTCGAAGTCCGGCGCGCACCACCACTGCACGGTCGCATCGGGCGCGAGCATCGCGACGCTGCGCCCGTCGCCGAGCAAACGCAAGGTGGCGAGCGGCGGCGCCCACGTTGCAGCGACGGACCCCGCTCCCGCGGGGTCATCGCTCGAGCTCATCGCGCGGCCCTCCTCGGCGTCCATGGACGCCCTACCCGCAAAACGGCACGTCGACCAAGGCGGTCCGTCGCTGCGATCTGTACTCCCCGACAACGTGGTCGACGGAGGATCTACTCGTCGAGGTGATCGGCAAGTACATCCGGGCGCTGGCCACCGGCGCGGTGTGCGACCGGCTGCTCGATCCGGCGAAGACGCGCTGACGTTCGCCCTTGGTGCCCGGCCGATCGGGCCGTGCCGCTGTCAGGCCGGCGGCGGGCTGGTCGCGGCCGGTGCCAGCGACAGCGCAGCCGAGTTCATGCAGTACCGCTGCCCGGTCGTCCTCGACGCTCTTCTCGCCGTAGCCGCGGTCGGCGGTGACGGCACTCAGAGCATCCCGCGTCGCGTCCAATGACGCCTGTCGCACGCCACGACAGCTCGACCGGGCCCGGGTCCGCTATGCCAGTTTCATCCGTTCCGGAAGCGGTACAGGACGTACGCGTCGAGCGCACCGGTCGGCAACGTCAACTTCGAGAAGGGCTCATCATGAAAAAGTCGCTCCCGATCTGGAGCGTGGCTGCGCTGCTCCTCCCGCTGACCGCTGGTGTTGCGTTCGCGCACGACGAGACGCAGACGAACAACCCGACCGCCGTGATCCTTTGTGACGGCGGCAGGTGCGAGGGCACCGACGGCCGGGACACCATCGTGGCCTCCAACAAGCCCGAAGAGATCCTCGGTGGAGCCGGCGACGACGACATCGAGCTCGACGTCGTCTTCCTGAGCGGCAGCAGCGACGTCGCCATCGGCGGTCCCGGCCGGGACTGCATCGATGGCGGCGCGGGTGGCGACCTGATGATCGGCGGGCCCGGTGACGACAATCGGCCGTGCGAGTTCACCGCTTTCGTGGACCCGCTGGCCGCGTTGACGGGCGGCCCGGGCGACGACAGGATCGAAGGCGGACCGGGCGACGACACCATGAACGGGATCTTCGACGACGACACGCTCCTCGGCGGCGAGGGCAATGACCTCCTCCGCGACCCTTCCCCCCTGGACACGGACCTCCTCGACGGCGGTCCGGGCAGGGACACCCTCGACGCGACGGATGGCGACGGCAACGACCTCGTGGACGGCGGTCCCGGTAGCGACGACTGCTCCGGCGACCTGACCGACCGGTTCGTGAACTGCGAGCGAGTACAGCGCATCATCTGAAGACAGACCTCAGCGGCGGTAGGTCTCGCTCCGAGTTGGTGTCAGGCATGAGACGGTCTTCTGACCGACGACCGTACGTCGCCTCGCTCCGCCGGAGGAGAATGGTGACGCCACTGCTGGTGTTGTGCTGCCGGGTTCCGGCACCCCGAGGTGGTGCTGCGCCCGCGCCGGTCGCCTCCGGACCTGCCGGCCACGCCGCGCGACGACGATGAAGGCGCCACCGCCCAGTAGCGGGCGGCGAGCCGCCGCCGAGTCTGTCTGAAGGGTATTCAGGTGTCCGGCTGCATCGAATCGAACCCACCAACAGCATTTTCAGACCGGAACGGGCCGCCGCGCCACGAGGCGAAGGATGACTATTGCGGCTACCGCAGACCGGCGTCATGCGCGGGAACGGCCCTGCTCGCGTGGAGATCCTGTCGCCGAGCACCCGTGCGGTGGACAGCAGCTCGGGCGGCTGGTCTTCGGGCAGGGGGCGTCCCGTCGTACTGGCTGATCGGTCCGCTGGTGCCCTCGCTCACAGTCCTCGAGCTGCGGGGCCGCCGGTGTGTCGAGCGGGCGGTGGTGCAGGGCGGCGAGCCATACGCGGGCGGGCGGGCGTTTCGGGTGGGACGTCGTCCCGGCCGAGCTGCTGCGCTGAGCTCTCCGGACAGGCAGCGGGGTCAGTCCCGGCCGGCGGCGACACCGAGCACGGCGATCGCCGCCAGCAGCGTGAGTGCTCCGGCCGCCGCCCGCTTGCTGAGCACGCCCTGGCGGGCCGCGAGCAGCACGGCGGTCGCGTCGACCGCGCCCAGCACCAGCCCGGCCTGCAGCGCGCGGCCGCGGTCGCTGTCGTCCGCCTGCAGCGTGCGCACGCCGGCCATCGCGTTGCGTACGCCGACCATGCGCACCAGCAGGGGCACGGCAGGCCCTCCGGCGCGCAGGCCGAACATCGAAGCGGTCCGCCGAGGGGCCACGACGGCCAGCCCGCCGAGGGCGAGGGACAGGCCGCCGACGCTCGCGGCGACGTCGTCTGGATGGATGCGGTCGGTCAGCGAGGACAGGCCTGAAGGGGTCATCTCGCTGTCATGCCCACCTACACGGGCCGCACTCGCCCGTTGCGAACACGATAATCGCGGGCGCGATCGGCAACCCGTGGTGCTCAGGGCTGACCCGCGTCATCGGCTCTCCCCGGTGACCTGTCCGCAGGCCGGCCAGCGGCTACCAGGGGCCGGGCCAGGCACAGCTCGTAGGCCGCGATGACAGCCTCCGTCCGGGTGCGCGCGCTCAGCTTGGCGAGCAGCCGAGCGAGTGCGTCTCCACCGTGACCACCTCGACGAGGGCGCTTGCTGCGGGCAGCCGAACGTACAAGCGCGTTGAACTGCCAGTTCGGCATCCAGAAGCGCTGGTCGAAAGGCTCGCCCGCTGCTGAGCGACACCAGCCGGTCCTCACCGTACATGGGCCCATAAGTCCTCGGTCAGGGCCAGGAACTGGTGAAGCGCGAGCTCGCTGATGGACACCCCGTCGACTTGCCGGACCGCCCCGCAGCCGACGAGCAGGCGACGCGTGAGCGGCGGCGGCGGCTGACGTTCACCCGAACCGCAGGGCACCTCTGCCGCAAAGGCCGGTGTGCACAACGTCGTCGTCTGGATCGCTCCTGCCGGCGCATGTTCCTGGACGACGGTGTACGTCAGGACGAGATGACGTCCCGCGAGGGTCACACCTGCGATGACGGTGCACGTCTCTTCGAAGACGCTTCGTTCGGACCGGCGACACCCTTGCGCCAGCGACCGGGTGGACGAGCCGAGGGTGGAGCCTCGCTGCGGCTCGCATGACGCCATGTCGTCGTCGACACCGACGGCTGGGAGCAGCTGTACCCGCTGTCGACGACAGCCGTACCCCGCGGACGGTAGCGCACGGTGAAGCATGGGCATGACCGAAACGTGCAGTCCGACGGCGAACGCCCCCTGATGATGGACGTGTCGGCGACCCTGCTATCGGACGAGGAGCGCCGTCATCTCGAGCGATGCATTGAGCTCGCCGAGGAAGCACTCTCTGCGCACGACGAGCCATTCGGCTCGGTGCTCGTCAGCGGTGACGGCGTCCGCCTGGCAGAGGGGCGGAACCGAGTCGTGGCAACGGGGGACCGCACGCAGCACCCGGAGATCGAGTTGGCTCGCTGGGCCGCGGCGCACCTGCCCGAGCAGGAGCGGGCGGCAGCGACGGTGTTCACCACCGGAGAGCACTGCCCGATGTGTGCGGCCGCCCACGGATGGGTGGGGCTCGGCAGGATTGTGTACGCGCACTCATCGCAGCAGCTGGCCGCGTGGCTAGGTGAGCTCGGCGCTCCCTTGCCCCCGGTGCGGCCGCTGTCCGTCGTCGAGATCGCCCCGGGTGTGCGCGTCGAGGGACCGGTGCCGGACCTCGCGCTGCGCATGCGTGAGCTGCACCGGCGGTTCCACCTGCTGCCCCCCGCCTCTGGGGGATAGACCGAGCGGATCTGTCCTGTCCCCACGGAGGTCCTCGTGCACATCCTCGTCCTCGTCCTCGGCCGCGCTGCGCTGGCGGATGTGACGCGCCTCGTCACGAGCCCGGTGCGCACCGTCGGCCGAGCCGTCGCCGCGGTTGCGGACCTCCTCCCCCGCCCTGGAGCACACGCTTGAGCGCTCCCGCTGTGCTGCTCGACCACCTCGGGCGAACAGGGCCGCAGGCGGGACGGCTCTGGACGCCCCCGGCAGGTCAGCCCACCGCGTGCCCCGGTGTGGTGGAGTCACTTGTCGAGCTGACGACGCCAGGCGCGCCAGGTACCTTGTGTCACCAGGCTGCGTGGAGGCCGAGAGCCGCTTGCAGGAGCGGGTAGAGCGCTCCCAGCTTGCAGCCGAACGTGATGTGTCTCGTAAAGAACGTCGTGACGTCGCGTATGCCGTAGTAGCGGTAGGCGAATACGGGGTGGGACCTGATAATCTTCGGGTCCATGGACGGCGAAGATCGCTGCTACGACTGCTCCACCGATGGTGAAGTGCACCTGGCCCCCGATGGCGCCCCAGGCCAGCATGTGGTCCTGCCCACGTAGGCGAAGCAGGCGGCGTATGCGCAAGCATGATGGGGGCAAGTGTCTTCGCGTGGCCGAGGTAGCCCACGAGACGGGTCCCACGGCCGTGCACGTCTAGGAGGATGCCGGCCTCAGCGAAGACGTCCTCAGTCGGATGCAACCGTCCACCTGAGGCGAGGTCATCTCATAAGAAGATCGCCCCCGCACGAGCGTGGTAGTGCACGACGAGCAGAACGACCCGGGACCCAGCTTGTCCGGCCGTGGGGCGGCAAGCCTGCCAGCGCTGCACGGGGGGTGTCCGTTCGACTCAGTGATGGGAGGACGCCGATCGACCCAGCCGCAACATCGCGTGGGTGGCGCAAGAGGTACGGTCTGGTGGGCGAAGTCATTTGGTAGGCCGCAGGATCCTTGACCTGTGCCAGAGGTGGGGTGGCTGCCGCTTGTGCCGCTATGTTGACGGGCCCCGGGTAGTGTCAGAGCCTCGAGCCTCGGGAAGGAAGCTGGCTGCCCCGTTCTGGAGTTGGCCAGTTCGCGATGCGGCACCCTGCCTTCGGCCGGCAAGGAGATCGGGGCGGCGCAGATGAGCAACCGGGAAGCTGACAGCGTCCGTCCCCGG
>JAHWJP010000232.1 GCA_019348355.1 Actinomycetota bacterium
CCTCGTCCTGCCGTGCCGCCGGGCTGCGACGTCACCCCCCCGACACCGCGAAACCCGGCTGCCAGCGCTCCATCTCGGCGCGGTAGTCGGCCTCGCCGCCGAGCTGGCTGAGCACGCCGATCATGCCGATCGTCGCGCGATGGATCAGCAGGTAGGACGGCGGCATGTTGAGCTGGCGACCGAGCGCGGCAGCGGGGGAGCGCGGGTCGCCGATGCGGGCCGCCTGGCTGCGCAGCCAGGGGCGGCTGAAGCGGAAGGAGTGCGTCGCCACCGGGTCGAGCATCGGGCGCAGGTAGTCCAGCACCTCCTGCGCGTCGAGCTCGAGCTCGTCTTTGACGAAGCCCTCGCGCCGCAGCTCAGAGAGGACGGCGTCGGCGTCGCCAGCGAGCGCCAGCCGGAACAGGCGCCCGATGGGCTCGGGGGCACCGTCGGGCAGGTGGTCGACCGCACCGAAGTCGATGACGCCGAGCCGGCCGTCCGGCAGCAGCCGGAAGTTGCCCGGGTGCGGGTCGGCGTGCAACAGCCCGGCAAGCACCGGACCGGAGAACAGGAAACGCGCCAGCAGCAGGGAAACCCGGTCCCGCTCCGCGGCCGTGCCGTCGGTGATGATCCGGGACAGCGGCACCCCCTCCATCCACTCGGTGACCAGCACCCGCTCGCTGTTCGCGACGACGGCCGGCACCAGGATCTCGTCGTCCCCGGCGTACGCGGCGGCGAACGTCGCCTGCGACTCGGCCTCGAGGCCGTAGTCGAGCTCCTCGGCGACCCGCTTCTCGAGTTCGGCGAGAAGCGGCTTGATGTCGAGCCCGGGGGAGAAGCCGGAGAACACCCGGGCCAAGCGGCTGAGCTGCTTGAGGTCTCCGAGCAGCGCGGGACCCGCGCCGGGATACTGGATCTTGACGGCGACGTCGCGGCCGTCGGACCAGACCGCCTTGTGCACCTGGCCGATGCTGGCCGCCGCCACCGGCGCGTCGTCGAAGCGGAGGAACAACCCCCGCCAGTCCACGCCGAGCTGGGCGGCGAGCACCTTGTGCACGGTGGCTGCAGGCAGCGCCGGTGCCGCCTCCTGCAGCCTGGTGAGCGCGGCGCGGTACGGGGCCGCGACCTCTTCCGGCAACGCCGCCTCGAAGATCGACATCGACTGCCCGAACTTCATGGCGCCGCCCTTGAGCTGGCCGAGCACCTGGAACAGCTGCTCGGCCGTACGCGCCTGGAGCTCGGCGGTCACGACCTCCGCCGGGCGACCCCCGAGGCGGCGACCGAAGCCGATCGTGGCCCGGCCCGCCATGCCGAGCGGCAGGCCGGCCAGCTTGGCTGACCGGGTGACCGCGCGCCGGGGGATGTTGCTCACCGCCACAGTCTGCTGGCAACAGCGACCGGGCGCTCCAGCGGCAAGGCTCAACCAGCGGCCGACAGGGCGCAGCGGCAGGCCGGATGGACCGGCCAGCTGCGCCGCCGCCAGCGCCAGTCGGGCAGCGCCAGCTCCAGCGTCCCGCCGACCGAAGCAGGGTCCATCGTGCCGTCGACGAGCAGGAGCACCTGCGCCACCGCCTGCGCGGCGACCATGACCGCGAGCGGGCCGTCGCAGACATCGCGACAGCGGCTCGGGCCGGCCAGCTGCGCCGCCACCGACGGCCACTGCGGGTCGAGGTCGGTGCGGGTCAGGTCGAGGCAGGTCAGGCACGCGCTGAGCCCCGGGAGCACGAGCGGGCCCACGACGCCGACGGTGCCGCGGACCTGGGCGAGCAGGTGCGGGACGCCGTGACCGACCAGCCGCCGCGCATCCTCCAGCTGCTCGGCGCGCCCGGGCGCGAGCACGACCAGGTCCGGCGCGACGGAGCCGCTCGAGCCGAGCGAGGGCGCCGCCCGGCGCAGCCGCTCGCGCGCCGCCTCCCCGCGGCTGCGCCCGACGTCGGCGAGGTCCAGGCCGCCCACCCCGGTGTCCTCCGGCCGGGTGGTGCTGTCGTCGACGACGTCCACCGCGCCGATCCCTGCGGTGCCGAGCATGGCCGCGAGCGGTGCCCCGACCCGCCCGGCGCCGACGACGAGCACCCGGGTCGAGCGCCGGTGGCGGGCCGCCGGCAGCCCGCCGTCGCCGCGCACCAGGGCGAGCGAGCCCAGGTCAGCGCCGAGCCGGTCCCGCTCGGCCGGGTCGAGCTCCCGCAGCACGGACCGGTCCTCACCTGCGTCCTCCAGCAGGCCGGCCTCACCGAGCAGGGCCAGCAGCGACACCATCCGCTCGGCCGGGCAGCCGACGGCGGCGCCGGCGGACAGCAGCTGCGCCCGGTCGCGGGTGCCGTCGAGCAGGACCAGCGCGGCCCGGGTGCCGGCGTCCACACCGGCAAGGACGGTGGCCCGCGCCGTGTCGTGGCCCAGCTGGAGCGTGGCCGGGTCCCGCCAGAGCCGGCGGGCGAAGGGGGTCAGCACAGGGCGCACGAGGCACCTCCGGGGGCCGGCGGCGGGTGAGGCCGTCAGGCTGGCACGCTTCCCGGCGTACGACCGCGTCCGTCCACAGCCGGGACCGCTGTCCACAGGCCCAGCTGCTGTTTCAGCAGTCGAGAACGACGAAACGAGGCGACCCCCCGTGCGGGAGCCGCCCCGTCCGGGTGGTCGGGCGGATCAGGCCTTGCCGAGGATCCGGTTCATCTTGGTGCCGCACACGGGGCAGGGGCCCTG
>JAHWJP010000233.1 GCA_019348355.1 Actinomycetota bacterium
GTGCTCAGACCTTCTCGGGGAACAGCGTGTAGCCCGGGAAGTTGCCGTAGAGCTGCCCCTCCCCCTCGGTGACCGCCTGCACGAGCAGGTCGCCGCCGACGAAGGCGCCCTTCCACGACGCCCCCTTTCCGCCGAATACCTCCTCGCGGTCCCCGCGCGAGCGCGGCTTGTTGATGCCGACCTTGAAGGACTGCAGCTGCTCGGCCACCCGCGCACCGAAGTCGGCGTCGTCGGTCGCGAGCGACGCGACCAGCGAGCCGTTCGAGGCGTTCATGGCGGCGAGCAGCTCGGACTCGGTGTCGACGATGACGATGGAGTCCAGCGGTCCGAACGGCTCGGCGTGGTGCAGCGTCCAGTTCGAGGGCGGGCCGAGCACGCAGGCGGGTGCGGCGTACGCGCTCGTGTCCTGACCGGGCAGGTAGCGGCCGTCCTCGGCGACGTCCCCGTGGTAGAGCGGGATCGCCCCACCGGTGACCGCCTCGGCGTAACGCTCGCGCAGCTCGGCGGCCTTGGTCGCGTGGATGACCGGGCCGAAGTCGAGCTCGGGCAGCGCGTCGTCCGGCCCCTCGACAGCCAGCGGGTGGCCGAAGGTCACTCCGCGTACGACCGGCAGGTAGGCCTCGAGGAAGTGCGGGAACAGCTCGCGCTGCACGACGTAGCGGGGGTAGGCGGTGCAGCGCTGCTTGGCGTATTCGAAGCCCTTCTTGAGGTGACCGGCGAGGGCGTCCCACGAGGAGAAGTCCCAGATGCCCCAGGCGTTGAGGCCCTCCTGCTCGAGGAAGTGCCGCTTGCCGGTGTCGGCGAGCGAGGTGGCGGCCTTGCGGCCGTTGGCGCGCCCGCCCACGAAGGCCAGGCAGCCGATCTCCTCCGAGCGGATCAGCACGTCGCCGAGTGAGGAGCCCACCCCGGACAGCAGCGACACCGGCAGGCCGGCCCGCTTCATGATCGCGTGGGCCAGGGTGAGGGTGTGGAAACCCCCCTGCGACGGCGTCTTCGCCACGACGGCGTTGCCGGCCAGGCACTGCACCAACTCGGCATGGACCTGCACCGACATCGGGTAGTTCCACGAGGCGATGTTGCTGACCGGTCCGGGTAAGGGGCTGCGGCCGACCAACATCCGCTCGATCTCACCGAGATACCAGTCCACACCGTCGAGCGCACGGTCCACGTCGGCGCAGGCGATGCGCCAGGGCTTGCCGATCTCCCACACCAGCAACAGGGCGAGAGTCTCGCGTTGTTCGCGCATGTCAGCGACAGCGGCGGCCACCCGGCGCTTGCGCTCGTCGAGGTCGACCTCGCGCCACGTCTTGTGCTCGCCGGCAGCGTGCCCAACGGCAGCGGCAGCCTCGTCGCGATGAAGCCGCGGCGGTCCCGGGATCGACGAGCCGTCGACCGGAGTGATGTGCTCACCCGATGTGCCGTTGCGCTGCCAGTCGCCGCCCACCAGGTTGAGGACGCGGTCGGCGTCGAAGGCCTCCGGGGCGGCCGCCCGCGCGGCCGCGTAGACCTCGTCCCAGCTGGTGCCCGGCTTGATCTGCAGCGTCACGTGTCGAAACCTCTCGTCGTACGGTGGTGGAACTCGCGGGCTCTAGAACAGCACACTCGTGAAACCGCCCACCAGCGAGAAGCCGACCCGGGCGTACGCCCGCCTGGCTGCCTCGTTGAAGTCGTTCACGTAGAGGCTGACGACAGGGGCGACCCGGCTGCGGGCGAGCTCGACGACCGCCGCCGTGCCCGCGATCGACAGCCCGCGGCCACGCAGGGTCGGGTGCACCCATACCCCCTGGATCTGGCAGACCTCGGCGGTCGCGGCGCCGACCTCGGCCTTGAACAGCACCTGGCCGTTGTCGATCCGGGCGTAGGCGCGGCCGGCGGCGATCAGCTCCTGCACCCGCGCGCGGTAGAGCTTGCCGCTGTCACCGGCCGTCGGCGACACGCCGATCTCCTCCGTGAACATGGCGATGCACGCCGGCAGGAGTACGTCGATCTCGTCGGGGCGGACGGGGCGCACAGCGGGGTCGGCTGCGACCCGGGGTGGGCCGTCGAGGGCCAGCAACGGCTGGCTGTGGCGGACCTCGCGAGCTGGCCCCCAGTGTGGGGCGAGCAGGTCCCACAGCGGCCGGACCGACGCCGAGCTGCCGACGATCGAGGAGCAGCGACGGCCCTGGCGGCGGGCCTGCTCGGCGAAGGCGCGGACGGCGGCGGCTCCGGCCTGGACGGGGACGAGGTTGGCGCCCGAGTAGCACAGGGCCTCGAGCGCACCCCGCTCGCCGAAGCCCCAGATCTGCGCTCCCAGCCGACTCTCCAGCAGCCCGACCTGCTGGACGCGGGAGGCCACGAAGACGTCGGCGACAGGGTCCCGCGCGAGCAGCGTGAGCACGTCGTCGAGGTCCCGGCTGTCGAGCAGGCGGGCGGGCGTGGACGTCCTCAACATGTCGGCGCCGGCAGCACAGGCGTCAGCCTAGGCCGTGGTCCGCGAGCCGGCTCAGAACGGACAGATGTCGGGGCGCACGAACCGCACCGGCGGCGGGCCGACGGGCTCAGCTGACGCCGACGTCCGGCGACCCGCTCGGGCCGTCGTACGCCCCGGCGATGCGCAGAGCCTCCTCGATCAGCGTCTCGACGATCTGCGACTCGGGCACGGTCTTGATGACCTCGCCCTTGACGAA
>JAHWJP010000234.1 GCA_019348355.1 Actinomycetota bacterium
CGCTTGGTCGGGTCCTCGTACGCCTCGCGATTGGCGATCAGCTCGGTGCGGCTGGTGAGCAGCGTGGCGAGGATGCGCAGGCCGGCCTTGCGCAGCGACGAGCCGGTCTCGGTCAGGTCGACGATCGCGTCGACGATGTCGGGGATCTTGGCCTCGGTCGCGCCGTGTGAGGTGAACACCTTGGCCGAAACGCCATGCTCGGCCAGGTAGCGGCGGGTGGTCTCCGGCATCTCGGTGGAGATGCGCACGCCGTCCGGCAGGTCCGAGACCTGTTGCCACGGCGATTCCTTCGGGACCGCCAGCACCACGCTGACCAGCGCCTCACCGGCCCGCCCGCCGCCGATCTCGCCGAGGCTGACGACGTCGGCGCCGGTCTCGGTGACCCAGTCGCGGCCGCTGATGCCGAGGTCGAAGATGCCCTGCTCGACGTAGGTCGGGATCTCCTGCGGCCGCAGGAAGCGCACCTTGGTGATGCGCGGGTCGTCGACACGCGCGTGGTAGTCGCGGTCCCCGCCCCGCAAGACCTGCAGGTCGGCGGCGGAGAACAGCTCGAGGACCTGCTTTTCCAGACTGCCCTTGGGCAGGACGATCGCGAGCACGGGTGCCTCTCAGGTTGTCATGGCGCGCAGAGCGGCGAGGGTCACCGCTGTGTCGAGGGCAGCGAGCACGGCGTCCCGGCCCTTGTCCTCGGTGGAGCCTGGCAGGCCGGCGCGCGCTGTCGCCTGCTCCTCAGTGTCACAGGTCAGGACCCCGTTGCCGACCGGTGTGCCGCTGTCGAGCGCCACCCGGGTCAGGCCGTACGTCACAGCGTCGCAGACGTAGTCGAAGTGCGGGGTGCCGCCACGCACCACGAGCCCGAGGGCCGCGACGGCGTCGTGGGTCGCGGTGAGCGCCTGCGCGACCACCGGCAGCTCGACGGCGCCGGACACCCGCACCACCGTGGGCTCGTCGACCCCGCACTGCTTCGCGGTGCGGATTGCGGAGTCGAGCAGCGCCGCGACGATCTCGGCGTGCCAGCGCGTCGCGACGATCGCGAGCGACAGGCCGCGGCCGTCGACGGCTTGTCCGCCAGGCGTGCCCTGCCCGCTCACGGTTCGAGACCGTCGGCGGTGGCCTCGGTCGCCTCGTCCTCGAAGGCGGCCAGCCCCGGCAGCTCGTGTCCCATGCGATCACGCTTGGTACGCAGGTAGCGCAGGTTCTCGGGGTTGGCGTGCACGGGCAGCGGGACCCGCCCGACGATCTCCAGGCCGTATCCCTCGAGCCCGGCGCGCTTGGTCGGGTTGTTGCTGAGCAGCCGCATGCTGCGTACGCCGAGGTCGACCAGGATCTGCGCGCCGGTGCCGTAGTCGCGGGCGTCCGAGGGCAGGCCCAGCTCGAGGTTGGCATCGACGGTGTCCGAGCCGTCGTCCTGCAGCTGGTAGGCCTGCAGCTTGTGCATCAGGCCGATCCCCCGGCCCTCGTGTCCGCGCACGTAGAGCACCACCCCGCGGCCGGCCGCGTGGACGGCCTCGAGCGCCGCATCGAGCTGTGGCCCGCAGTCGCAGCGGTGGGAGGCGAACACGTCACCGGTCAGGCACTCGGAGTGGACGCGTACGAGAACGTCCTGCCCGTCGCCGATCTCACCCTTGACCAGCGCGATGTGCTCGGTGCGGTCGAGCACCGACCGGAATCCCACCGCCTTGAACTCGCCGTGCTTGGTGGGGATCCGGGCCGCGGCGATCCGCTCGACCTGCTTCTCGGTGCGGCGCCGCCAGGCGATGAGGTCGGCGATCGAGACGAGCGCCAGGCCGTGCTCGTCGGCGAACACCTTGAGCTCGTCCAGCCGGGCCATCCCGTGGTCGTCCTTCTGGCTGACGACCTCGCAGATCACGCCGACCGGGCGCAGTCCGGCGAGCCGGCACAGGTCGACGGCCGCCTCGGTGTGGCCGGCCCGGCGCAGCACGCCGCCGTCCAGCGCCCGCAGCGGGTTGACGTGGCCGGGACGGGTCAGGTCGTACGGGCCGGTGGTCGGGTCGGCGAGGACGCGGACGGTACGGGCCCGGTCGCCGGCCGAGATGCCGGTCGTCACGCCCTCGCGCGCGTCGACGGTGACGGTGTAGGCGGTGCGCATCCGCTCCTGGTTGCTACTCACCATGAGCGGCAGCTCGAGCCGGTCGAGATCGGCTTCGGTCATCGGCACGCAGACGTAGCCCGACGACCAGCGGATCATGAACGCCATCAGCTCCGGGGTGGCCAGCTCTGCGGCGAAGATGAGGTCGCCTTCGTTCTCCCGGTCCTCGTCGTCGACGACGACCACGGCCTTGCCCGCGGCGATGTCGGCGACGGCCCGCTCGATGCTGTCGAGGGGACGCGGCGGGGGTGCGGCCAGCGTCGCATCGGAGGCGGTCATGCGCTCTCCCCTCTGGCAAGCAGCAGCTTCTCGACGTGCTTGGCCAGGATGTCGACCTCGAGGTTCACCGGGTCACCGGGCCCCTTCGAGCCCAGCGTCGTGCGCCCGAGGGTGGTCGGGATGAGGCTGATCTCGAACCGGTCCGGCCCCACGGCGCTCACCGTGAGCGAGATGCCGTCCACGGTGATCGACCCCTTGTGGACAACGTACCGGCCGAGATCGTCCGGCAGCGAGACCGTGACGACCGTCCAGTGCTCTGCCGGGCGCACCTCGAGCAGC
>JAHWJP010000024.1:0-23527 GCA_019348355.1 Actinomycetota bacterium
TGGGCCCGTACCGACAGCAGGGCGGCCGGCCACAACGAACGGTCGACGTCGGCGTAGACGCTGGCCACCACCTGCTGCGGCGACGACGCCCCAGCAGCGAGCGCCTCGCGCACCTGCTCGAGCCGAGCCTCGCGATGACGCAGGTAGTGCTCGGCGGCCATCCCCGCGCTCGGCAGCTCCGGACCGTGCCCGGGCAGCACGGTTCGCTCGCCGAGCTCCCGCAGCCGGCACAGCGAGTCGAGGTAGTCGCCCAACCGGCCGTCCGGATGCGCCACGACCGAGGTGCCCCGGCCGAGGATCGTGTCCCCGGTCAGGACCGCGGCGTCGCCGCCATCCTGGCCGGCGAGCACGAACGACAGCGAGTCGGCGGAGTGCCCTGGGGTCGCCAGGACCCGCAACTCCACCCCCGCCGCAGCGACCACGTCACCCTCGCCGAGCCCCTGCTCGCCGAGCCGGTGCGCCGGGTCGAGGGCACGGACAGACGCCCCGGTCAGCTCGGCGAGCCGCCCTGCGCCGGCGCTGTGGTCTGCGTGCCCGTGCGTCAGCAGCACGACGGCGACCGGCCCGGTGGCGGCGACCTCGGCGAGATGGCCTTCGTCCAGCGGCCCTGGGTCCACCACGACACAGCTGTCCTCGCCGGGCGCCCGCAGCACCCAAGTGTTGGTGCCCTCCAGCGTCATCGGCCCGGCGTTCGGAGCCAGCAGGACGCCCGCCGTACCGGTCACCTGGCGCAGACCGGTCACCCCATCAGCCGCCGTCACCGGGCAGGACCAGCTCGACCGAGCCGTCCGCACCGACGCGCGCCTGGGGCAGGATCGCCCGGATCGACCGCTGGGCAGTCAGTGCGCTGTCGACGTCCGAATAGGCGGCGAGCTCGCGCAGCACCGCCACTGTCGGCGGCATCAGCCCGGCTCCGGAGGTCAGTGCGTCTGCGGGCCGCAACCACAACCGCTGGTCGGCCTCCCCGCCGACGTCCCGGCAGACCTGCTCGACCGGCATCCGGGCGAGAAAGAAACGGGTGTCGAAGCGGCGGGCCTCGATCTCCGGAGTGATCCAGTGCGCGAGCGGGCGCAGCAGGTCGGTGCGCAGGACCAGCGAACGGCGGTCGAGCAACTGCGGCAGCGACTGCTCACCCGCCTCGAGCGCGGCCCGTTCGGCCTCCCAGGCGTCGCTGCTGACGTCGGCGAGCAAGGCGCCGCCGTCGCGCGGGCCGGCGAGCAGAACTCCGGTCTCCTCGAACGTCTCGCGGACAGCGGCGCAGACCAGCACCCGGGCCAGCGGCTCGTCGCAGCCGAACGCCTGCGCCCAGAACCCCGGTGCCGGACCGGCCCAGGTGAGATCGCCCGCGGCATCCGCGGGGTCCACCGACCCACCGGGGAAGACGTGCATGCCGCCGGCGAAGGCCATGCCTACCACCCGCCGCAGCAGGTAGACCTCCGGGCCGGCCTCCGTGTCACGCAACAGCGCGACGGTGGCCGCGTCGCGCATCCGCGCCGGCGCTGTCACGATCAGCGGACCTCGACGACCAGCTCGATCTCGACCGGAGTGTCCAGGGGGAGCGACGCGACGCCGACAGCGGAGCGGGCGTGCCGGCCCGCGTCGCCGAACAGCTTGCCCAGCAGCTCCGACGCGCCGTTGACGACGGCCGGCTGGCCGGTGAACTCCGCCGTCGAGGCGACGAAGCCGACGACCTTCACCACCCGGACCACCGCAGACAGGCCCACCAGCGCGTCGATCGCAGCCAGCGCGTTCAGCGTGCACAGCTGCGCGAGGTCCTTCGCCTGCTCGGGTGTGACCAGGGCGCCGACCTTGCCGACGGCGGGCAGCGAGCCCTCCACCATCGGCAGCTGGCCGGAGGTGAACACCAGCGATCCGGTACGCACGGCCGGCACGTACGCACCGACCGGGGGCACCACGCTGGGCAGGGTCAACCCGAGCTCGGCCAGGCGCTCGTGAACACCCACGTCGGGTCAGTCCCTGGGGCGCTTGAGGTAGGCGACGACCTGCTCGCCGCCACCCGGACCGGGGACGACCTGGACGAGCTCCCAGCCGTCCTGGCCCCAGTTGTCGAGGATCTGCTTCGTCGCGTGGACGAGCAGGGGAACGGTGCTGTACTCCCATTTCTGCATGAGGCGAGCCTAGCCGCGGCGCCTCGGGGACGGGGTCAGGCGGACTCGGCGGCGCGCTTGCGTAGCAGCCGGCGGCGCTGCAGCTCGTTCATGCCGCCCCAGATGCCGTGCGGCTCCTGGGCTGTCAGGGCGTAGTCCAGGCACTCGGTCTGCACCTTGCAGGCACCGCACAGCGCCCGGGCGGCGCCCTCCCGCTCGTCCTTCTCCAGCTTGCGCTCGAAGTGCGGAGGCGGGAAGAAGTAGACGGCGTTCTTCTGACGGCACTGCGCATCGACGCGCCAACCAGGCGCGCTCAACCGGTCGACAGCCAGTCGGGGAGTGTGCATCGAGTGTTCTCCGTCCGTCCCGACGCGGTAGTGGTCCGCGTCACATAGTTACAGTTCGCCACGCTTCGCGACCTTCCTGCTCACATTCCGGTAACTTTCGCGAGGTACCTGCTCCGACCCGCTGAGCGTCGCGCACCTACCCTCGACAGCGTGGCGGACTTCCCGGACGTGCGGCTGCACGTGGTGACCGGCAAGGGCGGCACCGGCAAGACCACGGTCGCCGCCTCGCTCGCACTGGCGCTCGCCGGCGGGGGCAGACGGGTGCTGCTCGCCGAGGTCGAGGGTCGGCAGGGCATCGCCCAGCTCTTCGACTGCCCGCCACTGGGTTACGACGAGCGCAAGGTCGCGGTGGCCCCCGGCGGCGGGGACGTCTTCGCCCTGTCGATCGATCCCGAGGACGCGCTGCTCGACTACCTCCACATGTTCTACAAGCTGTCCCGCACCGGCGTCGCCGCGCGCGCGCTGCGGCGCATGGGCGCCATCGAGTTCGCGACCACGGTCGCGCCGGGCCTGCGCGACGTGCTGCTGACCGGCAAGGTGAAGGAGGCCGTGGTCCGGCGGGACCGCAAGCGCCTTCCTGCGTACGACGCGGTCGTGCTCGACGCCCCACCGACCGGCCGCATCGCCCGCTTCCTCAACATCACTTCCGAGGTCGGGGGGCTGGCGAGGGCCGGGCCGATCAAGACGCAGTCCGACAACGTCATGGCCGTGCTGCGCTCATCCGCGACGGCGGTCCACCTCTGCACGCTGCTGGAGGAGATGCCGGTGCAGGAGACGATCGACGGCGTCCGGGACCTCGAGCCGCTCGGGCTGCCGGTGGGTGGTGTGGTCGTCAACGCGGTACGAGCGCCGCTGCTGCACCCGGCCGACCTGCGGGCCGCCGAGACCGGCGCGTTGGATGTCGGCGCCCTCGTCGCCGGGCTCGAGAAGGCCGGGCTGGACGCGCCCGACGCCCTGGTCGCGACCCTGATCGGCGAGGCGGCGGATCACGCCACGAGGGTGGCGCTCGAGGAGCGCGGTCGGGACGCCCTGGGCGAGCTTCACCTGCCGTCGTACGAACTGCCGCTGCTGCCCGACGCTGTCGACCTGTCCAGCCTGTACGAGCTGGCCGGGCTGCTCAAGGCGCAGGGGATGGCGTGAACCCGCCGCCCGCATCCCCGGGGGCGTTCGACATCGACGCCGCCCTGGACAGCGCGGCCATCCTGGTCTGCACGGGCGCCGGTGGGGTCGGCAAGACGACGACTGCGGCCTCGCTCGCCCTGCGTGCGGCCGAGCGCGGCCGCCGTACCGTCGTGCTCACGATCGACCCGGCCAAGCGGCTCGCGCAGTCGATGGGGCTGTCCGAGCTCGACAACACCCCGCGCCGGGTGGCCGGGACCGACACCTCGGCCGGCGGCAGCCTCGACGCGATGATGCTCGACATGAAGCGGACCTTCGACGAGATCGTCCTGACCCACGCCGAGCCGGGCAAGGCCGAGGCGATCTTCGCGAATCCGTTCTATCAGGCGCTTTCGTCCTCATTCGCCGGCACCCAGGAGTACATGGCGATGGAGAAGCTCGGCCAGCTGAAGGCGACCGGCGACTACGACCTCGTCGTCGTGGACACCCCGCCGACCCGCTCGGCGCTGGACTTCCTCGACGCCCCGGAGCGGATGACGACGTTCCTCGACGGCCGGATGATCCGCATCCTGCTCGCGCCGGCGAAGGCCGGCGGCAAGGCCTACCTACGGGTGGTGAGCGCCGGCTTCACCGTCTTCACCGGTGTTCTCACCAAGATCATCGGTGCGGGGGTGCTGCAGGACGTCTCGCAGTTCGTCGGGGCGCTCGAGACCATGTTCGGGGGGTTCCGGGAGCGGGCGCAGGCGACGTACGACCTGCTCAAAGCCCCAGGTACGGCCTTCGTGGTGGTCGCGGCGCCCGAACGTGACGCGCTGCGGGAGGCGTCCTACTTCGTCGAACGGCTCGCCGAGGAGTCGATGCCGCTGGCCGGCCTGGTCGTCAACCGGGTGCACCGCTCGGCGGGCGAATCGCTGACCGCGGAGCGCTCGCACGTCGCCGCCGAGGTGCTCGAGGAGGCCGGCGGGCACGAGTTGGCGGCCGCCGTGCTGCGCGTGCACGCCGAACGGGTCGCGCTGTCGGCCCGCGAGCGACGGCTGCAGGAACGCTTCACCGGCGCCCACCCGGGCGTGCCCGTCGTCGAGGTCGCCGCGCTGCCCGGGGACGTGCACGACCTTGCCGGGCTGCGCGCGGTCGGCGTGGACCTCGCTGGTGGCGGCCCAGCCACGCTCCGAGCGCCCCCCCAACCTCATGATCCACGGGGACTTTGAGGTGGAAGGGCTCGCTCGATCCACCTCAACGGGCGCGTGGATCACCCGACAGGTGGGGCGGTCAGTCGGCAGGTGGAGACGATCAGCCGGTGGCGGCGTGCTGGGCGCGAGCCTGCTGGAGCAGCTCGGTCCACGACCGGACGTCCGGTCGGCGGCGCAGCAGCGCCCGGCGCTCCCGCTCGGTCATCCCACCCCATACGCCGAACTCCACCCGGTTGTCCAGTGCGTCGGACAGGCACTCCGTGCGTACGGGACAGCTGAGGCAGACCGCTTTCGCACGGTTCTGTGCCGCCCCGGTGACGAACAGCTCGTCCGGGTCGGCATCGCGGCAGGCGGACCGGGTGATCCAGGCCTGAGGCTCGAAGATGTCGACGGTCATCGGTGGTCCTGACGTGAGAGGCGCGCCGGGAGGGGCCGGCCCGTCCACCGTACGAAGCGCTTCGCCGTAGCGGTAGAGCCCGAATGGCCCATCTTTGCGTAGTCCTTTCGGGCGGCACTGCTCGGGCAGCCACCCTCGCCGCGGCCGTTCGGCCAGCCGCTGACGATCACGGGCCGTACGCTGTGAAGCGTGAAACGCCGTCGAGCAGCCCCTGTCCGCCTGGGCTACGCGCTGATCGCCAGCGTCGTCGCCGGCCTGGTGCTCGCAGCGGTGGCGCTGCCCGTCGTCGGCGGCCTCGGGCTGACCGCCAAGGCGGGAGCCGAGGAGTTCCTGGTGCTGCCCGCCGAGCTGACCATCCCCCCGCTGGCCCAGCGCACCCGGATCCTCGCCGCCGACGGCAAGACAGTGCTGGCCGTGCTCTACCGGCAGAACCGGGTCAACGCGCCGCTGCAGGACGTCCCGGAGCTCGCCCGTAAGGCGGTCATCGCCACCGAGGACGCCCGCTTCTACGCCCACAACGGCATCGACTACAAGGGCACGTTGCGCGCGGCGGTGGAGAACGCCCAGGCCGGCGGGGTCAGCCAGGGCGGCTCGACGCTGACCCAGCAGTACGTCAAGAACGCCCTGCTGCAAGCGGCCCGTGGCAGCAAGGAGGACCAGGACAAGGCCCGCGAGCTCACCCTGGACCGCAAGCTCAAGGAGGCCCGCTATGCGCTGGCCATCGAGAAGGAGCTGACCAAGGACCAGATCCTCGAGCGCTACCTGAACATCGCCTACTACGGCAACGGTGTCTACGGGATGGGTACGGCCGCGAGCTTCTACTTCAACAAGCCGATCCAGCAGCTCACCCTTGCCGAGGGGGCGCTGCTCGCCGGCCTCGTTCAGACCCCGAGCCGCTTCGACCCGGTCAAGGCGATGAGCGACCCGGTGGTGATGGAGACCGTCCTGGCCCGCCGCGACATCGTGCTCAATCGGATGCGTGATGTCGGCTTCATCACCGAGGCGCAGCGGGCAGAGGCGTCCGCCGAGCGCGGACTGCCGGACAAGCCGCTGTTCGCGATCCAGCCGGTGGTCAGCGGCTGCGAGAACCCCGAGGTGGCCGCGCCGTTCTTCTGCGACTACGTCCGCCGGGCCCTCGAGGACACCGACCTCGGCAAGGCTCTGGGCAACACCCGCGAGGAGCGCCAGGACAAGCTGCTCGCCGGCGGGCTCACCATCGTCACGACGCTCGACCCGCGGATCCAGCAGGCAGCGCAGAAGGCCGTCGAGGAGGCCGTGCCGATCGACGACCCGTTCGGCGCGGGGGCCGTCGTCGACGTGGTCGAGCCCGGCACCGGCCACGTCCGGGCGATGGCGGTGAACCGCCGTTACAGCGAGCAGGACCTGCCCGGGCACTCGAAGGTCAACCTGGCGATCGGCGGCTCCAGCGGGTTCCAGGCCGGGTCGACCTTCAAGCCCTTCGTGCTAGCCGAGGCGATCAAACAGGGTGTCCCGCTGGGGTTTGCGCTCTACGCCCCACAGAAGTACACCTCCAAGGTCTTCAAGGACTACATCGACGGCAGGGTCGGGCCGTACACCCCCTCGAACGCCGGCGACTCCCAGTCGGGCCGGTTCACCCTCGAGACCGCGACGCACGCCTCGGTCAACACCTACTACGTGCAGCTCGAGGAGCGGGTCGGCGTCGAGCCGGCGGCGGCGCTCGCCGAGACGCTCGGGGTCAAGCAGTTCAAGGACGGCGTCCCCGCGGCCCCGCTGCTGCGCGGTGGAGCGTTCGTGCTCGGCGCCAACGAGGTCAGCCCGCTCGACATGGCCGCCGCCTACGCGACCTTCGCCGCCCGCGGCCTCTACTGCCCACCGAGACCGGTGACCCAGGTCCTGGACGCGCGCGGCCAGCCGATCGAACTCGGCGGGCCGGGCTGCGCACAGGTGCTGGAACAGCCGATCGCCGACACGATCAACTCGGTGCTGACCGGCATCATCGACGGGGACACCCGCGGGCGGACCGGCCGGGCCGCCTCCATCGGGCGGCCGGCAGCCGGCAAGACGGGCAGCACGAACGGCTCGAAGGCGGCCTGGTTCGTCGGCTACACCCCACAGCTCGCGACGGCCGTCTGGATGGGTGACCCGGGCGCCTCGGGGCGCCCGGTCCGGGACATGCGCTCGGTGCGGATCAACGGACGCTTCTACCCCCAGGTCTTCGGCGGCACGATCCCGGCCGGCATCTGGCAGAAAGCGATGCGCGAGGCGATGAACGGCTTCCCCGTCGTCGGCTTCCCCAAGCCTGGGCGCGAGGCGTCGGACGGCAAGAACGTCGCGGTCCCCGACGTGCGCGGCCTGCCGCAGGACGTCGCCGAGTCGACGCTCATCTCCGCCGGATTCTCGGTCCGCAAGGGCGGCCGGGTCTCCGCCGCCCCGGTGCCGGCGGGGGCCGCCGCCTACACCTCGCCGCGGGCCGGGCGGACGGTGACGTTCGGGTCGTCGGTGACGCTGTTCGTCTCCACCGGTCGCCGGGCCACAACCGAGTCCCCGGCCCCGAGGACCAACCGTGTCCGACCGGCTGCGCCGGAGGGGACGGCCACCGCACCCGCGCCACCCGAGAGCACGGCGCCCGAGCCCAAGGGCCGCGGGAACGGCCGCGGCAAGGACTGAGCGCAGCGGTCAGCCGGCGAGCGCCGCACGGACGGCCGCGGCCACCCGGCCGCCCTCGGCCCGGCCGGCGACGATCGGCCCGACAGTCTTCATCACCGTCCCCATGGCCTGCGGCCCGCTGGCGCCGGTCTCCGCGATGGTCTGAGCGACCAGCGCCTCGAGCTCCTCGTCGGTCAGCGGCGGCGGCAGGTAGAGCGCCAGGACCTGCTCCTCCGCCAGCTCCCGGTCGGCGCGCTCGGCTGCCCCGCCGGCCCGGAATGCCTCCGCCGCCTCACGCCGCTTCTTGGCCTCGCGCGCCAGCACGGCGAGCTCCTGCTCGTCGGACAGCGCTCGGGCTGCCTTGCCGGCGACCTGCTCGTTGCCGAGTGCGGTCAGCGTCATCCGCAACGTCGCGGTGCGCAGCTCGTCGCGCGCCTTCATCGACGCGGTGAGGTCGACCCGCAGCCGGTCCTGAAGCGCACCCATGGCGGCCAACCTAGTCTGACCGCGTGCGTCCGTGGCAGCTGCTCCCGCTCGGCGCCGCGGCCGCCTGGCCGTTCGTGGAGCCGCACCTTCCCGTCCTGCGCCGGCTGGCCGTCCCGGCGCTGGCGCCCGACGACCAGCCGATCCGGGTGCTCCACCTGTCCGACCTGCACCTGCTGGCCCGACACCGACGGCGCGCGGCATGGGTCCGCGCGCTGACCCGGCACAGTCCCGACCTCGTCGTCTCGACCGGGGACCACTGGTCCAGTGCCGAGGCCCTGGACCTGCTGACCACGACGCTCGGGGCGCTGACCGCCGACGGGACCCCGGCTGTCTTCGTTCCCGGCAACAACGACTGCTTCACGCCACGCCCTCCCCTGCCGCTGGGCTACCTGCGCGGCCGGGGGTCGCCGGTGCGCCGACGGGAGGACCTGCCCTGGGGCGCGGCCGTGTCGGCGCTGGAAGGGGTCGGCTGGACCGATCTGACCCAACGGCGGCTGACGCTGCAGGTTGCCGGTCGCCCGCTCACCCTCACCGGCACCGACGACGCGCATCTGCGCCGGGACCGCTACACGCAGGTCGCCGGCCCGGTGGCCGGGTTCGGCTTGGGAGTGACGCACACGCCCGCCCGACGCCTGCTGCGCCGGTTCGCCGCGGACGGGCACGCACTGGTGCTTGCCGGCCACACCCACGGCGGACAGCTGCGCCTGCCCGGCAAGGGAGCGCTGGTGACCAACTGCGACCTGGAGCGAGCCCGTGCCCGCGGCCTGTCCCGACTGGACGCCGGCGAGCAGTCCGGCGGCTGGTTGCACGTCAGTGCGGGGCTGGGCACCTCCCCGTACGCCCCGGTCCGCCTGTGCTGCCGACCGGAGGCCAGCCTGCTCGAGCTCGTGCCGGCCAGCCGCGTCCGGTAGTCTCGCGGACGCACGGATCCGGGGTGTGGCGCAGCTTGGTAGCGCGCTGCGTTCGGGACGCAGAGGTCGCAGGTTCAAATCCTGTCACCCCGACACGGCTCTCCACCCCGGTGGGGACGGCGGTCCCGGGAAGGGCATCGGCTCCGGCCGGTGCCCTTCGTCGTGGGACGGCAGACTGAGCCCGTGGACACGCCGGCGTGGGAGCAGCGCTTCCGGGCCACCAGGGTGTCCCTGCCCGAGTGGGCGAAGGACGCCCCCGACCGGTGCCTGTACGTCTCGAACCCGACCGGCACCTTCGAGCTGTACGCGTGGGACCGCGCCGACGGCACGACCCGCCAGGTGACCGAGCGCCTGCACGGCACCACCGAGGGCGCGCTGTCCCCCGACGGCGAGCACATCTGGTGGTTCTCCGACACCGGCGGCGACGAGTTCGGCAGCTGGCGGCGGCAGAGCTTCGCCGGCGGCCCGGACAGCGATGCGACACCCGGCGTTCCACCGGCCTACCCGGCGGGCCTCGCGATCGGCCGGACCCGGACCGTCGTCGGCTGCTCCACCGACGACGGCTCGGTGGTCTACGTGGTGGAGCCGACCGGCGCCCGCGTGCTCTACGCCAGCGAGCACGACGCCGACCTGGCCGGGATGTCGCGGGACGAGTCGCTGGTGGTGCTCGAGCACTCCGAGCACGGCGACTCCCGGCACCGCGCGCTGCGGGTGCTGACCGTCACCGGCGAGACGGTCTGGGAGCGCTGGGACGGACCCGGCCTCGGCCTGTCCGCCGTCGGCTTCTCCCCCGTCGACGGCGACTCGCGACTGCTCGCCATGCACGAGCGCACCGGCCGGATGCTGCCCTTCCTCGTCGACCCGGCCACCGGTGCGGAGGTCCACCCGGACCTGAGCGGCCTGCCCGGTGACCTCGACGCCGACTGGTATCCCGACGCGAGCGCCCTGCTGTTGCGGGCCGAGTCCCGCGGGCGGTCGACACTGCACCGGCTGCCCCTGACCGGTGGAGCTGCCGACGGCTCGGTCGAGCGGCTGCCGACACCGGTCGGGACGGTCAACGACGCAACCGCCCGGCCCGATGGCTCGGTGGAGTTCTCCTGGTCGTCGGCGGCCGAGCCGACCGTCGTACGGTCGACCGCCGGGGCGGTCGTGCTCGCACCGCCCGGCCGGCCGGCCCCGCCCTCGGTCGCAGTGTCGGACGCCTTCGTCGACGGCCCCGGGGGCTCGATCCATGCGCTGGTCGCCACGCCCGACGGCAGCGGTCCCTGGCCGACCGCCTTCGTCGTCCACGGCGGTCCGACCTGGCACGACAGCGACGCCTTCGCCGCCGACCGGGCGGCCTACATCGACCTCGGCTGCGCCGTCGTGCAGGTCAACTACCGGGGCTCGACCGGTTACGGCTCGGCGTGGCGCGACGCCATCACGGGACGGCCCGGGCTGACCGAGCTGGAGGATCTGACCGCCGTGCAGGACTGGGCGGTGAGCTCCGGGCTCGCCGATCCGCGCCGGTGCGTGCTGACCGGCGGCTCGTGGGGCGGCTACCTGACGCTGCTGGGTCTCGGCACCTCGCCGGAGCGCTGGGCGGCGGGGGTCGCGGCCGTGCCGGTGGCCGACTACGTCGCGGCGTACGCCGACGAGATGGAGCAGCTGCGGGCGTTCGACCGGTCGCTGTTCGGCGGCTCACCCGAACAGCTGCCCGAGCTCTACGCGCAGTGCTCCCCGCTGACCTACATCGAGCGGCTGCGCGCGCCGGTGCTCGTGCTCGCCGGCGCCAACGACCCACGCTGCCCGATCCGGCAGATCGACAACTGGCTGGCGGCCGCGGCGGCGGCGGGCACGTCGGTCGAGGTCTACCGCTTCGATGCGGGGCACGGCTCGCTGGTCGTCGACGAGCGGGTGCGTCAGATGCGGGCCGAGCTCGAGTTCGTCGCCCGCGTACTGGGTCTGGGTGCCCCGCAGGCGGGGTAGGGCGGCGGCACGTCCAGCCGGAACCGAGGAGTAGCGATGGGCCAGCCAACACAGCAGCAGGACGTCCCGGGCGTGCAGTCGCAGATGTCCCCCCGGCCGGACTGCGGGGAGGACAGCTACCGCGGCACCGACCGGCTGACCGGCAAGGTCGCGGTGATCACCGGCGCGGACAGCGGGATCGGACGGGCGGTCGCGATCGCCTACGCCCGCGAGGGTGCCGACGTGCTGATCTCCTACCTCAGTGAGGACGAGGACGCGGCCGACACCGCGCAGCTGGTCGAACAGGCCGGGCGGAAGGCAGTCCTCGTACGCGGTGATCTGTCCTCACCCGCACACTGCCGGGAGGTGATCGCCACAGCGGTCGAGCAGTTCGGCCGGGTCGACGTACTGGTACACAACGCGGCCTTCCAGATGAGCCGGGACAGCCTGGAGGAGGTCCTGGACGAGGAGTGGGACTACACCTTCGCGACCAACATCTCGGCGCTGTTCCACCTGACCAAGGCCGCCCTGCCGCACATGGGCCCCGGCTCGTCGATCATCGGCAGCTCCTCGGTCAACTCCGACAGCCCGTCGCCGACGCTCGCGCCGTACGCCGCCACCAAAGCCGCGATCGCCAACTTCACCGCGAGCCTCGCGCAGATGCTGGGCGACCGGGGCATCCGCGCCAACAGCGTGGCGCCGGGTCCGGTCTGGACGCCGCTCATCCCGGCCACCATGCCCGAACAGGCGGTCGAGCAATTCGGCACCGACACGCCGCTCGGCCGTGTCGGCCAGCCCGCCGAACTCGCACCGGTCTACGTCCTGCTCGCCTCCGACGACGGCAGCTACATCTCCGGCGCGCGCATCGCCGTCACCGGCGGCCGGCCGATCCTGTAGTCGCGGCCCGGGCGCCCGGCGTCCGCCACCAACATGATCAACGGGGGTCGGCGTCAGGTGGGGAGGATGATCAGCGGGGACTTGTCGTTGCCCTTGCCCTTGCCCGGACCCGGTGACGGATCCTCGCTCGGCTTCTCCTTTTCCTCCTCCTCTTCCTCGTCCTCGGTCGGCGATGGCGACGGCGACGGGGGCGGAGGCGGAGGCGGAGGCGGAGGCTTCGGTGACGGTGACGGTGACGGGCTCGGGCTGGGCGGCGGCGACGGGGACGGGGATGGGGACGGCTCGGCGTCGAGCAGCTCGACGTTCTCGAGCACGGCCAGTGCCAGGGCCCGTAGCTCCGCCTCCCGCCCGGGCGTCAGCTGACCGGTGCCACCGAGCCTGCTGATCGTCTGCAGCAGCTCGTCGACCTTGTCGCGCACCCCGCCGGCATCGTCGTCATTGGCCTCGGCGATGACGGCTTCGATGTCTTCGGCCAGCTCGGCGTCCGGGTTGGCGGGCGAGCAGCCGGCCAACGCCACGACGAGTACGGGGACGAGCAGGAACGGGCGCATCGTCACGGTGGTTCCACGGCTTCCTTGAGGCGTTGCAGGTCCTCCTGCAGCGGGGGTGGCAGATCGCGGCTGATCTCAGGCAGCGGGCCGGGCGCTTCGTCTTGCGAGCCGGCGTAGGCGAATCCGGCTATCAGGGCGGCCACCAGCGCCATCAGCAGCAGGGCGTACGGCCATGCGCTGCGGCCGGGAGCCGGGACCGGGCGCGGCGCGGGCACCGGCGCGGCGCGGGAGGCGCTCGGGACCGCCGAGGTCCTGGACAGCATCTGCGTGCGATCGACGCGGGGAGCGGCGGCGGCCAGCACCGTCGTGGCCTCACCGCCCGCCGCGATGACCGCCAGCTGTTCGGCGGCCGTCGCCGGCCGCGGCCGGTCGGCCGGGTCCCGCGCGGTCATCGCCGCCAACAGTCCTGGCCAGCCCGCCTCGAGCGTGGTGGGAATCGACGGCTGGCGGTGTAGCCGGGCCAGCGCCACCTCGACGGTGCTACCGGCGTACTCCCGAGCGCCGGTCAGGCACTCCAGCAGCATCAGGCCGAGGGCGTAGACGTCGGCGGGCGGGCCGACCGTCTCGCCGGCGACCTGCTCGGGCGCGAGGTAGGAGGCGGTGCCGACCATCATCCCGGTGGAGGTGACCCGCGCGGAGTCGACGAGGCGGGCGATGCCGAAGTCGGTGAGCCGCACCCGCCCGTCGTGTCCGATCAGGACGTTGGCCGGCTTGACGTCGCGGTGGACCAGGCCCTGCGCGTGGACGTAGCCGAGCGCCTCGGCGACCGAGCGCCCGATCACCGCCACCCGCTGCGACGGGACGCGACCACGCCGGACGGTGTCGGCGAGCGTCTCGCCCTCCACCAGCTCCATGACGACCCACGGCCGGCCGCGCTCGTCGGTGCCGGCGTCGTAGACCGGCACGAGGCCGGGGTGGCTGAGCCGGGCGAGCAGCCGGGCCTCCTCACCGGCGCGGGCGGCGCTGTCGTCGGTCGGGACGGTCACCAGCTTCAGCGCGACGCTGCGGCCGAGCGCGTCGTCCTCGGCGCGCCAGACCTCGGCCGTGCCGCCGCGGCCGAGCAGGGAGACCAGGCGGTAGCGGTCGGCGACGACCGGCTTGTCCGGCTCGCCGGCCGGGATCGCCTGCGTCGCGTCGGTCATGCGCCTCTCCCGGCCGACAGCAGCCCGGGCGCGAGCAGCTCGGCGATCTGCACCGCGTTGAGCGCCGCACCCTTGCGCAGGTTGTCGTTGCTGACGAACAGCGCGAGCGCGTGCGGCCCGTCCTGCCGCAGCCGGCCGACGAAGCAGGCGTCGCGACCGGCGGCGTGCAGCGGCGTCGGCACGTCTCGCAGCTCCACTCCGGGGGCATCGGCCAGCAGGTCGGCCGCCTGCGACACCGACAGGGGCCGTTCGAACTCGAGGTTCAGTGACAGCGAATGGCCGGTGAAGACCGGCACCCGCACACAGGTGCCCGACACCCGCAGGTCGGGAAGGCCCAGGATCTTGCGGCTCTCGTTGCGGAGCTTGTGCTCCTCCTCGGTCTCGAAGGCGCCGTCGTCGACGATCGCCCCTGCGAGCGGCAGGACGTTGAACGCGATCGGCGCGACGTAGAGCCGGGGCTCCGGGAAGTCGACGGACGCCCCGTCATGGACGAGCGAGGTGGCGCTGTCGGCGACCTTGCACACCTGGGTGTCGAGCTCCTCGACACCGGCGAGGCCGCCGCCGGACACCGCCTGGTAGGTGCTGGCAATGACCCGGGTGAGGCCTGCCGCGTCGTGCAGCGGCTTCAGCACCGGCATGGCCGCCATCGTGGTGCAGTTTGGGTTCGCCACGATTCCCTTGCGGATGTCCTGCAGCGCTTCGGGATTCACCTCGCTGACGACCAGTGGCACGTCCGGGTCCATCCGCCAGGCGGAGGAGTTGTCGATGACCACCGTCCCCGCCGCGGCATAGGCCGGCGCGAGCGCGAGCGAGGTCGTGGCCCCGGCGGAGAACAGCGCGAGGTCCAGGCCGGCGGGGTCGGCGATCGCGGCGTCCTCCACGACCAGGTCCCTGCCCGCGAACGACAGCATCGACCCGGCTGAGCGGGACGAGGCGAAAAGCCGCAGCTGTTCCATCGGCAGGCCGCGCTCGGCGAGCACGCGAAGCAGCATCCCGCCGACCTGCCCGGTGGCGCCGACGACGCCGACCCGCAGCCCGCTCATCTTCCGTCGTGCCGGAGGCGCGCTCATCGGCCACTGCCCGCGTAGACGGTGGCGTCCTCGCCGCCCGGGGCGTCGAGGTCGAACGCCTCGTGCACCGCCCGCACGGCGGCCGGCACGTCGGTGTCACGGCAGACGACGGAGATCCGGATCTCCGAGGTGCTGATCGCCTCGGCGTTTATGGCGGCGCCGGCCAACGCCTCGAAGAAGGTCGCCGTGACCCCGGGGTGGGACTTCATGCCGGCGCCGACCAGCGACACCTTGCCGATGTGCTCGTCCGAGAGCAGCGACTCGAAGCCGATGGCCGCCTGCAACCGGGACAGTGCCGCCATCGCGGCGGGCAGGTCGCTCGTCGGCAGCGTGAAGGAGATGTCGGTGCGGCCGGTCGCCCCGGACACGTTCTGCACGATCATGTCGACGTTGACCTCGGCGTCGGCGACGGCCCGGAAGATCGACGCGGCCTCGCCCGGCTTGTCGGGCACACCGACCACCGTGATGCGCGCCTCGGTCAGGTCGTGCGCGACGCCGCTGATGATGGCCTGCTCCACGAAAGCCCCTCCTGAGATGGTGGTGCCCGGGCGGTTGCTGAACGACGAGCGGACGACGATGCGTACGTCGTAGCGGCGGGCGTACTCCACGCACCGCAGGTGCAGGATCCGCGCGCCGCAGGCGGCCAGCTCGAGCATCTCCTCGTAGGTCACCGTCTCGAGGTGACGGGCCTGCGGCACGAGGCGCGGGTCGGCGGAATAGACGCCGTCGACGTCGGTGTAGATCTCGCAGACCTCGGCAGACAGGGCTGCGGCGAGGGCGACCGCGGTGGTGTCCGAGCCACCCCGGCCGAGCGTGGTGATGTCCTTGCTGTCCTGACTGACACCCTGGAAGCCGGCGACGATCGCGATGTGACCGGCGGCGAGCGCCTCGGAGATGCGGCCCGGTGTCACGTCGATGATGCGGGCCTTGCCGTGTGTCGAGTCGGTGATGACCCCGGCCTGGCTGCCGGTGAACGAGCGCGCCGACAGGCCCAGCGACTGGATCGCCATGGCCAGCAGCGCCATCGAGATGCGCTCGCCCGCCGTCAGCAGCATGTCCAGCTCACGGCCGGGTGGCAGCGGCGAGACCTGCTGGGCAAGCGCGAGCAGCTCGTCGGTCGTGTCGCCCATCGCGCTGACCACCACACACACGTCGTGGCCGGCCTTGCGGGTCGCGACGATGCGTTCGGCGACCCGCTGAATGCGCTCGGCATCCGACACCGACGAGCCGCCGTACTTCTGCACGAACAGGCCCATGGCGGTCGAGTCTAGTCGGGAGAGCCGGGGTCAGCGGTCTACCCTGCGCTCGTGGCGGACATGCTCACCTCCGGGCCGGAACCTGCCGCCGGCCCGCCGCCGTCCGGCGTCGGGGTCGTCGCGAAAGGCGTGCGGCGCACGTTCGGGCCGGTCGAGGCGGTGCGGGGCATCGACCTGACCGCGGCGCCGGGTGAGGTGACGGCGCTGGTCGGCCCCAACGGGGCGGGCAAGACCACCCTGCTGCTGGTCCTCGCGACGCTGCTCGTGCCGGACGCGGGAGAGGTACGCGTGGCCGGCTTCGACCCGGTCCGCGAGCCCGACGAGGTGCGGGCCCGGATGGGCTGGTCCCCCGACGTGTTCGGGCTCTACGACAACCTCACCGGCCGGGAGTACCTCGAGTTCGTCGGCGAGGCCTACCGGCTCGGCCGGGCCCGCGCCCGGACGCGGGCGGGTGAGCTGCTGGAGCTGGCCCGGCTGCCGGAGTTCGCCGACCGGCCGGTGCACACCATGTCGCGCGGGCAGAAGCAGCGGCTGGGACTGGCCCGCGCGCTGGTGCACGAACCGCAGGTGCTGCTGCTCGACGAGCCGGCCAGCGGGTTGGACCCGCGCAGCCGGGTGGAGCTGCGCGAGCTGCTGCGTCACCTGGCTGGCACGGGCACCGCCGTGGTGGTCTCCAGCCACCTGCTCGGCGACCTCGAGGAGCTGGCCGACCGGGTCGTGTTCGTCGACCGGGGCGCCACCGTCGGCGAGCACCGGCTCGACCAGCTGCCGGCCGGGGCGCAGCTTCGGCCGTGGCGGATCCGCGCGCTCGACAACGCCGCGCTGCTGGTCGCCCTGGACCGGCACGCCTACAACCACGACGGGCCCCATGCGGGCGGGGTCGACGTACGCCTCGCCTCCGACGAAGCCGCAGCGGCCCTGCTCGCCGGACTGATCGGCGACGGGGTGCCCGTCATCTCCTGCCAGCCGCTCGGCGGCGCGCTCGAGGCCGCCTACCTGCAGCTCACCGAGCAGGGCCGATGACCGGGGCAGGCATCGCCACGGTCGCCCGGCAGGAGTTCCGGCTGCGCATCCGGGCCGGCCGCTGGAAGGTGCTGCTCGGAGTCTTCTTCGCGATCCTGCTCGCCTTCACCGCTCTGCTGCGGGCCGGGCTCGGCCAGCTCGCCTCCGACGAGCTGCCGTACAAGGGCACGATCCTGTACGGCGGGTTGATGCTGTTCGTGCTCGGACTCGCCCTGCTCGTGGTGCCCGCCCTGGCTGCCCAGTCGGTCAACGGCGACCGCGAGCGGGGCACCCTCGCGACGCTGCAGGTCACCCGGCTGACCGCCGCCGACATCACGCTCGGCAAGTTCGCGGCGGCCTGGGGCACGGCGTTGGTCTTCCTCGCCATGACCTTCCCGCTGGTGGCCTACGCCATGACCCAGGGCGGCGTGCCGCTCGGTCGCGTGATCGTGGTCACGGTCGTGCTCGCCCTGCTGCTCGGCACCGTCTGCGCGGTCTCGCTGTGGCTGTCCTCGGTGCTGTCCCGCACGACGACCTCCGGTGTTCTGGCCTACCTCGCCGTCTTCGCCCTGACGATCGGGACGCTGATCACCTTCGGGCTGGTCACCGCCGTGACGACCGAGACCTACACCGCGTCCGTGGGGGGCGTGGACTGCTTCCCGGCGTGCGATCCCGGCCCGCGGCAGACCTACACCGCCACCCGGGCGCGCACCGACCGCACCTGGGTCCTGCTCGCGCCGAACCCCTTCGTGGTGCTCGCCGACGCGGCGCCACAGCTGCCCGACGAGCGGCGGGACGCCGACGACCGCAGCCAGATCCGGGCCCGCGACCTCGACCCGCTCGGCCAGATCGGTGGGGTGGTGCGGGGCCTGCGGGACACCCGCCTCGGGGAGGGCCGGTTGCAGACCGATGCCGACTCCGAGCCGGACGCGGTCTGGCCGACCGGCCTCGCGATCAACGTCGCGCTCGGCACCGCCGCCCTGTGGCTGACGACCCGCCGGCTGCGCACACCGTCCCGCAACCTGCCGAAGGGCCAGCGGGTCGCCTGACGCCCCTCCCTTATGCCCGCCCGGCCGCCGGTGATTCACGCGGTCGTTGAGGTGCTTCTCCGCTCCCGATCCACCTCATACTCCGCGCGGATCAACGACAGTGAACGGGTTGAGCCGTCAGGCCTTCGCGTCATTCCTGGTCATGGGCATCGAGGCGTACGTGGGCGACGACGCTCTGCAGCGCGCGCAACGCGGCGCCGGCCGACCCGCCCCAGGAGTTCAGGTAGGTGAACTGCCACCACCACAGCGCCTCGCGCCCACGGCCGGCGTCGTAGTGCAACAGCCCGCGCATCAGGTCCTGCCCCATGTCGGCGAGGTCATCGGACAACTGGTAGCCCACCGGGGGGTCGTCGCCGTAAGGGTCGAAGATCTCGACGTAGCTGTCGATCGGGTCGAGCTGACCGGCCAGGCCCTCCCGTACCCGGTCCATGTCCGGCGCCGGGTCGAGATCGGGTTCGACGTTGGTGCCGACGATGACATCCGTACGCGCCCCCAGATGTGCCCCTGCCACGCACATCTGAGCCACATCGAGCAGCAGCAGGGCCACCGCGCGCGCTCCGGCGCCGCCGGACGCGACCAGCTCCAAGGTCTCGAGGAACGACCGGGCATCGCGCGCGACGTCGGTCGCGAGCTCCAGGTCCTCCTCGGGCTCAGCCTGCACGGGCTCAGACATCGACCTGCCTCCGTCCCTCGAAAGCCCGGCCGAGGGTGACCTCGTCGGCGTACTCCAAGTCGCCGCCGACCGGCAGACCGCTCGCCAGGCGCGTGATGCGCAGCCCCATCGGCCCGACGAGCCGGGCCAGGTAGGTCGCCGTCGCCTCGCCCTCGAGGTTCGGGTCGGTGGCGAGGATCAGCTCGGTCACCGAGCCGTCCTGCAGCCGCACCAGCAGTTCGCGCACCCGCAGGTCGTCCGGCCCGATGCCCTCGATCGGACTGATGGCGCCGCCGAGCACGTGGTAGCGACCGCGGAACTCACGCGTCTTCTCGACCGCGACGACGTCCTTGCTCTCCTCGACCACGCAGATGACCGACAGGTCACGCCGCGGGTCGCGGCAGACCCGGCACTCGTCCTGCTCGCTGACGTTGCCGCAGACCCGGCAGAACCGGACCTTGTCCTTCACCTCGGTCAGCGCGTGGGTGAGCCGCCGCACGTCGGCCGGGTCGGCGGCCAGCAGATGAAAAGCGATGCGCTGCGCGCTCTTCGGGCCCACTCCGGGCAGCCGGCCGAGCTCGTCGATCAGATCCTGGACGGCGCCTTCGTACACCTACATGCCTGGGAGGCCCAGGCCACCCAGCCCGCCGGCGAGCGGCCCCATCGTCGTCTGCTGCAGCTCCTGCGCGTTGCTCGCGGCGTCGCGAATGGCAGCGACGACCAGGTCCTCGAGGCTCTCGACGTCGTCCGGGTCGACCGCCTTCGGGTCGATCTTCACGGCGAGCACCTCACCGGAGCCGGTCACGGTGGCCGTGACCAGCCCGCCGCCGGCGGTGCCGGAGACCTCGGTCGCGGCGAGCTGCTCCTGGGCCTGCGCCAGCTGCTGCTGCATCTTCTGCGCCTGCTTCATCAGCTGCTGCATGTTGGGCTGTGACTGCGGCGGACCTGGCACGTCGATGCTCCCGTTCGTCGCCGGTAGGGTTCCGGCGCCGAGCCTAGTCCCGGCCGCCGAGGTCGGGGGACAGCTCAGGCTCCGGCCGCGACCTGGCGGTAGCGGGCCTCGATGAGGCTGTACGCGGCGAACACGGTGAAGCCGACGGCGACGAGCAAGACCAGGGCCCGACCCCATGCGGTCCGGCTCAGCTCGAGCAGCACCGCATCCAGACCGTCGACCCGCTCCGGCATGCTGCGGGCGGCGGCAACCACGAGCAGAATCCCGATCGGGGCGAAGGCCACCGCCCGAGCGACGAGACCGACCCGCGCCACCAGCCACACCAGCCTGCGCACCGGCCGGCTCATCCGCTCGGTGCGCAGCGAGTCGCCGAAATGACCCTGCGCCGCCACGACGACCTGCCAGCTGCAGATCCCGAGCACGACGAGTCCGACGGCCGCGAGCAGCGCCCGCCCACCGGGCAGCCCGAAGACCAGGCCGGCCGTGCGCTGCTGCTGCTGTTCGGAGCCGGCGTCGGCCTGGCCGAGCAGGAAGGAGGTCGTGACAGCCGCGAAGGCGAAGTAGCCGAGCCCCTGCCCGGCGGTGCTGAGCCGACGCAGCCGACCGTGCTTTCTGTCGGCAGCCGCACCGACCAGGCGGGCGACGCCGTATGCGGCGAAGCCGACAGCGGCGCCGACGAGAAGCGGCGCGCCGATCGGACTTTGCTGCAGCGTCAGCATTGCGCCGTTGGCGTTGGCCTGCTCGCCGGATCCGGAGGGCGCGACGAGCAGGCTCACCGCGAGACCGGCGAGCAGCAGGTAGAACACAGCCCGCCCGACCAGCCCGAGTCGGGCGGCCGAGCTCAGCCAGGAACTGTCCTGCAGCCGGCGTATGCCTGCCAAAGCGCCCACCGTCGGGAGTGCGGACGTCCGGGGCGAAGAACTCAGCTGGCGCTGGCGCTGGGCGCTGGACTGGAGCTGACATCGACCGCTGGCGGGTTGACGTCGGCGTCGATGTCGGCGCTCCCGCCGAGCACGAAGAAGGCGCCGACCGCGACGAGGGCCAGGACGACGAGCGCGATCAGGAAGCCCCCGGCCGTGCTGCCGAGGTCTTGCCGGCGGAGCGGTCGTGCAGTCAAGACGTCCTCCAGTTGTGTGGTCGCGTGTGGCTGGCCCTACCCCCGCTGTGCGCTGTGTAGACACGCCGCACGGCCTGGCCCGGCCCGCATCCGGTCGGAAAGGTCAGGGCTCGGTGCTGGTGCTGACCACCCGGCCGCCGAGCTGGCTGCGTACCAACTCCAGCGCGGCGTCCTCACCGCGCGCCCGTTCGGGGGGCGGCGGGGCGTCGGGGTCTTCGGGCACGACCTCGTCGCCGGGGGCGAACTCAGGGTGGACCGGCTCCGGTGGAGCCGAACCGGTGCGGGTGTCGTGCAGCACGCACTTCACATCGAGGTCGGCGCCGAGGCTGGCCTGCAGGGCCTCGTGCAGCACGTCCGGCCCGGTGCTCGCCTGGAACTGCCGCAGGATCGGCGCATGCTGGAAACCCAGCACCAGCGTGCGGCCGGTGACCTCCTTGACCTGCGCGTCGGCGAGCTGCGCGTGCGCGGTGCGCTTGCGCTCCTTGACCGCGACGAGCACGTCGGTCCAGGCGGTACGCAGGGCGGCGGCGTCCAGCCCGCCCGCGCCCGGCGCTGCTGGCGCCGCGGCCGGGATGTCGGCCACGGGCGGGGGGGCATTGGACGGCGAACCGCCGAGCGTTGCGGGTGTCGGCCAGGCAGCAGCGGGTGGGGGTGGCGCGGCGGGCGGTGAGACCGGGGGTTTCGGCGACGCTGGTGGAGCGGGTGCAGCGACGACCGGAGCTGGCGCGGCGGCCCGCGCAGCGACCGGAGCTGGCGCGCCGGCGATCTCGAGCCGCCGCTCGAGCCGCTCGAGCCTGGTGAGCAGGGCCGAGTCCTCGGCGCTCGCGGCCGGCAGCAGCACCCGCGCGCACACCAGCTCGAGCAGCAGCCGGGGAGCGGTCTTCCCGCGCATCTCGACGAGCCCGGCGTGCAGCAGATCGGCAGCCCGCGACAGTCCCGCCGTACCCATCGCGGCGGCCTGACGGCTCATCCGCTCGAGCTGGTCGGCGGGGCAGTCGAGCAACCCGGAGCTGCCGGCATCCGGGACGGCGTCGAGGATCACCAGGTCACGCAGCCGCTCCAGCACGTCGGTGGCAAAGCGGCGCGGATCGTGGCCACCCTCCATCACCTGGTCGAGCAGGGCGAAGACCGCGGCGGCATCGACAGCCGCGAAGGCGTCGACGATCCCGTCGAGCAGGGTGTCGGGGGTCACGCCGAGCAGGGCGGCGGCGCCGTCGCGGGTCACCCCCTGCGGCCCGGCGGAGGCCAGCACCTGGTCCAGGATCGACAGGCCGTCGCGGGCCGAGCCGGCCGCCGCGCGTACGACCAGGGGCAGCACGCTGGAGTCGACGGCGATGCCCTCGGCCGCCACCACCCTGGCCAGCAGATCGGTCAACGCCTTGGGCGACATCAGCCGGAACGGATAGTGGTGGGTGCGCGAGCGGATCGTCTGCAGGACGTTCTCCGGCTCGGTGGTCGCAAAGACGAACTTCACGAAGTCCGGCGGCTCCTCCACCAGTTTGAGCAGCGCGTTGAACGCCGCCGTCGTGACCATGTGGGCCTCGTCGATGATGTAGACCTTGAACCGGCTCGACACCGGCGCGAAGAAGGCCCGCTCGCGCAGGTCACGGGCGTCGTCGACGCCGTTGTGGGAGGCCGCGTCGATCTCGATGACGTCGAGCGAGCCGGGCCCGTTGGGCGCGAGCGCCACGCACGAGTCGCACTCGCCGCAGGGATCCGGCGTCGGACCCTTCGCACAGTTCAGCGAGCGGGCCATGATCCGCGCGCTCGAGGTCTTGCCGCAGCCGCGCGGGCCGCTGAACAGGTAGGCGTGCGAGATCCGGTTGTTGACCAGCGCCCGGCGCAGCGGGTCGGTGACGTGGGCCTGGCCCATCACCTCGGCGAAGCTGGCCGGCCGGTACTTGCGGTACAGCGCCAGGCTCACTGACATCCTCCAGAAAACGTAGGACCCCTCGCACACCCGCCCAGAGCCCGCCTGCCCTTGCTGCCTTCCGGCCCTGGGGGAGTTCAGCGAGATGGGCGCCGCACGAGGGGTCTGCCGCGAGCCTACCGGTACGGATCGGGCCGCAGTGGCAGCGGGCACGCTCCTGGAGGGAACGCAGCGAAGGCTTCCCGAGCCCGTACGCGCGAGCGGTTGACGGCGGTCCACCCGTCCGGCGGCGGCGGCCCGATCGCCCGGAGCACACACGATCGCTCCGGCTCGGGCAGGCGCTGCAGGGCGGGGACCGCGTCAGCCGACAGGCCGGCGAGGTAGCCCAGGTCCAGCTCGCCGGTGGCCGCGAACCGCTCGACGTTGCGCTCGGCGATCCGGGCATCCGGGTCGCCGGCGGCGAACAGCAGCAGCCCGCCGGCCGCGGACAGCACGACCGCCCTCGGCAGCCAGTCGGCGCGAGGGCGTGCCCCGGCGGCGAGCACCAGCAGCAGTACGACGGCGAGCCAGCCGATCGCCCCGTCGACCGACAGGCGCAGCCGAGTGAAGCCGAACTCCTGCTCGTACAGCCCGAGCCGTCGCGACGCTGAGGCCAGCACGACCAGGGTCAGCAGGCACAGCACCGCGAGCAGCGCCTGAGCCACTCGGTCCGAGCGGGGGGTCAGGCGGACGGCGACCGCGACGACGCCGAGGGTCAGCACCGCTGCGGCGACCAGCTGCCCGAAGCCCTGCCGGGCGTACTCCGCATAGGTCAGTCCGGCGGTCGACAGCACGTG
>JAHWJP010000024.1:23627-27152 GCA_019348355.1 Actinomycetota bacterium
GAGCGTCAAGGTGGTCATGGGTGCTCCGGGTTTCGAGGTGCGGGGTTCGCAGTTCCGGGGGTTCGGCGGTCGGGGTTCAGCAGTCGGGGAGCTCGACGACGACCCGGCAGCCAGGCGGCGGAACGACGGGTTCGGCGCGGATGACGCCGCCGTGCAGGTCGACGACCCACCGGGCGATGGACAGGCCGAGACCGCTGCCGCCGTCGCGGCCGGTGCGCGAACTGTCGGCCCGGGCGAAGCGCTCGAAGACGCGCTCGCGGTCAGCCTCGGCGATGTCCGGCCCGGCGTCCTCGACGACCAGCCGGACCCCGGTCCCGGCGCGGGCGGGCGCTGACCAGCCCTCCGGCCGGGCTGTGCCGGGTGGCGTTGTCGAGCAGGTTGACGAGCACCTGGTGCAGCCGTTCGGCGTCGACGTGCGCGGTGAGGTCGGGTGGCTGCACCTGCGTGCGCAGCTCGACGGGGCGGTCGGCGACCTCCTCCTCGCGGACGGACTGGGTGAGCAGCGGCGCCAGCGCCGTGTGCTCCCGCTCCAGTGGGACGACGCCGGACTCGAGGCGGGACAGGTCGAGCAGCTGGGTCACGAGCCGGCCGAGCCGACGGGTCTGGGCCAGCGCCGTCTCGAAGGTTTCGGGGTCCGGGGCGGCGACGCCGTCGGCGAGGTTCTCGAGCAGGGCCTGCAGCGCGGCGAGCGGGGTGCGCAGCTCGTGGCTCACGTCGGCGACCAGACGGCGCCGCTCGGCGTCGACGGCGGCGAGGTCGGTCGCCATGGTGGTGAATGCCCTTGCCAGCTCGCCGACCTCGTCCCGGGAGGTGACGGTCACCCGCCGCTGTAGTCGCCGCGCGCCATCGCCCGTGCTGCTGAGGCCATCTCGCGCAGCGGCGAGGTCATCCCGTGGGCCAGCAGTTGCACCAGGCCGAGCGACAGCAGCGCCGCAAGCAGCCAGCGGGCCTGAATGGAGACGTTGAGGGCGAGGCCGACCTCGTTGAGCACCAGCGTCATGGCGACCGCCGCGAGAATGACCGCGCCGAACTTGACCTTGATGCTGCGGACCCGGTCGAGCGGTCTCATCCGCGGTCCACCTCGAGCGCGTAGCCGACGCCGTGCACGGTGCGCACCAGGGCGTCGCCCAGCTTGCGGCGCAGCGCCCGGACGTGGCTGTCCACCGTGCGGGTCCCGCCGTGATCCCAGCCCCACACGTCCGCGAGCAGGCGTTCGCGGGTGAGGACCGTCCGCGGCTGCTCGGCGAACCGGAGCAGCAGGGCGTACTCCATCGGCGCGAGGTGGACGGCGCTGCCGGCGCGAAGAACCCGGCGGGTGGCGGTGTCGATCTCGACGTCGCCCAGCCGCAACCGGGGCTCCGGGACAGCCGTCCGCTCGGTGCGGCGCAGCAGGACTGCACCGTGCGACGAGCTCGCGGGGGCTGAACGGCTTGGTCATGTAGTCGTCGGCGCCGACGCCGAGCCCCACCAGCAGGTCGGTCTCCTCGGCCCGCGCCGTCAGCATCAGCACCGGGACGTGACGCTCCCGCTGCACCCGACGGCACACCTCCAGGCCGTCGAAGCCGGGCAGCATCAGGTCGAGCACGACGAGATCGGGCGAGACCTCCTGGCACAGCTCGACGCCGGAGGGGCCGTCGCCGGCGACGTACACCTCGTACCCCTCTGCCCGTAGCCGGTCGGCCACAGCGCCGGCGATGGTGGCCTCGTCCTCGACGACGACCACCCGTCGACGGCCGCTGTGGTCATGCGGCGAAGGCTAGAGCCGGGGCGTCGGCATCCTGCGCCGAAGTTGTGCGGGAAGTGTGCGGGACCGCTCGGCTACGATCGCCGGGCAGTTCCGCACCAGGAGGATTCGCCTAGTTGGCCTATGGCGCACGCTTGGAAAGCGTGTTGGGGGCAACCCCTCGCGAGTTCGAATCTCGCATCCTCCGCCAGCACCGAGCCTCCCGTGCGCCGGGCAGCCGGTGAGGCAGGCTGGGGCCATGTCCGCGCCGTCCCCCTCCCGAGGCCTGCAGGCCGCGCGGCGGGCCGGCGGGACGGTGCGCAGCGCGGTCACCGGCTCGAGCCGGCGAGTCCAGGCCGCGGCCCGCGCCGACGGGGCCGACCGCTCCGGCCTCTCGGCGCTGATCAGCGTGCACGCCCTGCACGCCGCAGGCGACGCGCTGGTGGCGGTGGCGTTGGCCGGAACGCTGTTCTTCTCCGTCCCGATCGGCGAGGCGCGCAGCCGGGTGGCGCTCTACCTCGTCCTGACGATGCTGCCGTTCTCGCTGCTGATCCCGGTGGCCGGACCGCTGCTCGACCGCTTCCCGCACGGCCGCCGGACCGTGCTGGCCGTGACGACGGGCGGCCGCGGCCTGCTGACCTGGGTGATGGCCGGCGTCCTGGCCGGGCTGGCGCTCTACCCGTTGGCACTGGTCGTCCTGGTGCTTTCCAGGGCGTACGGGGTGGCGCGCGCCGCCGCCGTGCCCCGGGTCCGCCCGCCGGCCGTCGGCCTGGTGTCCACCAACGCCCGGCTCAACGTCGCGGCCGTCACCGCCGGGGCCGGTGCGGCGGCGATCGGCGCGGGCATCAGCGCGGTCGCCGGGTCGGGGCTGGTGCTGCAGCTCGCGAGCGTGCTCCTGCTCCTCGGCGGGGTGCTGGCCCTGCGGCTGCCCGAACACGTGGACGAGCCGATCGACCGGGCTGCCGACGCGCCGAGCCTGACGGCCGTGGTGCGCTTCCGACTGTCCCGCACCGCCGCCGCCGTGACCGGCCCGCTGGCCGCGGCCCTCGGTCTGCGGGCGGTGGCCGGGCTGCTGACCATCTTCCTGGCGTTCCTGCTCCGGGCGGAGAGCGCGCCCGGCCTGCTGGTGGGTGCCGTCGTCGCTGCGGCAGCGCTCGGCCAGCTGGCCGGCACCGGGGCGGCAGCCCGGCTGCCCGAGAAGCGGGCCCGAGCGCTGTCGTTGGTCGCGCTCGCGCTGCCGGTGCTGCCCTGCCTGCTGGTCGCCGTCACGGGCTCGGGCCTGTGGGTGGTCGCGTCGGCGGGCGCGGTGGGGGTGTCGATCTCGCTGTCCCGGTTCGCCCTCGACGCCGCGGTGCAGCAGCACGTCACCCCCCGCTCCATCAGCACCGCGTTCGCCCGCTCGGAGACCGGACTGCAGCTGGCCTGGGTGGGGGGCGGGGCGATCGCGCTGGTGCTGCCCACCTCGGCATCGGTCGGCTTCACCGTCGCTGTCCTGCTGCCGGTGCTGGCGCTGGTGCTGGCCCGCCAGCTCGCGGTGCGGTCGCGATGATCGTCAGCAGCGAGCCTGCCCACACAAGCCGGTCCGGGAGTCTGCCTGACCCGCTCATGGGGTGAGCGTCTCCTCTCGGCCGCGAGAGTTCTGTGGGGGACCCGACGCCCGGGGACCCGACGCCCGGGGACCCGACTGCGGCGGCCGGCGTTCGCCCCTCTGCGCTGCTCATGGCGGGTCGTGGGTGGCGCGGGTGTAGGTGAGCCAGGGGACGTGCAGGTCGCGTAGTTGGAGCCGTCCTTGGTGCCACAGC
>JAHWJP010000106.1 GCA_019348355.1 Actinomycetota bacterium
GTGCCCCCGGAGAGAATCGAACTCCCGACGCCCTCCTTAGGACGGAGGCGCTCTGTCCACTGAGCTACGGAGGCGGACCGGATCAGCCTAACCTCGTCCCGCCAGGCAGTTTTGCTCCGGAGCGGTGAGGCGCGATGACCGAGCCGGAGCCGACCGGCGACCGCCCACGAAGACGTGCGGTCGGCCCGCCCGGGGCCGGCCGGGCGGAACCCCGCCCGGCCGCTCAGGTCGGTGACCGGGCAGCGCAGCCCGACGACCGCCTCGACGAGCACCCGGACGACGACGAGGAGCGGCTGCGCCGGGACGTACCGCCACACCACGGCGCCTGAGTGCTCCGGCATGGACGCACCTGACCCGGCTGGCCCAAGATCATCAGGTGGTTGCCGTCGGACACGCCCGGCGCGTTCGACGTCAACCCCCTGATGATCATGCCGGCGGAGCGGGACCGGGGGTCGGCAGCTGGATCGGAGGTGGCGGCGCGGTGACCTGCTGCACGGTGCAGAAGGCGCAGCGGGTGGCGGCCGACGGGATGTTGGACAGGCACTCCGGGCACTGCTTGGTCGTCGACTGCACCTCGGGCTCGGTCTTGTAGCGCTCCATCAGGCGGTTCACCGGCTGCAGAACCAGGAAGTAGATGACAGCCGCAACGAGCACGAAGCTGATCAGCGCCTGCAGGAACAGCCCGTAGGGGAACTCGACGCCCCCGAGCGTGAACGACCGGTCGCTGACATCGCCGGAGGCGCCGGTGACGACGCCGACGAGCGGGGTGACGAAGGCCGCGACGAACGCCGTCACGATCGCGCCGAACGCGGCGCCGATCACGACCGCGATCGCGAGGTCGACGACGTTGCCGCGCAGCAGGAACTTCTGAAAGCCGTTCATCGCGGCAGCACCACCAGGGAGAGCAGGCCGGAGACGGCGGCCGCCGCCAGCCGGGCGGCTGCCGGCCGGCCGGCCGCGACCACCAGCAGGGACCCCTCACCAGGGTCGTCCCCGAGAGCCGGCACGGACAGCACGCGCACGCCGGAGGCGACCACGGCGGCCGTCGGCCCTCCCTCGGGCGCAGCGGCGAGCACGTCGATGCGGTCGCCCGCCTCGACCAGCGCCGCCGCGGCCGGCTCGGCGACCCGGACCGGCACCGCCACCTCCGAGGCCTCGCCCCCGGCGGGGAGCAGTCCGGCGCCGAGCAGGCGTACGTCGGTCATCGTCTCGCCGCGGCGCACCGGTCCGGCCACGAGCCGGCCGACGGCGCCGGCCGGTCCGGACAGCGCCCCGGCCGGCAGCAGCGCGCCCGGCACCGAGGCCACGACGAGGTCCTCCGGCGTGAGCACCGCGCCGGCGGGCAGGTCACGGGCCGCGGTCAGGACCTCGACGCGGGGCTCGGGCGGCGGCGCGACGGCGGTGAGCCCGGCGGCGACCGCGCCGGCGGCCAGACCGCTGGCGAGCAGCACCCGGTGCCGGGCCAGGGCCCGCTGCAGATCCCGCAGCGACAGGCCCTTTCCGGCGGGACCTCTCACGGCAGGGCCAGCGCGTGGTCGATGCCGTCGAGCGCGGCGCCGCACGGGCAGGAGCGGTCACCCGGAAGCGCGGCGACCACGTCGAACAGCAGGTCCCGGAGCCGGGCCGTGTTGTCGGCGAAGACCCGGAAGACCTCGGCCTGGCTGACCGGCTCGCCGCCCTCCACACCGGCGTCGAGGTCGGTCACGAGGGCGATCGCGGTGTAGCACAGGGCCAGCTCCCGGGCGAGCACCGCTTCGGGGTGACCGGTCATGTTGACGACCGACCAGCCCTGGGCGGCGAACCACTGCGACTCGGCGCGGGTCGAGAACCGCGGTCCTTCCACGACGACCATCGTCCCGCCGTCGGTGACCGGCCAGCCCGCCTCGCCCGCCACCGAGACGGCCACCCTGCGGCCGGTCGGGCAGTACGGATCGGCGAAACCGACGTGCACCGCCCCGGTGTCGTGGAAGGTCTGCACGCGGCCGGAGGTGCGGTCGACCAGCTGGTCGCAGACCACGAGGGCACCCGGGCCGAGCTCGGGCTGCAGGCCGCCGACGGCGCAGGGCGCGAGCACCTGCCGGACGCCGAGGCTGCGCAGCGCCCACAGGTTGGCCCGGTAGGGGATGCGGTGCGGCGGGAACCGGTGGTCCCGGCCGTGCCGGGGGACGAACGCCACCCGCCGACCGGCAATCTCACCGACGACCAGCGGGTCGCTCGGGGGGCCGTACGGCGTGTCGATCTCGATGTCGGTGGCGCCTTCGAGGAAGGCGTAGAACCCGGACCCGCCGATGACGCCGATCTGCGCGGTCTCGCGCATGGGACACCTCCTGCTCGCCAGGAGGCCGACCTTAGAGCCGGGTCAGGCTGCGGCGCCCCGGGCGGGCGTTGTCCACAGGCGCGTCAGGCGCTCTTGCGCTCGGCCGGTTTGCCGCTCGCGGCGGGCTTCGCGGTGCTGGGCTTGCCGCCCGACGAGCCGCCGTCGCCCTTGGAGCCACCGCCTGAGGAGGAGGAGCTCTTGCCGCCGGCGTCCTTGCCCGCTGACCCTTTGCCTTCTGCGCCCTTGCCCGACGAGCCGCCCTCCGACGAGGAGGACGCTCCGGCAGCTGCAGGAGCCGGCTCCTTCTTCTCCCCCTCCTTCTTCGGCGCGTCCCGGCTGTCGTTCCGGTAGAAGCCCGAGCCCTTGAACACGACGCCGACTGCGCTGAAAACCTTGCGCAGCGCCCCCCCGCACACCGGACACTGCTTCAGTGGCGCGTCCGTGAAGGACTGCACCGCCTCCAGGCGCTCGTCGCACACCGTGCAGGCGTACTGGTAGGTGGGCACAGCTGGTCCTCCGGGGGCTTTGGCACTCATGCAGCGTGAGTGCCAGTGTGCGGCACGGCGCCCCGGCCCGTCCAACAGCCCCGCGACCCGCCCCGCCGGCGCCTCCCTGGTGGCTCACGCCGGGACGGCGACCTCCAGCCGGCCGGTCGCCACGTCGTACAACGCCCCCATCACCGCTAGGTCAGCAGGCAGGTACGGCGAGCTGCGGATCCGCTGCACGTCCGCGGTGAGGGTGTAGCGCTGGTCCGAGACCGTACGGAAGTCGAGGCTCCGGGTGTCCACGCCCGCGCCCGCCAGGATCAGCTCGTGGACCTGCTCGTCGGTCACTTTCGACATCCGGCAGTCGGTGTGCGCGACGACCATGACCCGGTCCACCCCGAGCAGGTGGACCGCGAGGACCAGTGTGCGCAGCACGTCGCCGGTCACCCGGGCGCCGGCGTTGCGCAGGATCTTGGCGTCGCCGTTGGACAGCCCCAGCATCTTCAGCGGTTCGATCCGCGAGTCCATGCAGGTGACCAGCGCGAGCCCGCGCGCCGCCCGGCCCTCGAGGGTTCGCCCGAGAAGCGGGCGGCGTAGCCGGCGTTGGCCGCGAGCAGGTCGTCGAAGCCGCGCCTCATCGCCCTATTGCACCAGCGTCGTGCACCCGCAGCTCGACCAGCCCCCGGTCCGGCAGCACGGCGGCGTGGACGAGGCGGTCGTGCGGCTCGACGGGCAGCGAGCCGACCAGCTCGCCGGAGTGCAGCGCCGCGACCACGTAGGCCCCGGTCCGCGCCAGCGCCCGGTCGTAGGACCCGCCGCCTCGCCCGAGCCGGACCCCGGCACGGTCGACGGCAAGAGCGGGAACGACGACGACGGCGCAGCCCGCGACCGCGTCGGGCCCCAACCGAACCCCTGCTGGCTCGAGTGTGCCCCGCGGCCCGGGCACGAGCGTCCCCTCGTACACCGCCCAATCCAGTTCGCCGCCCGGCAGCAGCACCGGCAGCAGCACGCCGTCCAGCGCGGCCAGCAGGGCGGCGGTGCCCGGCTCGGTGCCGACGGAGGCGTACGCCGCGACCCGCCCACGAGCCAGTGGCCGCACCGCGCGCGCGAGCGCGTCCGCCGCCGCAGCCTGGGCCGCAGCACTCAGCCCGGCGCGCCGGGACAGCGCCGCAGCCCGCAGCTGCGCCTTGTCGGTGCTCACCCGCGGAGCATCCCAGCCCCGGCCGCAGGAACAGCGGGACGTAGGGTCGCGCTCATGACGACCCCGCGCACCACCCCCGTCCGCGTGACCAAGGCCGTCATCCCGGCCGCTGGGCTCGGCACCCGGTTCCTCCCGGCGACCAAGGCCTCGCCCAAGGAGATGCTGCCGGTCGTCGACAAGCCGGCCATCCAGTACGTCGTGGAGGAGGCCGTCCGGGCCGGGCTCGACGACGTGCTCATGGTCACCGGCCGCAACAAGCGGCCGCTCGAGGACCACTTCGACCGCAACGTGGAGCTCGAGCACACCCTCGAGGCCAGCAACGCCGTCGACAAGCTGGCCCTCGTACACGAAGCCAGTGAGCTCGCGACCATCCACTACGTCCGGCAGGGCGACCCGAGGGGCCTGGGCCACGCCGTGCTCGCGGCGGCCCTGCACGTCGGGCAGGAGCCCTTCGCTGTGCTGCTCGGCGATGACCTCATCGACGCCCGGGACCCGCTGCTGGAGAAGATGATCGAGGTTCAGGCGCGCGAGGGCGGCAGCGTCGTCGCGCTGATGGAGGTGCCCCAGGAATCCATCTCGATGTACGGCTGCGCCGCTGTCGACGGCAGCGGGAGCGAGGACCCGGACACTTTCCGGATCACCGGGCTGGTCGAGAAGCCATCGGCGGAGGAGGCGCCGAGCAACCTCGCGATCATCGGCCGCTACGTGCTGGCGCCGTCGGTCTTCGACGTGCTGCGCAAGACCGAGCCCGGCCGCGGCGGCGAGATCCAGCTCACCGACGCGATCGAGACGCTGGTCGCGACCGAGCCGGTGCACGGCGTGGTCTTCCGTGGCCGCCGCTACGACACCGGCGACCGGCTGGACTACCTGAAGGCGGTCGTCCGCCTCGCGGCCGACCGGGAGGACCTCGGCCCGCCACTGCTCGACTGGCTGCAGAGCTGGTTGGCCGAGCGCACCAGCGACAACGGGGCAGACCGTGCTGAGCGTTGACGCGCACCTGGACAACATCCTGTCGGTCGTCCAGCCGCTGTCGTCACTGCAGCTCGGGCTGATGGACGCGCACGGCTGCGTGTTGACCGAGGACGTCGTCGCCACCGATCCGCTGCCCGGCTTCGACAACAGCGCGGTCGACGGCTACGCCGTGCGGCTGGACGACGCCGCCGCCGCCACCGAGCGCAGCCCGGTCGTGCTGCCGGTGACCGGCGACGTCGCGGCCGGTCCGGCGTCGCCGCTGCGCGTGCAGCCGGGTGTCTGCGTGCGCATCATGACCGGCGCGATGATGCCGGCCGGCGCCGACGCGGTGATCCCGGTCGAGTGGACCGACGGCGGCGTCGCCTCGGTGACCATCCTGCAGGCGCCCGGCATGGGCGCGAACATCCGCTGCGCCGGCGAGGACGTCGTCGCCGGCGAGACGGTGCTGCCCAGCGGCACGCATCTGGGCGCCGTGCAGATCGGCCTCGCCGCCGCGGTCGGCCGGTCCCGGCTGATCGTCCGGCCCCGGCCGCGGGTGGTCGTCGTCTCGACCGGGACAGAGCTGGTCGAGGCCGGTCAGCCGCTCACGCCGGGCCGGATCGTCGACAGCAACAGCCCGGCCCTGACGGCCGCTGCGGTCGAGGCGGGCGCCATCGCGTACCGCGTGGGGATCGTGCCGGACGACCCGCGCAAGCTCGCCGCGACGCTCGAGGACCAGCTCGTCCGGGCCGACATCCTCGTCACGAGTGGCGGCGTCTCGGTCGGTGCCTACGACGTGGTGAAGGAGGTGCTGTCCCGGCTGGGCACGGTCGCCTTCGACAAGATTGCGATGCAGCCGGGGATGCCGCAGGGCTTCGGCACGATCGGCCCGGACAGCACGCCGGTCTTCGGTCTGCCCGGCAACCCGGTCAGCGCCCTGGTCAGCTTCGAGGTGTTCGTCCGCCCGGCGCTGCGCAAGATGCTCGGCGCGACGCCGTTCGAACGGCCCCGGGTGCGGGCGGTCACCAGCAAGGCGCTTACCAGCCCGAAGGGCAAGCGCTCCTTCCTGCGGGTGCTGCTCGAGGTGAAGAAGGGGGCGTACGTCGTCACGCCTGTCTCGGGGTCCGGCTCGCACCTGCTGGCTGGCCTCGCCCGCGCCAGCGCGCTCGCGATCGTGCCGGAGGAGGTCGAGAAGGTGGCGGCCGGTGAGTCGGTCGAGGTGCTCGTGCTGGAGCGGCGCGGACGATGAGCGGTCCGGACACACCGACTTTTCCCCACCTCGACGAGGCCGGCGCGGCCCGGATGGTCGACGTCGCCGGCAAGGACGTCACCGTGCGCACCGCTGCCGCCTCGGGCCGGGTGGACCTCTCGCCCGAGTGCGTCGCCCTGCTGCGGGGGGCCGGCGTCCCGAAGGGCGACGCGCTCGCGGTCGCCCGGGTCGCCGGGATCATGGGCGCCAAGCGCACGCCGGACCTCGTTCCCCTGTGCCACCCGATCTCGCTGTCCGGCGTGACCGTCGACCTTTTCGTGGAAGACGGCGGGGTGACCGTGACCGCCACCGCCCGGACCGCCGACCGCACCGGGGTGGAGATGGAGGCGCTGACCGCGGTCACGGTCGCGTGCCTGGCGCTCGTCGACATGACCAAGGCGGTCGACCCGCGCGCGGTCATCAGCGACGTCCGGGTCGAGAGCAAGACCGGCGGCAAGACCGGGCCCTGGACCCGATGAATGTCGTTCTCCCCGGCCTGCCGGCGGGTGCGCGGGCACAAGTCGTGACGGTGTCGGACCGCTCGGCGCGCGGCGAGCGGCCGGACACCTCCGGTCCGCTGCTGGCCGGGCTGCTCGCCGGCCTGGGGCTCGAGGTCGGCGACGTGGTGGTCGTGCCGGACGAGATCGACGCGGTGCAGGGGGCGCTTCGGGACGCGGCGGCCGCGGCGTACGACCTGATCGTCACGACAGGAGGGACCGGGCTCTCACCACGTGACCTCACGCCGGAGGCCACCCGGCCGCTGCTCGAACGACAGGCGCCCGGCCTCGCCGAGGCGCTGCGCCGGCAGGGCGCGGACGCCGTACCGACCGCCATCTTGTCCCGTGGGGTCGCCGGCACGATCGGGTCGAGCCTGGTCGTGAACCTGCCGGGCTCGACCGGCGGGGTGCGTGACGGCGTCGCGGTGCTCGCGCCGGTGCTCGCCCACGCGCTCGCGCAGCTGCGCGGCGGTGGGGACCACCGGTGAGTGCGCCGGGCTGGCCGGCGCGCCTTGCCCACGAATCGGTCGTCCTCCGGCCCTTCCGATCGCGTGATGCCGCCGCCTGGTCGGAGGTACGGATCCGCAACCAGGCCTGGCTCGCCCCCTGGGAGGGACGCTCGCCCTCGGGATCGCCCGCCTCGTGGCGCGACCGCAACAGCGCGGCGGTGTTCGCGGTCATGCTTCGCACCCAGCGCAAGGAGGCGCGGGCGGGGCGGGTGCTGTCGTTCGCCGTCACGGTCGACGGCCGAATCTCAGGGCACGTCACGGTCGGCGGTGTCACCCGGGGGGCCTTCGACAGCGCCCACGTCGGCTACTGGGTCGACGAGCGGGTCGCCGGGCGTGGCGTCATGACGTGCGCGCTCGCCCTCGTGCTCGACCACTGCTACGGCCCGGTCGGCCTGCACCGGGTCGAGGCCAACGTGCGGCCGGAGAACGCCGCGTCGTTGCGGGTCCTTGCCAAGCTCGGTTTCCGCGCGGAGGGGCTGCACCGCCGCTATCTGTTCATCGACGAGGCGTGGCGTGATCACCTTGCGTTTGCGCTGCTGGTCGAGGACGTACGCGGCGGCGCTCTGCGCACGCTGCTGCAGCGATGACGTTCCCGTGCGAAAAATCTCCGCGTCCGGTTACGGCGTGCCACCGCGACGCACCGTGCGCCCTTGACTACCGTCGTGAGCCGTGGGCAGCGGTCTGATTCTCCTCGTCATCGTCGGTGCCTGGCTGGCCGTCCTGGTGCCGATGGCGCTGCGCTCCCACGAGGCGACCTCACTCGGCACGGTCGACAAGTTCCACGACGCGATGCGGGTGCTGTCCCGACGGGAGGCCGCCGAGCTGGCGCAGGACGAGGGTGACGAGCTGCCGGACGAGCAGGCCGCTGAGCAGGCTGCGGTCCGGTCGGTCGCCGTCCGCCGGCGCCGCATCCTGCTCGCGCTGCTGGCGCTGGCGATGGGGACGCTCGTGGCGGCGCTCGTCGGTCCACGCTGGCTGTTCGCGCCGCACCTGGTGGCCGGCCTGGCCTTCGCCGGCTACGTCGGGCATCTGCGCGTCCAGGCGCGGCGGGCCGATCGCGAGGCGCTCGCCGCCCGCAGTCAGCTCCGGATCGAGCGGCGCGCGGCCGAGGCGGCGGAGGTTGCCGCCCGCGCGCGCGAGCTCCTGTCGCCCTCAGCGCCCGCGCCGGTTCCCGTCGCCCGCCGGGCCGGGCGTCCGATGCGGATCGCCGGCGTGCCGGACCGGATGCCCACCCGCGTCGCCCTGGGGGCGACACCGCGTCCGGTGTTCGAGGCTGCAGCGCCCGTGGCGGACCCTGTCGCCGGCGGGGAGCTCGCGGGCACTGGACGCGCTGAAGTCGGACCCGCTGTTCCCGGCGCCGCGGCTCCGGCCGCCGAGCCCGCTGATGCCCCGGCGACCTCCACTCGGTTGGCCCGACCCGATCGTGCGGCCCGTCCTGAGGGTGCCAGCCAGACCGGGCGAGCCGCCCGTACCCGCCGTGCCGCCCCGGCTGCCACTGCTGCCACTGCTGC
>JAHWJP010000107.1 GCA_019348355.1 Actinomycetota bacterium
CGGCCAGCACCTGCCCCTGCTCGGCCAGCACCTGCCCCTGCTCGGCCAGCACCTGCCCCTGCTCGGCCAGCACCTGACCGTGTTCGGCCAGCACCTGCCCCTGCTCGAGCTGCGTCTCCCGGAGCGCGTTGAGGACCTGCGTGTGCGCGCGCAGCTCTGCTCGAACCTCCGAGACATCACGATCGGCGCCTGCGGCGAGCGTTCGGGCAGCGGACGCGTCCGAAGCGGTGAGCGCCTGCTGCTCACGCAGCTGCGCTACCTGCCGCTCCAGCGCGGTCAACCGGCTCTCGACGCTGTCCGGGGAGCTCACCTCGGCATCGTAGGGCGACATCGTCGTCGTCGGCCATGTGTTGTTCACAGGCCGGTTGTCCTGAACTCAGTCCTGCAGCGGACCCGGGAGGGGTGTCGAACCCAGTGCGCCGCGGGAGACCGCCTCCGTCTCGGCGAGCCCGACCCGCAGTCCCTCCATCTCGTGCGCGAGCTCGGCAACCTCCCCCGCCGTGTCCTCCAGCCGGCCGGCCGTCTCGGCCAACGCCAGCACCTCGGCGAGCCGGGCGACCAGCCCCTCGAGCCCGAGCGCGACAGCCTGCATCCGGGCGAGCACCGTGGCCCGCGCCTCGCGCAGCCGGCCGCGTACGGCGATCCGGTCGGCGACGGCGGCGGCGCTGCGGGCGATCTCGGCCTGGATCCCGGGTGGCCCGGTCCGCCGGGCGGCCTCGGCCAGCCGGGCGGCCTCCTCGTCCAGGGAGTCGGCCTCGACCCGGGCGAGGGCACCCTCCACCGCAGTGGCCTGCGCGCCGAGCCGCGCCAGCGCCGTCAGGGTGTCCCGGGCCTCCTGCACCGCGGTCCCCACACTTGCGGCCAGCACCCCGGTGCCGGCGGTGGCGGCCAGGTCGTCGAGCGCGCGCACCGCGCCCTCGGCCCGCAGCAGCCACCCGTCGGCGGCCGTGCCGCGCGCCGGCCGCACCGGGTTGGGCGTCGGGACCGGCTGCTCGTCCGATCGGTTGAGGAGCATCCCGCTGACCGCCTTCACCCCCAGCACCGTCGCTCCGACCACAATCCCGGCCGGCACGGCGACGGTTCCCACCGCCCCGGCCAGCACCGCCCACGCCATGCCGCCGGAGACCCCGGCGACGAGCAGCCCCCACGGGTCACGCAGTTCGTCCGCGAGACCCATCGTCAGAAGTTGCTCAGCACCGCGGTGAGCACGTTGTCGATCGACGCCGGGTCCGAGGCATCGTAGGCCGCGGCCCGCGAGGCGTCGGCGATCTTGGTCAGCTCGCCGAGGTCGGCATCGTCGCCGTACGCGATCGGGAAGACGCGCACCGTCCGGTCGGCGTCCTCCCCCGACAGCTCGCGGGTCAGGGAGTCGATGCTGTTGTCGGCAGGGAACTCGTTGCGACCGTCGGTCAGCACCACCACCGCGTTGATGCGACCGGCGTCGAAGGTCTCGGACAGCGACCTGGCCGCGGCGCGCGTCGTGGCGTAGAGACCGGTGCCGCCGCTCGGCACGAGGTCGGCGATCTGAGCCTTGATCGGGCCGTTGCGCTCCGCAGCGGGTCCGAAGTCGACCAGCTCCCGGTAGGGCTTGCCGCCGTCCTGCTCGGTCGAGAAGACCCACAGCGACACCTGGTCGTCCGGCGCGAGCAGGTCGACCGCAGAGATGGCCGCCTTCTTGGCGAGGTCGAGCTTGCTGGCCCCCTGGGAACCGACCTGCTCCCCCATCGAGCCCGAGACGTCCAGCACCAGCAGCACCTTGGCGCGCTTGCGGTCTCGCTCCCACGAGTCCTGCACCTGCGCGAGCACCGGCGGCGACGGCGGGCTCAGCACGGCTCTGGGCTCCGCCGGCAGCATCCCGTCGGCCGGCACGATCCGCTCCCCAGGCTTGCCGTCGAAGGACCGGAAGGCCGCGTCGGCGAACAGCGCCTGCGGCCCCTCGCTCTGCACGTAGGCGAGGAAATCGGCTGCGACCGCTCGCTTGGCGTCGTCGACCCAGTCGGCCTGCAGCACGACGTAGGGGTTGTCGCTGAACAGCGTCCCCTCCTTCGGGTAGATGCTCACCAGCGGGATCTTGGGCTTGGCGTGGTCGCCGAGAGTCGCCGGGTCACCGGTCGGGTTGCCCTGGTTGTAGTCCCAGACCGACTTCTCCTCGACCGTCACCGCGCTGACGTAGGTGAGCCCCTGCCCGACGTCGTCGGCCTTCTGCAGGTTCGACAGGAAGGTCAGCGTCGTGTCGCCGTAGTGCACGACCGCGCTCTCCACCCGGCGCACGTAGTCGACGACCGCCGGCTTGGTCAGATCCGTGAGCTGCAGATCGCTCGACAGCCCGGTCGCGGCGAAGTACGACCCGACCGTGGCATTCAGCCCGGAGGTGGAGAAGTTCGGGTTGGTCTTGCCGAGCTTGAAGGCGCCGTACGGCTTGTTGAACCGCCCCCAGCCGGCCGGATCCCGGGCGAGCTGCAGGACGTCGGCCCAGCCCAGCGGCGTGTCCGGCCAGCCGAGCGTCTCGGCCATCGGCTTCGGCATCGCGATGACGAGCGGTGTCTGGGCGATCGACGCCAACTCCCCGTCGCCGACCAGATCGGGTGCGTCGCGACCGGAGGTGCCCTGCCGCAGCAGGCCGGCCCAGGAGCCGGACGCGGGCGACCAGACGTCCGGGCGCGGGCCGTCGATCCGCTCGTCCCAGCCGCGGGCGAGCGCCTCGGTGGCTCCCCCGCTGGCCTTGCTCGTGACGAGCACGCGGGCGCACCGGCCGTCGGCTTCGCCGTCGTCGTCCGCGTAGCCCTGCGCGATCTTGCTCAACAGGGCGGCCTTCTCGGAGGAGGCGCTGAGCTGCAGTGCGACGCAGTTCGCGGGTACGTCCTGCTGGGCTGTCGGCGGCGGGCTGTCCTCACCGGTGCCGGCGGCCCGCACGGCGAGCACGGCCACCACCCCGACGAGGGCTGCGACCACGAGGGGCACCCGGCTGCGTGCTGCCACCGCTCACCCCTTCCGTCGCGGGCTTTGCTGCCCTGGGCCCGATGCTCGCACGGCCGGCCGAATGGCGAGGGACCTTCGCTGCCCAGACCTACCCCCGGTTGATCATCCGCAGGTTCCCCGCCGCCAGGACAAAGTGGATCATGCCTAGGGCGGCGATCCTGCGGATGATCTTCACGGGAGGCGCGGTAGTGCCCGGAGCCCACGCGGGGTTGAACAGCCGTCAGGCGGCAACGACGTCGCGAACTGCCGCCCGCACCGTCGACCGGCGCTCGGTCGCCGCACCATCCGCGCCGACCGGCTCGAGCATCGGCCGCTGCGTGCGCCCGGGGGTCTCGAGCGGTGCCGGCTGCGGCTCGAGGACCGACAGGCTCTCGCTCACCTCGCGCAGGACGTCGGACAGGCGGACCCCCAGGGCCCGGCAGATGCTGGCCAGCAGCTCGGAGGAGGCCTCCTTCTGGCCACGCTCGACCTCGGACAGGTAGCCGAGGCTGACCTGCGCCACGGAGGACACCTCGCGCAGGGTGCGCTCCTGGCTCAGCCGCGTGGTGCGCAGGGCCTGGCCGAGCAGCGTACGGAGCACCGCCATGTCACCACCTCCTCGTTCTGTCGAAAGGTTACCCGTCCTGGGCCTGCCCGCCAGTGCGCGGGCGGTGCCTGTCGTCCGCTCTGAGCAGAATAGTGAGGGTGGGGCACTGGGTACCAAGCTCTTGGTAGCATCGTGGTATGCGTACAACCATCGACAAGGCTGGCCGGCTGGTCATCCCCAAAGAGCTCCGAGAGGGCGTCGGGCTGCGAGGCGGCGGGGAGGTGGAGATCTCTCTGGACGGCGCTGCCTTGCGGGTCGAGCCGGTCGCCTCCGACCGCCTTGTCGAGCGCAGCGGCCGCCTGGTCGTGGCGGCCGCTGACGCGCCGTTCGGCGACGAGGACGTTCAGAGACTGCGCGATGCCGACCAGGCCTAGCGGTCCGATCTCGCTGTTGGACACCAGCGCCGCCATCGCCTTCCTGGTCAGCGACCACGAAGCGCATGACGACACGTTCGCGGCACTCGCGGACCGCCGGCTCGGCCTCGCCGGGCATGCCGCCTTCGAGACGTACTCGGTCCTGACCAGGCTGCCGCCTCCGGCCCGGCTGACCCCGCAGTCCGCAGCACGACTGATCTCGTCGAACTTTCCGTACAACCGCTTCCTGAGCTCCGAGCGCGCCGCCGCTCTGCTGACTGACCTGCCCGGCCACGCCGTCGCGGGCGGAGCGGTCTACGACGCGCTCGTCGGGGCGGCCGCGCGCGAACACGGTCTGCCCCTGGTCAGCCTGGATCGCCGCGCCATGAACACCTATCGCGTGCTGGACGTCGACGTCGAGCTCCTGGCCTGAGTGTCGCCCGGCAGCTGGCGACGCAGCAGGTCGAGCGCGAGGGTCACGGCCAGCAGCCGCACCCGGTCCCGGGTGCCCGGCAGCCGGGCCTCCCGATGGCTCACCCCACCCGGCCCGCACACGGCGACGTGCACCGTCCCCACCGGCCGGCCCTCCTGGGAGTCCGGCCCGGCGACCCCGGTGACCCCCAGCCCGTACGTCGCGCCGAGCCGCTCGCGAGCGCCCGTCGCGAGCGCCACCGCCGTCTGCGCAGAGACCGCGCCGTGCTCCGCGAGCACCGACGCGGGCACGCCGGCGAGGGTCGCCTTGAGGTCCGTCGCATAGACCAGCAGGCCGCCCCGGAAAGCGGTGCTGCTGCCGGGCAGAGCGGTGAGCGCGGCGCCCAGCAGCCCGCCGGTCAGCGACTCGGCGACCCCCACCGTTGCACCGGCGGCCCGCAGTCGCCGCAGCACCACCCCGGCGAGGGTGTCGAGGTCGCGCCCGAAGACCGCCTCACCGAGCACGTCCGCCGCAGCCGCCACCAGCGGCGCGAGCACGTCGTCGGCCTCGGCGTGCGTGGGTGCGACGGTTGTCAGGCGCACCCGGACGACCCCTCCCCCGGCGAGGTAGGCCAGCGCCACCCCGCCCGGCACCTTGATCGCCTGCTCGACCAGCTCGGCCACGGCGCTCTCCCCGCGGCCGGCGCAGTGCAGCGTGCGGGTGAGCACCACCGCGCCGCTGCGGGCGGCGAGCTCGGCCAGCACCGAGCCGTGGAAGATGGCGGCGAGCTCGTGCGGCGGCCCCGGTAGGGCGAACACGAGCCGTTCCCCCACCTCGACCCGCAGGCCCGGCGCCGTGCCGACCGGGTTGTCGAGCGCGGTCGCGCCCACGGGGACATCGGCCTGGCGCAGCACGGCTGCGGGCATCGCCACGGCGTACGCCTCGAACGTCGCGCGGAGCGCGTCCTCGAGCAGGGGGTCCCGCACCAGCCCGACCCCCGCGACGGCGGCAACCGCCTCCCGGGTGACGTCGTCGGAGGTCGGGCCGAGCCCCCCGGTCACCACCACCACGTCGGCGTCCTCGAGCGCCCGGCGCAGCGCCGCCGCGATGCGGTCCACATCGTCGCCGACCATGCAAGAGTGCACGACCGGTGCGCCCACCGCCGCCAGCTGGGCGCCGAGCCAGGCGGCGTTGCCGTTGACGATGTCGCCCAGCAGCAACTCGTCGCCCACGGCCACCACCGCGGACCTCATCGGGTGTCGGTGAGGCGCGCCCGGCGCTCGCGCTTCATCGCCGCCCGCTCGGACGTCCGGCGCAGCGTGAGCGCCCGGACGACGTAGTCGGCCCCGGTGACAAGCGTGACGGCCACCGCCAGCGCCATCACGCCGGCCCGTCCGGTGGCGGCCACACCGGTCAGTGGCAGGACGTAAAGCAGGATCGCGAACCCCTGGAGCACCGTCTTGAGCTTGCCGCCGCGGCTGGCCGGCATGACGCCGTGGCGGATGACGACGAAGCGCAGCAGGGTGATGCCGATCTCGCGGACCAGCACGAGCGCGGTCACCGCCCAGGGCAGCTCGTCCAGTAACGACAGGCCGACCAGGGCGGCACCGATGAGCGCCTTGTCGGCGATCGGGTCGGCGAGCTTGCCGAACGACGTGACCAGGCCGCGGCTCCGGGCCAGCTGCCCGTCGATCCGGTCGGTGTAGCCGGCGAGGGCGAACACCAGGGCCGCGCCGATGCGCCAGTCGGCGTCCTCGCCGTCCCGGCCGAGCAGCAGCAGCAGGAACAGCGGGACGAGCAGCAGGCGGGCGACGGTCAGGTAGTTCGCGATGTTCCAGGCGCTGACGGCGGTGTTCGGCGTGGCGATCGGGCCGTTCGCGCCGAGCTCGGTGCTCACGTGCGGACGACGGACGGCGCGCCGGCGAGCGCCGCCACCAGGTCGACGCCCTCGCTGCCGATGACCCGAGCTCGCACCAGGTCGCCGACCCGCACGCTGTCGCTGTCCGGTCCGCTCAGCGTCGTGGCGCCGTCCACCTCGGGTGCCTGCCCTGCGGTGCGCCCCTCGACCAGCGAACCGTCCACGACCTCGACGAGCACCTCGACGATCTCGCCGATCCGCTCCTCTGCGCGCTGGCTGGTCAGCTCCTCCACCAGGTCCGTCAGCCGGGCGACTCGCTGCGCCACGACGTGCTCCGGCAGGTGGTCCGGCAAGTGCTCGGCCTCGGTGCCGTCCTCGTCGGAGTAGCCGAACACCCCGATCGCGTCGAGCCGGGCGCCGATCAGGAAGCGCTCCAGCTCCTCGACATCGGCGTCCGTCTCGCCCGGGAACCCGACGATGACGTTGCTGCGGACGGCCGCCGCCCGGTCGCCGACACGGATCTGCGCGAGCAAGTCGAGGAAGCGGTCGGTGTCGCCGAACCGGCGCATCCGGCGCAGCACCGAGGCGGAGGAGTGCTGGAAGCTGAGATCGAAGTACGGCGCGACACCGGGCGTCCCGGTCAGCACCTGCACGAGGCTCGGCCGCAACTCCGCCGGCTGCAGGTACGACAAGCGCACCCGCTCGATGCCGTCCACCGCCGCCAGCTCGGGCAGCAGCGTCTCGAGCAGCCGCAGGTCGCCGAGGTCCTTGCCGTACGACGTGGAGTTCTCACTGACCAGGACGAGCTCGCGGACGCCGTGCTCTGCCAGCCAACGGGCCTCGGCCAGCACGTCGGACGGCCGGCGGGACACGAACGAGCCGCGAAAGCTCGGGATCGCGCAGAACGCGCAGCGGCGGTCGCAGCCCGATGCCAGCTTGAGCGGCGCGACCGGGCTGTCGTCCAGGCGGCGGCGGACGACGGCCGGGCCGCCGGCATGGCCGGGCAGGCCGATGTCGATGACTCCCGGCTCGACCGCGGCGGCCCGCTCGATCGGGCTGATCGGCAGCAGCGTGCGTCGGTCACCGGGCGTGTGGCTGTCGAGCCGCTCGCCGGCCAGCACCCTGCTCAGCGAGTCCGGCAGGGTCGCGTAGGCGTCGAAGCCGAGCACCGCGTCGGCCTCTGGCAGCTGGCCGGCGAGCGAGCTGCCGTACCGCTCGGCCAGACAGCCAACGGCGACGACCTTCGCGCCGGTGTCGGAAGCGGCCAGCAGGGTGTCGATCGAGTCCTTCTTGGCGCTCTCGACGAAGCCGCAGGTGTTGACCACGACGACGTCGGCGGCGGTCTCGTTCACCAGCTCCCAACCGGCGGCGTCGAGCCGGCCGGCGAGCTCCTCGGAGTCGACCTCGTTGCGCGCGCAACCCAGGGTCACCATGGACACGCGGCGGGTCAGGTCGGGCACCGAAGGAGTCTACGGCTGCCCGATCAGGAAGGCGGGTCGCCGCCCCGCAGGACCCCGAGCACGCCCTCCAGCTCGTCCGGGCGGATCAGGACGTCGCGGGCCTTGCTGCCCTCGGACGGCCCGACGATGCCGCGGCTCTCCATCAGGTCCATCAGCCGGCCGGCCTTCGCGAAGCCGACCCGCAGCTTGCGCTGAAGCATGCTGGTGCTGCCGAACTGCGTCGTCACGACGAGCTCGACCGCCTGGCACAGCACGTCCAGGTCGTCGCCGACCTCCTCGTCCACCTCGCGCGCGGCGTCGGGGGTCGCGACGACGTCGTCGTGGAACGCCGGCTGGCGCTGCTGCTTGCAGTGCTTCACGACCGCCGCCACCTCGGCGTCGGTGACCAGCGCCCCCTGGATCCGGATCGACTTGGACGCGCCCATCGGCAGGAACAGGCTGTCGCCCTTGCCGATCAGCTTCTCGGCGCCCGGCTGATCCAGGATCACCTTGCTGTCGGTGCCGGAGCTGGTCGCGAACGCAAGGCGGCTGGGCACATTGGCTTTGATCAGACCGGTGACGACGTCGACGCTGGGGCGCTGCGTCGCGATGACCAGGTGGATGCCGGCGGCGCGCGCCAGCTGGGTGATGCGCACGATCGAGTCCTCGACGTCGCGCGGCGCCACCATCATCAGGTCGGCGAGCTCGTCGATGACGACCATGAGGTAGGGGTAGGGGCGGTAGACCCGCTCGCTGTTGGGCGGCGCGACGAGCGAGCCGGCGCGTACGGCGGCGTTGAAGTCGTCGACGTGCCGGAAACCGCTGGCCGACAGGTCGTCGTAGCGCATGTCCATCTCGCGCACGACCCACTGCAGCGCCTCGGCGGCCTTCTTCGGGCTGGTGATGATCGGTGTGATGAGGTGCGGAATTCCTTCGTACGCGGTGAGCTCGACCCGCTTGGGGTCGACCAGCACCATGCGGACCTCGTCGGGCGTGGCCCGGGTGAGCACGCTCACCAGCAGGCTGTTGATGCACACCGACTTGCCGGCGCCGGTCGC
>JAHWJP010000108.1 GCA_019348355.1 Actinomycetota bacterium
GGCTGCCTGTTCGAGTACGTCTACCTCGCCCGCCCCGACACGACGATCGCCGGCCAGTCGGTCTACACGACCCGGGTGCAGACCGGCCGCACGCTGGCCTTCGAGGCCCCGGCCGACGCCGACCTGGTCATCCCCGTTCCCGAGTCCGGGACTCCGGCGGCGATCGGCTTCGCCGAGCAGAGCGGCATCCCGTACGGCATGGGGCTGGTCAAGAACGCCTACGTCGGCCGCACCTTCATCCAGCCGAGCCAGACGATCCGCCAGCTCGGCATCCGGCTCAAGCTCAACCCGCTGCGCGAGGTCATCAAGGGCAAGCGGCTCGTCGTCGTCGACGACTCGATCGTGCGCGGCAACACCCAGCGGGCGCTGGTGCGGATGCTGCGGGAGGCGGGCGCGGTGGAGGTGCACGTCCGCATCTCGAGCCCGCCGGTGATGTGGCCCTGCTTCTACGGCATCGACTTCGCGAGCCGGGCCGAGCTGATCGCGAGCGGCATGGGGGTCGAGCAGATCCGGGCGAGCATCGGGGCGGACTCGCTGGCCTTCGTCTCGATCGAAGGTCTGACCGGCGCGAGCAACCAGCGCGCCGACCGGCTGTGCCGGGCCTGCTTCGACGGCCGCTACCCGATCGAGATCCCGCAGCAGGTGCTGGGCAAGCAGCTGCTGGAAGGTCCTGCGCCGAAGGCAGCGGGGCAGGCGGCCGCCGACCACGACCACATCGAGGGCGGCGGGCTGGTCGTGCACAACGGGATCGCGCCGGCCGACCCGCTGGACGCGCTGCTCGCGGGCGGCAGCGCGGAGGATGCCCGTCCGCCGCTGAAGCTGAGCCGACCGTGAACGACTCGACGTACTCCGCCTCCGGGGTCGACATCGACGCCGGCGACCGGGCAGTCGAGTTGATGCGGGGCCGCGTCGCCGGCGCGAGCCGGCCCGAGGTCGTCGGGGGCATCGGCGGCTTCGCCGGGCTGTTCCGCCTCGACACCGACCGGTGGAAGCGACCTCTGCTCGCCAGCAGCACCGACGGCGTCGGCACCAAGCTGGCGATCGCACAGGCCCTGGACAAGCACGACACGGTGGGCATCGACCTGGTCGGCATGGTCGTCGACGACCTCGTCGTCTGCGGCGCCGAACCGCTGTTCCTGCAGGACTACGTCGCCTGCGGGCAGGTGGTGCCGGAGCGGATCGCCGAGATCGTGGGTGGCATCGCGGCCGGCTGTGAGCTGGCCGGCTGCGCCCTCGTCGGTGGCGAGACCGCCGAGCATCCCGGCCTGATGCCGGTCGACCACTACGACCTCGCCGGCACCGGCGTCGGGGTGGTCGAGGAGGACAAGGTGCTGGGCGCGGAGCTGGTACGCGAGGGTGACGTCGTCATCGCCATGGGCTCCAGCGGCCTGCACAGCAACGGCTTCTCACTGGTGCGGCACGTCCTGCTCCAGGGGGCCCGGATGCGGCTCGACGCGATCGTCGACGAGCTGGGCGGGCCGCTCGGCGAGCAGTTGCTCGTGCCGACCCGCATCTACGCCAAGGACTGCCTGTCGCTGATCGAGGAGAGCGAGGTGCACGCCTTCGCCCACGTGACTGGTGGGGGGCTGGCCGGCAACCTGTCCCGGGTGCTGCCGCCGCACCTGTCCGCGACGGTCGATCGAGGCACGTGGACCCCCCAGCCGATCTTCGACCTGGTCCGCGGCCGGGGCCGGGTGGAGCCGGCCGAGATGGAGCGCACCTTCAACATGGGCGTCGGGATGGTGGCGCTGGTCGCCCCCGCCGACGTCGACCGGGCCCTGGCGGTGCTGACCGCCCGCCACGTCCCGGCCTGGGTGGCCGGGGTGGTCGTCCCGGGCGAGGGCAGCGTCACCCTGACCGGTTCCCACCCCACCTGACCGCGCGCGGCACCGGCGGGTTGCCAGTCGTGGGGGTCGGGTCAGCGGTCGCGGTCCTCGTCGTCGGCGTAGGGATCGGCGTCGTCGTCGACGACCGCGGAGGAAGAAGGCGCCGACGACGGCGACACGCCCGCGAGCTCGGCCTTGAGCCGGTCGGGATCGAGGTTGCCGCTGCTGTACTTCAGCTCACGGGCAACCTTGGTCTGCTTTGCCTTGGCACGGCCGCGCCCCATGGCTCGACCCCCTCGCTACGGCGGGGCAGCGGCCCCGCAGAAGAAACGTTCATGGCTGGAGACACGCACCGGGGTTCCGGTTCCGTGCCGAGGTTCACGTTACAGGGTGCGGGGCCATTGCACCCCGCTACCGGGCAGCAGGAGACGCCCCGGCCGCTCGGCACCCGCCATCCGGCGTTCGGCCACCCGGTCGGCCGCGTCGACCGGCGCAATCCCCTCGGTGTCGGCCAGCCGCAGGATCCCCAGCGTCGTGTCGAAGATCCCGGCCGCCGCCGCCTCGGCCCGCTCGAAGCGGAAACCGCCCGTGGCAGCCGACAGCGCCTCGTCGCCGACCTGGATCAACCCCCCGGCGTTGGCGACGTAGTCCGGGACGAACACGACGCCCCGGTCGGCGAGGACCCCTCCGACGCCGGGATGCGCCAGCTGGTTGTTGGCCGCACCGCAGACGATCGAAGCCCGCAGCTGCGCCGCGAGCTGCTCGGTCATCGAGCCGCCGAGCGCGCACGGTGCGTAGACGTCGCAGTCGCCCACCCTCAGCTCCTCCACCGACTGCGCGGCCGCCCCGAGTGCCTGGGCCCGCGCGACGGCGGCGGCGTCCACGTCGGACACGACCACCGAGGCGCCGTCGGCCAGCAGGCGGCGGACAAGGTGCAGCCCGACCTTGCCGACCCCCTCGACGGCGACCCGCCGGCCGGTCAGCGTCGGCGCACCCCAGAGGTGCTCCGCCGCCGCGCGCATGGCCTGGAAGACGCCGAACGCCGTGAGCACCGCGCTGTCGCCGGCGCCGCCCTTATCCGGTGAGCGTCCGGTGACGAACGCGCTCTGCGTGGCCACGACGTCCATGTCCGCAACAGTCGTGCCGACGTCGCAGGCCGTGTAATAACGCCCGCCGAGTGACTGGACGAACCGGCCGTACGCCCGCAGCAGCGCCTCGCTCTTGTCCCTGCCCGGGTTCCCGATGATGACCGCCTTGCCGCCGCCGAGGTCCAGCCCGGCGCAGGCCGCCTTGTAGGCCATCGCCCGGCTGAGCGCGAGCACGTCCTCGACCGCCTCGTCCTCGCTCGCGTAGGGCCGGAACCGGGTGCCGCCGAGGGCCGGCCCCAGCGCGGTCGAGTAGATCGCGATGATCGCCCGAAGACCGCTCGCCCGGTCCTGGCAGAACACGACCTGCTCATGGCCCACGGGGTCGCCGCGGTCGAAGACACTCACGTCGCAGGGTAACGACCGCGGACGGCCCCGGCAGCGTGCGAGCATCGGTTCATGACGGCGCACCAGGCGTTCCTGCGGGTGTACGAGCCGCTGGCCGCCTTCGAGGGGGAGGAGCGCCGGCGCTGGCAGAGCTATCTGGGCTCCCGGGACGCGCCGTCGCCGGCGGCCGGGGTGGCAATGGAGCGCGCCGCCGCCGTACGTGCGCTGGTCGGCCGTCCGCCGGCCACCCTGCCGGTCGTCGCCGACCACGCCTACGTCACCGAGGTCTCCGGCGTCATGCTGGTGTGCCCATGGCGTACGCGGCTGCGCGCCCTCGAAGGGCTGGAGGACTTCCTGGCTGACCTGCCCGACGAGGTGGCGCAGGCCTTCGTCCCGGTGTCCGTCGTCGAGGGCGTCGCGGCTGAGCTCGACCACTGGCGCGCAACCCATCCGGCCCTGCGTAACCACCAGCTCAGCAGCACCTGGCAGGTGCCGCTGCGCTGGTTCGTGCTCGTCGACGCCGATGAGCGGCAGGTGCGCATGGGAGTGCCCGCCGGCGGCCGGGCGGTGCCCGCGGGACGGTTGGCCGGGCGGAGCCTGATCTACCGCACCCCCATGTCGAAGGCCCGCCAGCGGGTCGCCCGGGCGCTCGCGGTCCTGCGGCGCACCGTGAACGACGGGATCGTCACGGCCGGGGTCGAGGACGTAGGCCGCTGGTTGGAGGAGTTCCACCCTCGCTCGCTGGTCGAGCTCGACTACGGCGGGCTGGTCCACCTTCTCGACGACGCCGAGCTGGCGAAGGACGAGTCGGCGCGCGACGTCGCCGCGGCGCTCGCGGCGCTCGGGAAGGACGAGCCGGTCGAGGCAGCCGCGGCGTACAGCCGGGTGACGGCCAGGATGAAGGCGCTGCAGGCCGTCGAGTCGGCGAACTGACGCCAGGTCCTCCTCACTGGCGCTACGTTCCCTGCATGTCCCGCCGGAAGTCGCGGTCGACCGGCGCCGTCTTCGGCATCGACCTCGGCACCACCTACAGCTGCCTGGCCACCGTGAACACCGCCGGGGCGCCCGAGGTCGTCCCGCTGCTGGACGGCTCGCTGACCCTGCCCAGCGTGGTGCTGTTCCTCGGGGCCGACGACTGCATGACCGGGGAGCCGGCGCGCGCCCAGTCGCGCTCCCGCCCGGACGACGTCTGCTCGCTGGTCAAGCGCCGCATGGGCGACGGCGACTGGCGCTTCGTCAGCCATGGCCGGTCCTGGTCGGCGCCCGCAGTCAGCAGCCTGATCCTCAAGGCGCTCGTCAACGACACCGCGTTCCACGCGCCCGGCCAGGTGCAGGACGTCGTCATCACCGTCCCGGCCTACTTCGGTGACGAGGAGCGCCGGGCCACCAAGCTCGCCGGTGAGTACGCCGGGCTGACCGTGCTGGACGTCATCAGCGAGCCGATCGCTGCCGCCCTCGCCTACGGGTTCGCCCGGCTCGACCCGGGCCTGGTCAAGGGGCCCTCGGAGGAGGTCGCGCTGGTCTACGACCTCGGCGGCGGCACCTTCGACGTCACGGTGGTGGAGCTCGCCGAGCGCCGCGTCGCGGTCGTCGCCATCGACGGCGACCACGAGCTCGGCGGGGCGGACTGGGACGAGAAGCTCGCCGTCCACCTCTCGCACGCGTTCACGGCCGCCCACCCGGATGCCGAGGACCCGCTGGACGACAGCGCCGGCTCCCAGGCGCTCGTGCTGGCCGCCGAGCGCGCCAAGCGGGAGCTGAGCGAGAAGACCAGCACGGTCGTACGCGTGGAGCACGACGGCCACACGGTGGACGTCCCGCTTCGCCGGGACGACCTGGAGCGGCTCACCGGAGGCCTGCTCGACCGCACCGTGCAGCTCACCCGCAGCGCGGTGGCGGCGGCCCGCGAGCGCGGCCTCGGACGGATCGACCGGGTGCTGCTGGTCGGCGGCGCGAGCCGGATGCCGGCCGTCGCAGCGCGGCTCACCAAGGAGCTGGGCGTCACCGCCGAGCTCGCCGACCCCGATCTCGCGGTGGCGAAGGGAGCCGCTGTCTACGGCGAGAAGAAGGCCATCGAGCGTTTGGTCCACGCCGACCTCACCACCCGCGGTCAGCTCGCCGACGGCGCCCCGCTCGACGCCGCCTCGGCCGCCGATTTCGACGCCGCCTGCGCGCGGCTGGCCGAGGCGCTGGGCCTGACGACCGAGCGGGTGCGGCGTACCGCCCAGGTGCAGGTCCTCAACGTGTGCTCCCGCGGCTTCGGCGTGATGGCGCTGTCCGGGCGGACCGGTGAGCCCGAGGCGGTCTTCCTCGTCCACCGCAACGACCGGCTGCCGGTCGCGGTCCGCCGCTCGTTCGGCACGGTCCACGACGACCAGCAGGTCGTGACGGTGCGGATCGTCGAGCAGGGTGGTGGTGCGGAGTCTGAGCATCTGGACGACAACAAGGTGGTCGCCGAGGCGTCGATCATCGACATCCCGCCCGGCTACCCGGCGGGCAGCGAGATCTCGATCGGGCTGCGGATGGGGTTCGACGGCATTCTCGAGCTGCATGCCTGGCACGAGGGACTCGCTGACAAACCGCTCACGGTGCACGTCGAGACCAGCGCGGCGCTCAGCCAGACCGACGTGGCCCGGGAGCGGGCCCAGGTGGCGCGGGTACGCCGCCGCGACTCCTGATGGCCGAGCCGGCCTAGTGGCGGTGTGAGGGTGGCGATGTTCGACCGGGACCGGCGGGCGCCTGCGCCCGCGCCCTTCGACGGCAACGACTACCGCAAGCGCGTGCTCGCCGCGATGGACGCGGCCGGCGGGCCCCAGGCTCGGGACCCGTTCGAGTACTACGACCTGCCGCTGGACGAGGTCGATGACATGACGGACGCCGCCGTCCGGGCGCAGATCGACGCGGTCTGGGCCTTCTGGCAGAAGCAGCGGGACCACCCGAAGTACCGCGGTCTGGTCACCGCGTTGCTGACCGCTCACGAGACGCTCGCCCCGCTGTTGCGCGAGGCGGACAGCCGACGGCAGATCGCCGAGGACGCGCGGCGCTTCCGGGCCGAGCGTGACCAGGGTCGCTTCGCCGACCTCGACGCCGCGATCGACCGCCTGGTCCAGCGCTTCGGCGGCATCCCGCGCGGCAAGCTCGAGGGCCTGCGCCGGTTCGCCGCCGGGGCGAGGCTCGACGAGGTCGGCACCGAGAGCCGGCTCGCCCGGCACCCGGTGCTCGACGACGTGGCCCCGGCGCCGGCTCGCGCGGCGGTGCCGGCCGCCGTCTACCGGCAGGTGCGCGGGGATCTCGACGAGCTCGGCCAGCTGATGGGCGCGCCACCGCCAGCCAGCTTGTACGACCTGATCGGACTGCCACCCGGTGCCTCGACGCCGGAGGTGCGCGCCGAGCGGGAGGTCGCCGCGGGTCGTAACCGTGAGCTGCGGCCGGACCGCCGCCGGGCCCTGGTGGACGACCTGCTCACCGCTGTCACGGCGCTGCTGATCGAGGGCGACCCGGACGCCTACCTCGACGCCGTCGCCGAGGACGTGACCGTGAAGCTGCGCCCCCGGGTGGTGGCGGCGGTGCTGGTCGAGGACGAGCTGACTCCGGACGACTACGGGCAGCTGCTCGTCGAGGCGGAAGCCGGCGGGCTCGACCGGGACCGGGCGGTGCGGGTGCTCGCCGAGCTGGCCCGCGAGGCCGGTGTGCGGGCGCCCGCACCACCACCCCGCACCGAATCGTCCGGCTCACCGGTGACGCCGACAACCTCGGGTGGACCGGCGATGGGAGACCGGCCGCCGTGGGAACGTCCTCGCCCCTCCCCCCGCCCCCGCCCCGAGCCGCCGGTGCCGGTCGACGCGGGCGCCTGGAGCCGGCCGCTGGCCGAGGCGCGGGCGGCGCTGAAGGCCGGCCGTGTGGTTGAGGCCGAGCGCCTGGTCACCCAGGCGCGGCAGCTCGCCGGCGGCATCCTGCCGCCGATCCGCGCCCTGGACGACGAGGTGCAGCAGGTGCTCGCCGAGGCGCAGCAGCACTGGCGAACCGTCGAGCAGGCGCTCGCCGCTCGCCGCTTCCACGAGGCCGTCCTGGCGTTGGAACGCCTGGTGCAGGTCGCCGTCGACCTGCCGAGCCCGCGCGGCACCCATGTGGCCGGCGCGTTGGCGCGGGCGCGCGTCGGCCTCGACGAGGCCGGGGCGCGCCTCGCCGCGGCCGAGTCCCTTTCCGGAGCGGCCCGCGAGAGCGCGCTGCTCGAGGCTGTCCGCCTCGCGCCGGACCACGAGGGCCTGCTTGCGGCGCTGCAGTCGGCCGGTGTCGCGCCCGCGTCCGAGGTCCGCGCCGAGCGGGTCGGCGGCGGGGTACGGGTGAGTTGGCGCGCCTCGCCCTCGCCGGGCACCATCGACTACAAGGTGCGTCGCGGCGACGGGCGGCCGGTCGGCACCACCCAGACGACCGAGCTCGAGGACGGGCTGCCGCCGGGCGGCGGTCCGTTGCCTACCTACCTCGTCGTGGCCCGGCGAGCCGGCGTCGTGTCGGCGGAGGCGTCCTCAGCGCCGGGCGGCCCGTCGACCGCCACGACCGAAGCTGCCACGACTGGCTCCGGCCCGACTGCCCCCGCTTCGACCGGCTCCACTGCCCCCGCCCCGACCGGCCCCACGCCACCGCCGAACCTCTCGCCCGTCGTCCCCTCCCTCATCGTCGAGCCGACGGGTCGGCGGCTCCACCTCATCTTTCCGCCCCCACGTGTCGGCCGGGCCGAGGTGCGGCGACTGCCGGAGGGGACCACCGCCCCTGCGCCCGGCACCGTCGTCACCGACCCCACGCAGTTCGGTGACGTGGTTCCGGCGATGGGCCCCGGGCTCGCCGTCGATCGGCGGCCATCGACGTCCTATGTGGGCTACGTCGTGCTCACCGTCCCGGTGGCATGCGCCGGCGGTGCGGTCGTGGGTGCTGCTGCGGCGTACATCGATCTGCCGCCGGTCTTCGGACTGCACGCGGACGACGGCCGGCTGCGTTGGGACTGGCCGCCGGGCTGCACCGAGGTCCTGCTCGCTTGGCGGAGCGATGGGCCGCCGCTGCATCCCTACGACCCGGCGGCGCAGACCCGCAAGGTGACGAACACCCGCTACGAGATCGACGGTGGTGCGCCGCTGTCACCAGAGCGGCCGTTGCACCTCGCCGTGTTCGCCGCGACGCGGGCGCGGGGCCCCTTGCAGATCGCCTGCGAGGCCCCGGCATCGGCGCGCCTCATGCTCTGAGTCAACAGGTCTTGCGGAATCTGTGGAAACGTGAAAGAGCCTGTCCACAGGCAACATTGACTTGACACGTCCGACAGATCCGGTAGTATCGAACACATGAGCGAAGGACGTACGGCGGTCGCCGATCCC
>JAHWJP010000109.1 GCA_019348355.1 Actinomycetota bacterium
GTGATCAGCCTTCTTCAACCGGGTCGACGTCGGCGGGGTCGGGCTCGCCGAGTACCTGCTCGGCGACGGCGAAGGCGCTGTTGGCGGCGGGCACGCCGGCGTAAACCGCCGTGTGGAGGAGCACCTCCGCGACCTCCTCCGCGGTGACGCCGTTGCTCACCGCCGCCCGCACGTGCAGCGCGAGCTCCTCGTCGTGCCCGAGCGCCGCGAGCAGCGCGAGGGTCAGCAGGCTGCGCGTCCGCCGGTCCAGCCCCGGGCGCGACCACACGTCGCCCCATGCATGGCGCGTGATCAGGTCCTGGAAATCGGCTGTGAACGGCGTCGTGCGTGCCACGGCGCGGTCGACGTGCGCGTCGCCGAGGACGGCCCGCCGGACCTGCGTCCCCGCGGCCCGGCGACCGGCGTCCGTGGCGCCCGACAGGAGGTGGGTCAGGACGGCCGCGTTCACCGCCGCCGCCTGCTCCCAGCTGGCGAGGTGTGCTGCCTGCGGCAGCACGATCGCCCGGCCGTCGGCCACGCCGGCGGCCACAACGTCCAGGTGCTCCGGCGGCGTCGCCGGGTCGTCCTCACCGGCGATGGTCAAGGTCGGCGCGAGGACACGAGCCAGATCAGCGCGCAGGTCCATCTGCGCGATCGCCTCGCAGCAGGAAGCGTAGCCCTGGGCCGGCGTGCCGGCGATCATGGCTCGCATCCGCGCAACGGTCTCGGGCTCGCGGGCCCGCCGCTCCGCGGTGAACCAACGCTCCACCACCGCGTCCGCGACGGCAGCCGCACCCTGCGTCCGCACCAGCGCCGCGCGTTCGCTCCACGCGGACGCGGGCGCGAGATGCGCCGAGCTGCAGAGGACCACCAGACGGTGCACGCGCGCGGGTTCGCGTGCGGCCAGCCGCAGGGCGGTCATCCCGCCGAGCGACAGGCCGACCACCGACGCGCGGTCGATACCGAGGCGGTCGAGCAGCGCGACCGCGTCGTCGACGAGGTCGTCGAGCGCGTACGGCCCCGGCGGGACCGGGGAGCGTCCGTGGCCGCGCGCGTCGTAGCGCACGACGAGGAAGTGCTCGCCGAGAGCGGCGACCTGCGGCTCCCACATCTCGTGCGTGCTGCCGAGCGACCCGATGAGCAGGACGGCCGGTGCGTCGGGTGCACCCTCGACGACGGCGTGCACCTCTACAGCGGTCATGGCCGGCTCCTCGGATCCGGGCGCAGGGCGACGAGCGCCGCGTCGACGAGCCGGGTGGCCTCGCCAGTGTGAGGCGCAGCCGCGAGCAGCGCCCCGAGGCGGTCCGGCGGCAGCACATTGCGCACCTCACGGCTCGCGAGCAGGGCGTCCCGGAGCGGGATGCCGCGGGCGCGCGCGTCGGCGACGGCGGCGACGACGACGACGTGCGCCTGCGCGCGGCCGAGGGACTCCGTGAGCGCCGCGGACACGGCGGTGGACCCGCCGGGCGACAGGTCGAGGTTCGCCCGCATCCGCTTGACGTCGACGTGGAGCGCCTCCAGCGACGTCCGCAGCCAGGCGACGGCCGCGCCGGTGCTCGCCAGGAGGTCGGACAGGGGTGCCCACTCCGCGTGCCACCCCCCGGCGGCGCGCTCGTGCTCCTGCTCCATGCACGAGAGCAGCGTGGCGACCAGTCCCGGCGCGCGTCTGGCGCAGGCCCGTGCCTGCACCGCGGCGATCGGGTTCGACTTGTGCGGCATGGCCGACGAGCCACCCGCACCCTCGAGGGCCTCCGCCACCTCCGCGACCTCCGTCTGTGCCAGCAGCACCACATCAAGCGCCACCTTCGCCACAGCGCCCGACGTCGTCCCGAGCCCGCACGCTAGGTCCGCGACCGGAAGCCGCGCCGTGTGCCAGGGCAGGACGGAGCAGGTCAGGCCGAGCTCGTCAGCGAGCGCCGCCGCGACCTGCTGCCCCTGTCCGGCATAGGACGCAAGGGTCCCGGCGGCACCGCCCAGCTGCACCGGCAGGTCGACGGCGGACAGCCGCTGCGAGGCGCCGTCGAGGGCGAGCGCCCACCCCGCGGCCTTGAGCCCGAACGTCGTCGGCACGGCCTGCTGGAGCAGGGTGCGTCCGCTCATAGCGGTGCCGCGGTGCTCCCGCGCGAGGTCCGCCGCAGCCTCGACGACGCCGGCGAGGTCGTGAACGAGCACGGCGAGTGCACGCCGTGCGACGAGGACCATCGCGGTGTCGAGGACGTCCTGGCTGGTCGCACCGTAGTGCACCCACCGGCCGTCGGCACCGACGCGCTGCTCGACCGCGCGGACGAGCGGGATGACCGGGTTGCCGCCGAGCGCTGCCGCGCGGCCCAGCTCGTCGGCGTCGTACCCAGCCGCGTCCGCACAGGCCTCCGCGATCGCCCGCGCGGCCTCCTGCGGGACAAGGCCGACCGAGGCAACAGCGCGCGCGAGGGCGGACTCGACGTCGAGCAGCGCCTGCAGCCAGGGCTTCCCGCCGACCTCGGCAGCCACGGGTCCGTGCGCGACGAGCGCCGAGAACAGCCCGTCAGAGTGCGAAGAAGACGGTCTCATCGCTCCCCTGCAGCACCAGGTCGAGGCGGTAGCCGTCCGCGGACGGCTCGGCCAGCAGCGTGCGTCGTGCGGCGTCGTCGGGCAGCGACGTCAGCAAGGGGTCGTCAGAGTTCGCCGCGACCTCGTCGGCGAAGTAGAGCCGCGTCACGACGCGGTCGAGCAGCCCGCGGGCGAACACCGACAGCGCGACGTGCGGGGCGTGCGTGCGGCCGAGCGGGTCAATGAGCGGCGCCGGCTTGACGGTGAGCACCGCGTACTCCCCGTCCACGGTCTCCGACCGGCCGAAGCCGCGGAAACCGCCGGTCTCCTCCCGGTCGGCGAAGCGGCCCGAGCCGTCCGCCTGCCACGTCTCGACCAGCGCATCGGTCACCGGCTCGCCCGCCGCGTCGAGGACCCGGCCGCGCAGCCACACCGCACCCCGCGTCCCGGGCAAGACGGCGTGGGGGCCGTCGGGCCACCGCAGGCCGAGCGAAAGGAACGGGCCGGCCGTCTGCGAGGGCGTCACGCGTCGTCTCCCGGGTCCTCGAAGGGTGTGGCCGTCGCGCCGCGCAGCACGATGTCGAAGCGGTAGCCCAGCGCCCACTCCGGCTCGGTCACGTCGTGGTCGTACCGGCTCACGAGCCGGCGGCGCGCCGGCTCGGGCACCGCCTGGTAGATCGGGTCGAGCGCAAGCAGCGGGTCGTCCGGGAAGTACATCTGCGTCACGAGACGCTGCACGAAGGCGCGGCCGAACAGGGAGAAGTGCAGGTGCGCCGGGCGCCACGCGTTGTCGTGGTTGCGCCAGGGGTAGGACCCCGGGCGGATCGTGAGGAATGCGTAGCGCCCCTCGTCGTCGGTCAGCGTGCGCCCCGCACCGGTGAAATGCGGGTCGATCGGCGCGGGCCACCGGTCCAGCGTGTGCCGGTACCGCCCCGCGGCGTTCGCCTGCCACACCTCGATCAGGCTGGCCCGGACGGGACGCCCGTCCTCTTCCAGGACCCGGCCCGTCACCAGGATCCGCTGTCCGACGGCCTCACCGTCAGCGGCGCGCGTGAGGTCGGCGTCTTCGGCCCTCACGCGGGCCTCTCCGAGCAGCGGCCCGGTGAGCTCGGTCGGCCCGAGCTGCAGGCGGAACGGCGTCCGCAGCGGGGCACGCGTCCGCGTCGAGAGGTACTCAGGCGACAGCAGCGCAGGATGCGTCTGGGTCATGTCCAAGACCGTACGGGCACGGCGTCCGCCTTCGTTGACACTGCAGAAACTATGGACTTATGGTCCTACCAATAGGACCGCGTCCAGCGCTTCCCCCCGGGCTGTCGACGCCGACCAGGAGGGCCGCTGCATGGGCAAGGACGCGATCGTGAACGACAACCTCGCGGCGAAGTTCGCCACCGAGAAGGACTCGCCCTACACCCGGTGGGTCGCCGCCGAGGGCCTCGACATCATCGCGGCGCACTACGTGCCGGACCTGCGGACGGTTGAGCTCAAGCCGTGGGAGCGCCGCGGCGGCCGTGGGGTCTTCATCAACCACGAGGCGACGCGCACCTCGAACGACTGCTACGTCTGCGAGATCCCCGCCGGCGGCAAGCTCGCGCCGCAGCGCCAGCTGTTCGAGGAGATGGTCCTCGTCCTGGACGGTCACGGCTCCACCAAGGTCTGGAACGACGGCGGCGCTGAGGTGACGTTCGAGTGGCAGGCCGGCTCGCTGTTCGCGATCCCGCTGAACGCCCACCACCAGCACTTCAACGGCTCCGGGCAGAAGACCGCGCGCTTCGTCTCGTCGACGAACTTGCCGCCGGTTCTCAACCTCTACGACGACGCGAACTTCGTCTTCAACACCGCCAAGGACTTCCCGAACCGCTTCAATGGCGAGCCCGACTACTTCTCGCCGAAGGGCGAGCAGAAGGGGCTGCTGCTCGATACGAACTTCGTCGCCGACGCGGTGAACCTGCCGCTCATCGAGGCCAGGGAGCGCGGCGCCGGCGGTGGTCACATCCGGTTCGCGATGGCCAAGGGCTCGATGAACAGCCACATCTCGCAGTTCCCGACGGCGACGTACAAGAAGGGACACCGGCACGGCCCCGGTGCGCACGTCATCATGCTGTCCGGCGAGGGCTACAGCCTCATGTGGCCTGAGGGCGAGGAGCCACGCCGGTACGAGTGGAGCGCCGGGACGCTCATCGTCCCGCCGAACATGTGGTTCCACCAGCACTTCAACACCGGGACAGAGCCAGCCCGCTACCTCGCGTTCAAGCACGAGGTGGTGTCGGTGCGCAACGCGCAGGGCGTGCCCAAGGCGTGGATCAGCCAGCGCATCGGCGGCGACCAGATCGACTACGCCGACGAGTCGCGCTACGTCCGCGAGACGTTCCGCGAAGCGCTGGCCAAGCACGGCATGCAGCCGCAGATGGACGCCGTCTACGAGGCGGAGATCCCCGGGCTGCCCCCCAAGCCGCACGAGACGGTCGCGGTCTGAGGCGCACCCGGTTCCACGTACGGCCCGACTCCCCGCCGGCGGGCCGTACGTCTGCGTGCACACCAGCGCGGGGACGGCGTCGATGACGCACGACCACGACCACGCCGTGTACTCGTCGTACGTGCCGGACCACGACCACGACCACGACGCCGACGTGGTCACCCCTTTCGAGGACGACCCGGTCTGGCAGCAGGACAACGTCACCCTGCACAGCGTCGGCATGGACATCGGTTCCTCCGGGACCCAGGTCGTGTTCTCCCGCCTGCACCTGCGGCGGATCGGCGAGGACCTCACCAGCCGCTACGTCGTCGTGGAGCGGACGACCCTCTACCGGTCGCCGGTGGCGCTGACGCCGTACGCGAGCGCCGAGCTCATCGACGCCGAGGCACTCGGCGCGATCATCGACCGGGCGTACGGCGAGGCGGGCGTGGAGCCGGCGCAGATCGACACCGGTGTCGTCATCCTGACCGGGGAGGCGCTGCGCCGGCGCAACGCCGAGGCGATCACCCGGGTGCTGGCCGAGCGGGGCGGCGAGCTGGTGACCGCGGCGGCCGGCCACCACATGGAGGCGATGCTCGCGGCCTACGGCTCGGGCGCGGCGCGCGTGTCGTACGACAGCGGGCTGCGCATCCTCAACGTCGACGTGGGCGGCGGGACGACGAAGCTGGCACTGGTCGAGGACGGCCGGGTGACGGCGACGGCCGCGGTGCACGTCGGCGGGCGCCTGCACGTCGTCGACGGCGACGACCGCCTGGTCCGCCTCGAGCCCGCGGGCGCGGACCACGCCCGGCGCGCCGGGTTCTCCTGGCAGCTGGGCGACGTCGCGACGGACGCGGAGCTGCAGCAGGTGGCCGAGCAGATGGCGGACGCCGTGGTGGCCGCACTGGTCGCCGACCCGCTGCCGCCGGACGTCGCGGACCTCTACCTCACCGACCGGCTCGACGACCTGTCCGGCGTCGACGGCGTGATGTTCTCCGGCGGCGTGGCCGAGTACGTCTACGACCGCGAGAGGGCCCGCTTCGGCGACCTCGGCCTGCCGCTGGGCCGGGCGCTGCGGGCGCGGGTGGACGGCGGAGCGCTGCCCTGGCGGCTGCTGCCGGCGGGTGAGTGCATCCGCGCCACCGCGCTCGGCGCCTCGGAGTACAGCGTGCAGCTGAGCGGCAACACCGGCTGGATCTCTGACCCGGACGCCCTGCTTCCGCGCCGTAACCTGCAGGTCGTCCGGCCGGTGTACGAGCTCGGTGGCGCCGTCGACGCGGCGCAGGTGGCCGCATCCGTGCGCTGGCACCTCGTCGCGCTCGACGCTGAAGGGGCCGATCAGGACGTCGCGCTCGCCCTGTCGTGGCAGGGGTCGCCGAGCCACGAACGCCTGCTGCCGTTCGCGCGCGGCGTGCGCGACGCGATGATCGGGCGCATCGACGCGGCACGACCGGTCTACCTGCTGCTCGACGGCGACGTCGCGATGACGCTGGGCCGGCTGCTGCGGGACGAGCTGGGTGTGGCGAGCCCGCTGCTCGTCGTCGACGGCCTGAGCCTGCGCGACTTCGACTACATCGACCTCGGCAAGGTCCGACACCCCTCCCGTACGGTCCCCGTCACGATCAAGTCGCTCGTGTTCACGGCGGACGCTCCGCCCTAGCAACGGGAGCCCTTGCCACCACGCCCGCACGTGTGGTTCTTTGGTCAGACCATTAGTCAAACCGGACGGGTAACATGGCGACCAAGACGACCACCGCGGTCACGCACTATCACGTGCAGAAGAAGCGCCGCGCCGACTTCCTCGAGCAGTGGCGGCAGTACCGCAACACCGTCGTGCGGGTCGGGGACGTCGAGATGCACGACACCGCGCGCGGCATGCGCCGCGGCGTCTACGTCGGCGCCGACGGCGACCGCCCGACCCGCTCGATGGATGCCCTCGTCCACGAGATCGACCCCGGCGCGACCTCGACCGTCCACCGCCACTCCTGGGACGCGATGCTGTTCGTGGTCGGCGGCTGGGGCTGGACCGAGATCGACGGCGAGCGGATCGAGTGGGGTCCCGGCGACTCGCTGCACCTGCCCGCGTGGGCCTGGCACCGTCACGGCAACGACGGCAGCGAGGTCGGCCGGTTCCTGAGCTTCTCCAGCGAGCCGCTGCTCGAGACGATGGGCATGGCGTTCATGGAGGAGGGCGGCGACGCGCCGTTCGACCAGCTCGCGCCGCGCCCGCCGTACGCGCCGCAGATCGACGGCAACGACCCCTACGCGCGCCGCATCCGCCGGCTGGCCAAGGACCAGGACGCCCGCCGGTCGGGGCGCCTGCACACCAGCTGGGACTCCCTCGAGCTGCTGCAGACGCCGCGCGGCACGCGCACGACGTTCCTGCTCGACCGCGCCATCGGCTACCAGGCCTCCGGCATCACGATGGCGATGTTCGAGATCGGCCCCGGCCGCGGGCAGTCGATGCACCGCCACCCCGGCGAGGCGTGGCTGTACGTCGTCGAGGGCAAGGGCCACACCTTCCTCGGGACCGAGCCGGACAAGGGCGAGGACCACCCGTGGGAGAAGGGCGACATCATCGTCGTCGACCACTTCCTGTGGCACCAGCACTTCAACGACGACCCGGAGAAGACGGCCAAGGTCGTCCGCATCCACATGTTCGACAGCCTGCTCGAGACGATGCGGGTGCTGATGGACCCGATGGTGCTGTTCGAGGAGCCGCCGGACGCGATCCGCGACCAGCAGGCCGGCGACTACTCGAGCATCGAGTGGCCGCCGGTGCTCGAGCGACCCACCTGGCCCTGACGGGTGCCGGCCAACGCCCTGCCGCAGGGCGTGCTCTCGGTGCACGCCCTGCCGTCGGACCACCACGACGGGCCGTGGGACCACATCCTCGTGCCGCCCGGTGCGAAGGAGCGGCTGCTCGCGACCGCGCTGCTCACGATGCGGCACGGGCGGCGGCTCGCGACGCTGCCCGGACTGCCGCACGGACTGATCGTGCTCGCCGGACCGCCCGGCACCGGGAAGACGACCCTCGCCAGGGGGCTGGCGCAGGCGGCCGCGCGCGCGCTCGCGCCGCACGGCGCGACCACCTACGCCGAAATCGACCCGCACGCCTTCCCGAGCGAGATGCTCGGTGAGAGCCAGCGGGCGATCACCCGGCTGATGACCGACACCGTGCCCGAGCTCGCCGCCCGACGGCCGCACACCGTCGTGCTCGTCGACGAGGTGGAGAGCCTGGCCGTACGACGGTCCGTCGCGTCGTTCGAGACGAACCCCGTCGACGTGCACCGGGCGACCGACGCGCTGCTCGCCGGCATCGACGCGGTCGCCGCCTCCCACCCGGGCGTGCTGTTCGTGACCACCACGAACTTCCCCGACGCGATCGACGAGGCGTTCCTGTCCCGCGCCGACCTGGTGCTGCACGTCCCGCTGCCGGACGAGGAGACGATCTCCGCGATCGTCCGCGCGTCTCTGCGCGAGCTGGCCGCCCTGTGGCCCGCGCTGCGGCCGCTCGGGGACGACGAGGGGCTGCACGCGAAGGTCGCCGCGCGCTGCGCAGGCTGGGACGGCCGCCGGGTGCGCAAGCTCGTCCTCGCGGCGCTCGCGCAAAGGCTGGACGTCGCGCTCGACC
>JAHWJP010000110.1 GCA_019348355.1 Actinomycetota bacterium
CGCGGTTCTGCGAGGCGAGCAGGCGCAGCTCGCTGCCGTCGGCGGCGAAGTGCTGCACGACGGTGTTCTGCGGGACGTAGAGCGTGTCGCCCTTCTTGATCTCGTGGCGGGTCGGCTCCTTGGCGATGCGGGCGTAGTACTTCTCCGCGATCTCCTCCTGCACCTCCCAGTGCAGCGAGTAGCCCTCGCCCTCGAGCACGTAGTCGACCTCGTCGGCCATCTTCCAGTGCTTGCCCGAGCGGCTGCCGGCCGGGATGGCGAGCTCGAAGATGTCGACGCTGAACTGGCGCAGGTCGGTGCGGTCCATGTTGATCAGGTGCCGGACGTTGCCCATCTGGGTGAGCTCCCAGGTGGTGTCCTCCGGCGTCACGATCTTCTTGCGCTCGAGGACGCCGTCGGTCCAGATCGCCGACCAGTCCTCGCGCGGGCCGAACTCGTCCTCGCGCTCGATCGGGCCGCTGCGGCCCTGCTGGATCAGGCCCATGAACATCCAGGTGCACTTGGCCTTGACGACCAGCGCGACGGCCTTCTCGTCGTACGGGTTGAAGTGCCGGTGCACCGAGTCGGTGTGCACGAAGGCGAGGTCGCCGGCCTTCCAGTCGTACCGGAGGTCGTCGTGGATCTCGTAGCCCGCGCCCTCGAGGATGTAGAAGGCGGCTTCGTTCTGGTGGCCATGGCCGTGGTTGGAGCTCTGCGGCGGCAGCTCGACGAAGTGCACCTGCAGCGTCTGGGTGAGGAAGTCCTCGTCCCCCGGGCCGATGCGCCACCAGGTGCGCGACTGCTCGGAGTCGCCGGAGTGGCCGACCTTGGCGTCGTCGACGACGACGGAGTCGTCGCGCACGCGCTTGGCGGCCAGCTGCGCCTTGCGGAAGGCGCCGAGACCGTAGGTCTCCGAGGTCAGTCCGCGGACGAAGACGCGTCCCTTCTTGCCCATGCGATCTCCTGTTCCCCGGCCGGTCGGCCGGCGGGTGCGAGCCGTCCGGAGGGACCGGCGGCGGTTCGGCCTGTGTGAACGGACGTCGTAGTGCCAGCGTGGACGTCGTCACCGTAACAGTCATCGGTCCTATTGTCATACCATTCGCCGCTCGCGCGCCGGGTGCTCAGCTCACCGGGCGCGGCACCGTCCCGGGCGGCGGCACCTCCCCTGCAGGCTGCTCCGCCGCACCGCGCAGCGCCCGCAGCCGGGGCAGCAGCGCGGCGCCGGCGAGCAACGCCGCGAGTCCAGCGACGACCAGCCCGGCGCGGGCACCGAACGCCTGGCAGATCCAGCCCAGGAGCGGGCCGCCGAATGGCGTGCTGCCGAGGAAGACGAGCCCGTGCAGCGCGAGGACGCGGCCGTGCATGCCGGGGTCGCTGCCGAGTTGCAGCACGCTGCGCCCCAGCGTGTTGAACACGATGTTGGCGAAGCCGATCGCCACCATCGCGAGGTAGGCGGCCACCAGCGTCGGTGCCGCGGCTGCCACGAGGTTCACGACGCCGAACGCCAGGCAGGCCAGCACCAGCCCCCAAGAGGTGGCCGTCTCCCGCGACGCGCTGAACAGGGCGCCGAGGACGGCGCCCAGCCCGAGGGCAGCGGTCAGGTAGCCGTACACCTCGGCGCCGCCGGCGAACGTCGACTGGGCGAGCAGGGGCAGGACGACGCGGAAGTTCTGCCCGAAGAGCGCGACGACGCCGACCAGCAGCAGCACGGCGCGCAGGTCGGGCGAGGCGAGCACGTAGCGCAGTCCCTCGCGCGCCTGCCCCTTGCGCGGCCCGCTCCGCGGCGTCCGCCGCAGCGCTGCCGGGTCCATCCGCAGCAGCCCGATGAGGACGGCGAGGAAGGACAGGGCGTTGACGACGAACGCGGCGCCGACGCCGGTGGTTGCGATGAGCAGTCCGGCGATGGCCGGACCCACGAGTCGGCCCGCGTTGTGCACCGTCGAGTTGAGCGCCTGGGCGTTCACGTAGTCGCTCGGCTCGACCATCTCGCCGACGAACGCCTGCCGCGCCGGCGAGTCCAGAACCGTCACCAGTCCCAGGGCGAGCGCGAGCGCGTAGACCATCCAGAGTTGGACGACACCGGTCAGGGCCAGGACGGCGAGGGTCGCGGCCAGCGCGGCGCTCACCGACTGCGTCCCGATGATCAGCCTCCGGCGGTCGACGCGGTCGACGACCGTCCCGCCCCACAGGCCCAGAACCAGCATCGGACCGAACTGCAGAGCCATGCTGATGCCGAGCGCGACGCCGCTGCCGGTGAGGGTGAGGACGAGCCAATCCTGGGCGACGCGCTGCATCCACGTGCCGACGACGGAGACCGAGTGACCGACGAAGAAGCGGCGGTAGTTCGGCTCGCGCAGCGACCGGAAGGTGCGGTCGTGCGTGCGGCGCGCCGCGCGTGCCACCCGCCTCACGTGCCAACTGCTCTCACGCAGGGCGGTGTCCTGCTCCCGCGCAGGTCGCCGTCGACCCGCGTCAGCACAAGGGGGAGCAGTGCAAGCCTCCGCGGCACCGACAGGGATGGGCTCGGCTCGCTGCGCCCGCTCATCGCACCCCTCCCTTCGGCTGACGTGGCGAATGGTAAGACCAATCCGGCGAGGGAACTAACGCGTCCGGAACTGCCGCCGTCGCGGGGACTGCTGTGGTCGCTGTTCGCGGTGACCCGGCTGCGCGACGCGGCTCTCAATGGTATGACCAACAGACCACAAGGAGGTGGCGGTGCTGCTGATCGACAACGCGACGACGGCGGCTGTCCTCGAGATGCCTGCTGTCGTCGACGTCCTCGAGCAGGCCTACCGCGACCTGGCCGCCGGCGAGGCGATCTGTCGACCGCGCATCGACATGCGGTTCCCGATCCCCGGCGGCGACGCCGTCTACCAGTGGGGTGCGATGGAGGGCGGCTCGGCCGCCTCTGGCTACTACGCCATCCGGATGAAGTCCGACGTGCTGAGCGAGGTGGAGTACGGCGGGACGCGGACGCAGAAGAAGCACTGCGTCGAGCCGGGCCTGTTCTGCGGTCTGGTCTTCCTGCTGTCCACGCGCACCGGCGAGCCGCTGGCGATCCTCAACGACGGCGTCCTGCAGCACATGCGCGTCGGCGCCGACTCCGCCATCGGCACCAAGCACGCCGCCCGTGCCGACGCCCGGGTGCTCGGCATGCTCGGCTCGGGCGGCATGGCCCGCAGCCACCTGGAGTCGCTGCTGACCGTCCGGCCGCTCGAGCGCGTCCAGGTCTACAGCCCGACGCGCGCCAACCGTGAGGCGTACGCCGGTGAGATGGCCGAGCGGTACGGCATCCAGGTCGTCGCCGTCGACCACCCGCGCGACGCCTTCCGCGGAGCGGACGTCGTTGCCGGCTGCACCGACGCTGCGGCCGACGTGATCGTCGGCGACTGGCTCGAGCCGGGGATGCACGTGACCTGCATCGGCGGGAGCGTCGACGCGCAGGCGCGGCAGCGCTTCGATGTGTGGCTGCGCCTCGGGACGGCACCCGCCCCGGTGAATGACCCGTCCTGGCGGCCGGCCGACGAGTACCTCGCGTACGTCGCCCGACCGGACGACCCGGTCTGGGCGCACCACCGGCACGGCCGCGTGCGCCGGCCACCGGAGGGGCCGGGCGCCCCGCGCGTGGTCAACTTCGAGGACGTCCTCACCGGTGCGGACAAGGCACGTACCAGCGATGCCGAGATCACCTTCTCCGAGCGCGGCAACATCCAGGGCGCGCAGTTCTTCGCGGTCGCCGGCCACGTCTACGAGCAGTGCCGCGAGCGCGGGCTCGGCCGCGAACTGCCCACCGAGTGGTTCCTGCAGGACATCCGGGACTGAGGAGGGCGCATGGCAGAGCAGTTGGTGGTCGGCGTCGTCGGGCTCGGCGCCATGGGCGGGCCGATCGCGCACCACCTCGCGCGGGCGGGTGTCCCGGTCGTGGTGGCCGACCTCGACGAGGAGGCGGTGCGCGGCTGCGTCGCGGCGGGGATGAGCCAAGCGACCGGTCTGCGCGACCTGGCCTCGAGGGCCGACGTCGTGCTGGTCGTCGTCGCCACGGACGACGAGGTGCAGACGGTGTGCAGCGGCGAGCACGGCCTGCTCTCCGGCTGCCGCCCCGGCAGCGCGGTCCTGCTGTGCAGCTCCGTGCGCCCAGCGACCTGCGCCGCGGTGACCGAGGAGGCGCCGGCCGGCGTCGCCGTCCTCGACGCGGCACTGACGGGCGGTGTGCGCGGCGCAGAGAGAGGCAGGATCAATTTGCTGGTCGGTGGTGACGCCGCGGCGCTGGACAGGGTGCGGCCGGTCCTCGCCCCGTGGACGGCGTCGGTGCACCACCTCGGCCCGATCGGTTCCGGCCAGGTCGGAAAGACCGCGAACAACATGATCCACTGGGCGCAGATCTCCGCTATCACCGAGGCGCTCGAGCTCGGGCGGCGGTACGGGCTCGATGTCCCGACGTTGCGCGCGGCCCTGATGGACGGACCGACCGACAGCCGGACGCTGCGCGAGCTCGAGCAGATGCGCTTCACCTGGCACGCGAAAGACCTGGCCAACGCGACCGCCATGGCAGCTGCCGTCGGGCTGTCGCTGCCGGTCGCCGAGACGGCCCGGGAAGTCATGCAGTCGGTCACCGTCGCCGGCGTCGCCGAACTGCTCGGCGGACGGGCCTGACCGTTGCCAGAACGTTGTGGAAAGGCTGGTTGAATGGTAGGACCGTAAGACCACTTGAGTGTTACCTTCCTCACGCATGCCAACCGCTTGAGAGGACCGGCACCGCCGGCCCGCCCCGACCCGCTTCCCGCCCGTCCTCCCGGCCACGGCCGGCCCTTCGTCGCAGGAGACCTCGATGCGTTCCACCCTCGCCTCCCGGGCCGCTGTCGCGGTCGCCACCGCTCTCGCCCTCACCGCCTGCGGCGGCTCGCCCACCGCCGGTGGAAATGCCGACACGGCCGAGCAGCGCGCGCCGGACGACAGCAAAGTCGTCGAGACTTACGAGCGCATCAACGCGCTGTCCGGCCAGGAGCGCACTGACGAGATCAAAAAGTGCGCCGAGGAGGAAGGCGCGCTTTCGATCTACACCTCGAACACCGACATCGACGACGTCGTCGAGGGCTTCGAGGAGGAGTTCGACGTCGACGTCAGCGTCTACCGCGCCAACTCGGAGTCGGTGCTCCAGCGCGTGCTGCAGGAGCAGAAGGCCAAGTTCTTCGGCAGCGACGTGCTCGAGACCAACGCGCTCGAGCTGAACGTCGCGAACAAGGAGGGCTTCCTGGCGCCGTACGAGAGCGAGCTGCGTGAGCAGGTCCGCGAGGAGGGCCAGGCCGAGAACTGGACCGCAACCCGCTTCAACACCTTCGTCGTCGGCTGGAACACCGACCTGGTCAAGCCGGGCGAGGAGCCGAAGACGCTCGAGGAGCTCACCGACCCGAAGTGGAAGGGCAAGCTCTCGATGGAAGTCGGTGACGTCGACTGGTTCACGGCGCTCGTCCAGCACATGGTGGCCCAGGGCAAGAGCGAGGAGGAGGCGGTCGAGTTCTTCAAGAAGCTCGCGGCGAACTCCAAGATCGCCAAGGGCCACACCGTCCAGGGCGAGCTGCTCTCGGCCGGCCAGTTCGCGGTCGCGCTGTCCTCCTACAGCCACACCATCGACAAGGCCGCCGACAAGGGCGCGCCCGTGGCCTGGAAGCCGGCGTCGGGTGAGCCGGTCCAGCCGGTCGTCGTTCGCCCGAACGGCATTGGCCTGATGAAGACGGCCACCAACCCATGCGCGGCGATGGCCTTCGTCGACTGGGAGCTGACCGGCGGGCAGGAGGTCTTCGAGGAGAAGTTCCGCATCGGCGCCACCGCCGACGCGGCGAAGGCGATCGCCGACCTCGAGGTCGTGACGGTGCCGGAAGATGAGCTGCTCGACAACGCCAAGAAGTGGGACGACCTGTACGCCGAGGTCGTCCAGACCGGGTCGAAGTAGTGACGAGTCTCCACAGCCCGAGGAGGGCGTCCGTGTGCGCGACCCGTTCCCGACTCGCCGCCGGTGCGGCACTCGCCGCACTTGCCCTCACCGCGTGCGGCGGTTCGCCGACCGCGACGAACAACGCGGGCGCCGAGGGCGACGCAGCCCCGGCCTCGCGCGCGGAGAGCGTCTACGCCGAGCTCTCCGCGCTGGCGGGGCAGGAGCGCCGGGACGAGCTGGTCAAGCGCGCTGAGGAGGAGGGCGCTCTGACGATCTACACGTCCATGACCTCCGACGTCGCCGACGCCGTCGTCGAGGCGTTCGAGGACACCTTCGACCTCGACGTGTCGCTCTACCGCGCCGGCTCCGAAACGGTGCTGCAGCGCGTCCTGCAGGAGCAGAAGGCGAGCTTCGCCGGCAACGACGTCATCGAGACCAACGCCACGGAGCTGTTCGCGCTCGCCAGCGAGGGGGTGCTCGGCGACTACCAGGGTGAGCGCCGTGGGCTGGTGCCCGAGGCGGGGAAGTTCGAGGGCTGGACCGCGACGCGCTTCAACCTGTTCTCGCCGAGCTGGAACACCGAGCTCGTCAAGGACATCGGCGCTCCGAAGAGCTGGGAGGACCTGGCCGACCCGAAGTACGACGGCAAGCTCTCCATGGAGGTCGGCGACTACGACTGGTACCTGACGCTCTACAAGTACTGGCAGGAGCAGGGCAAGAGTGAGGCCGAGATCGACAAGCTCTTCGCCGACATGGCCGACGGGGCGAAGATCGTCAAGGGCCACACGGTCCAGGGCGAGCTTCTGTCGGCCGGGCAGTTCGCCGTGGTCGCTTCCAATTACACCTATCTCGTAGAACGGGTGAAGGCGAAGGGCGCTCCGGTGGACTACAGGCCGCTCGTCGAGCCGGTCATCGCGCGCCCGAACGGCGTCGGCCTGATGAAGAACGCCACCAACCCGGCCGCCGCGATGCTCTTCTACGACTGGCTCCTCGAGGAGGGCCAGCTCGTTCTGGCCGAGGAGGGACTGACCCCCTCGATCGCCGGCGAGGGCGACGACCCACTAAAGGGCGTCGAGGTCATCCCGGTCGACGTCGAGGCGCTGCTCACCGAGAGCGAGAAGTGGACCAAGAAGTACGAGGCCGTCATCCAGGGCGGCGAACAGGTCGCGAAGTAGCCCCTGACCGCCGTCAGGACTGGGGCGCAGGCCCATCCGGCCAGCGGCCCAGTCGCACCACCACCCAGGAGCCCGGTGAAGCGATGACCACAGTCACCCGCAGCGAGCCGCTGGCGGTTATACCGCCGCCCGTCCCGCCGCACGTCCCGCAGATCCGAGGCGTCCGGTGGCGCAACGCCGCGTTGACCCCGAAGACCCTCATCGTCGCCGCGGTGGCCGGGATCATCGCCTACCTGGCGCTCGTGCCGCTCTATTACCTGCTGTACGGGACGTTCTTCGACGGCACCGGCTTCACCACCGGGGGCTTTGGGCGGGCGTACGGCAACGGCCAGATCGCCGAGTTGCTGAAGAACTCGCTCGCCTTCGCGATCGGCGCCGCAGCGCTGTCGCTGACGCTCGGGACGTCGCTGGCGTACCTCATGGTCCGCACCGACGTGCCGTTCAAGGCGCTGTTCTTCGCGGGCTCGATCGTGCCGCTCATCATCCCCGGAATTCTCTACACGATCTCCTGGATCTTTCTCGCAAGTCCGGACATCGGCCTGCTGAACGCGCTGATCGGCCCGCTCACCAACGACGCCTTCGTCCTCAACGTGTTCTCGATCTGGGGGATGATCTGGGTCGAGGGCCTGCACAGCTCGCCGATCGTGTTCCTGCTGATGGTGGCGGCGTTCCGCTCGATGGACCCGTCGCTCGAGGAGTCGGCGCTGATGAGCGGCGCGACCCGGCCGCAGGTCCTGCGCCGCGTGACCCTCCCGCTCGTGAAGCCGGCCCTGCTGTCGGCGGTGCTCATCATCCTGATCACCAGCCTGGAGAGCTTCGAGGTCCCCGCCCTGCTCGGGCTGCAGGACGGCATCTACGTCTTCACCAGCCGGATCTACTTCGTGCTCCGGACCTACCCGCCGGACCTCGCGGCCGCGGGGTCCCTGGCGGTCGGGCTGCTGCTGCTCGCGGTGCTGGGCGTGGCCGTCTCGCGCTACCTCGCGCGCGGCGCCAAGACCTTCCAGACCATCACCGGGAAGGGCTTCCGCCCGCGCCCGATGGACCTCGGCAAGTGGAAGCCGGTCGTCGGCGTCGTCATCGTCACCTACTTCATCCTGACGGTTCTCGCGCCGCTGACCGTGCTGATGTACACCTCGCTGCTGTCCTTCTACCGGGCACCGTCCCTCGAGGTGTTCCAGTCGATGGGGCTGCAGAACTACGCCGCGGTCCTCGAGCTCTCACAGGCGAAGACCGCGCTGAAGAACAGCCTCGTGCTTGGGCTGACGACCGCGACGTCCGTCATGGCGGTCATGGCCGTGGCGGCGTGGCTGGTGGTGCGCTCAAAGATCCGCGGGCGTTCGATCGTCGAGCAGCTGTCGTTCGTGCCGCTCGTCATCCCCGGCCTCGTGCTCGGCCTGTCGCTGTCGTTCGTCTACCTCCGCAGCCCGGTGCCGATCTACGGAACGATCTTCATCCTGCTCATCGCCTACTGCACCAAGTACATGCCGTACGGCATGC
>JAHWJP010000004.1 GCA_019348355.1 Actinomycetota bacterium
GGCCGCGGATGTCCCGGCGGGCCGGCCGTTGGACCGCCCGGCCGGACGCGACCGGCACCCCGGCATCGTCGATCCACACCGGCCGCAGGACCGGCGCGGCCAGCAGCAGCTCGCTGGTCAGGTCCGGCTCGAGCGGGCCGTGCCCGACCAGCTCGGCGAGCTCACCGGTGACCCCGAGGGCGGCGCCGAGCGGGATCAGGACCTGCACCTCGGTGCCGCACGGCGCCGCCGCGCCGACACCGCAGCCGCAGCCGGCCGGGTCATGCCCGGGGGTCGGGCAGGCGCCGAGCTCACCGTCCAGGATCCGCCGGTCCCGGCCCAGAACCAGATCGACCAGCGCATCGAGCCGGCGCTGACCGGCCGGCCGGTCATCTGATGGCCCGACCGGGCTGGCGTGCGCCCGGATCCGGGACAGCACCGCCTGGGCGTTCGGACCAGACAGGCCGGTCGCGAACAGATCGACCAGCCCGTCCTCACGCCGCCGGTGGTCCACCGACCCTTCGGCCTGAGCATCCCGCCGCCGGCGGGCCGCGGCGTCGGTGTCGGCCTCGATCACCCAGCCGGTCAGCAACGCCCGAAGGCGGGCCGGGGTCCGCACCACCCCGCCCTGGTCGTCGGTGACCAGCCGGGTCTGCAACCGATCCCACACGGCCAGCTGGACCGGCTCGTCGAGCGGGCCGAGCTGGGAACAGACCAGCCGGGCCTGCTCCACGCTCAGCAACCCGCAGTCCAACGCCTCCAACGCCCCCGGCAAAGCAGCCAGCAGCCGCGCGTCCGCGAGCAGCGCGCCGGCCCGGAACTCCGAGCTACGGGTCAACAGGGCCAGCTGCGCGACCGTCGCCAGAGCGCAACCACCGGCGGTGTGCACCCGGTGCAGCTCCAGCACATCCCGCAACACCACCGCGTGCGCCGCCGAGCGGGCCACCTCGTGCTGCTCCAAACGGGCCTCGACCGCATCCAGCGCGCCGACATCCAGCACCGCCCGCAACACCCCCTGACCGACCGCCATGACAGCAACTCTAGAGGCGACGTCCGACAGTTTCGCTGATCCAAAGCGGCTGTGGCAAAGAGCAATTGCTCACTCAAAGCCGTCCCCGATCACCTGTTGCGCCGACCCGCCATGTCACGCACGAGCCAGGCTGACTGGCCGGCAGCGGACGTCGTCGGCGCCGGAGCTGACCTCGGGACCGAAGGGCGCTGCGCCAGTCGACGGTGAAGGGCACACCTTCCGGCCTCCCTGATCACGTGGCGGCGAAGGTCGGCGTGTCGCGCGCAAAGTACGCCAGATGATCAGCAAGGGGCAAGGGGCGAACGGGGCTCAGCGCTTGCGCGGAGCCCGCCCACCGAGCAGCGCGTCGAGCTCGGTCTCGACCTCCGTCGTCGCGACGAGCAGCAGCTCGTCGCCGCCCTCGAGCGCGGCGTCCGGTGTCGGCACGATGACCCGCCCGTCCCGCAGGATGGCGACCAGGGCGCTGTCGGCGGGCCAGGGCACGGAGCCGACGACCTGGCCGATGAGGGGGGCGTCGGGGGCCAGGGTGAGCTCGACGAGGTTCGCCTGGCCCTGCCGGAAGGTCAGCAGCCGGATGAGGTCGCCGACCGAGACGGCCTCCTCCACGACGGCGGCCAGCAGGCGGGGCGAGGACACCGAGACGTCCACGCCCCAGGACTCGTTGAACAGCCACTCGTTCTTGGGATGGTTCACGCGGGCGACCACCCGGTCCACTCCGAACTCCGTCTTGGCGAGCAGGGAGACGACGAGGTTCACCTTGTCGTCGCCGGTCGCCGCCACCACGACCTGACAGGTGTGGAACGACGCCTGCACGAGCGTCTCGAGCTCACAGGCGTCGGCCAGCAACCAGTCCGCCCCGGGCACGCTCTCGGGCTTCACCGCTCGCGGCTCGCGTTCGATGAGCAGCACCTCGTGGCCGTTGAGGACCAGCTCGCCGGCGATGGACCGCCCGACGTTGCCGGCACCGGCGATGGCGACCCGCATCAGCTCGCCTCCTGTTGCGGTCCGATGGACAGAATCCGTCCTACCTCGTCCAGCCGGTTGCTGGCGAGGCACAGATGGACCAGGTCCCCCTCCTGAACCACGGAGTCGGCGTGCGGCAGCATGCCCTCGCCGAGCCGGGTGAGCAGTGCGACCCGGGCACCGCACGCGTTCTCGAGCCGCGTCACCCGGTGTCCCACCCAGTCCGGGGAGTACGAGACCTCCGCGAGAGCCACCTTCCCGCTGGGGTCGCGCCACTCCGAGGCCACCCCTTCGGGCAGCAGCCGCCGGATCACCTGGTCGGCGGTCCAGCGCACCGTCGCGACCGTGGGGATGCCGAACTTCTGGTAGACGGCCGCGCGGCGGGAGTCATAGATCCGGGCGACGACGTTCTCGAGGCCGAACGTCTCGCGGGCCACCCGCGCGGCGATGATGTTGGAGTTGTCGCCGCTGCTCACGGCGGCGAAGGCGTGCGCACGCTCGATTCCTGCCTCGACGAGGGTGTCCCGGTCGAACCCGATCCCGGTGACCTTGCTTCCCTCGAACCCGGTCGGCAGGCGGCGGAATGCCGAGGCGTCCTGGTCGATGATGGCCACCGAATGGTCGATGGCCTCGAGGGCCTTCGCGAGCGCGGAACCCACCCGACCGCAGCCCATGATCACGACGTGCACGGCGATCCCTTCACCTCGGCTCCGGCCCGCGCAGACGCTACACGCGCGGGTCCAGCGGCAGCCGTACTCTCTCCGGAATGCCGGGAGCAAGCGATGTCCTCAAGCGGGTCGTCCTCGGCCGCGCCTTGCGCAGCGACCGGCAGAGCGAGCAGGAGCTGCCCAAACACCTCGCGCTGCCGATCTTCGCCAGCGACCCGTTGTCGAGCGTGGCCTACGCGACGCAGGAGCTCCTGGTCGTCCTGACGTTGGGCGGTTTGGCCTACCTCTACCTGACGCCCTACCTCGCGGCCGGCGTCGTGGTCCTGCTCACCGTGGTCGTCCTGTCCTACCGCCAGCTGGTGCACGCCTACCCGAGCGGCGGCGGCGACTACGAGGTGGCCACCAAGAACCTAGGCAAGAAGAGCGGCGTCGTGGTGGCGAGCGCGTTGCTCGTCGACTACGTACTGACCGTGGCCGTCTCGGTGTCGGCCGGCGTCGACAACATCATCTCGGCTGCCCGCGGCCTGGCCGACCATCGCATCGCGCTGGCGCTGGGCTTCGTCGCGCTTCTCACCGCCATGAACCTGCGGGGCGTCAAGGAGAGCGGCAAGGCTTTCGCCATACCGACGTACGGCTTCGTGCTCGGCATCCTGTCCATGACCCTGTACGGCGTCCTGCAAGCCGTGACCGGCGACGCGCCGCGGGCCGAGAGCGCCGGCTACGAGGTGCTGGCGGAGGACGGGAGCGTCGGGCTGACCGGGCTCGCGTTCGCTTTCCTCGCGCTGCGCGCCTTCGCCTCGGGCTGCACGGCGCTCACCGGGGTGGAGGCGATCGCGAACGGCGTCCCGGCCTTCCGCAAGCCCAAGAGCAGGAACGCCGCGACCACGCTGGCGCTCATGGGTGGCCTCGCCATAACGATGTTCATCGGCATCACGACGCTCGCGATCCTCTCCGACGTCCGCTACTCAGAGGATCCGGCGCTGCAGTTCGCCGGCTTCGGCGAGGACGACGTGCAGCGCAGCGTCATCGCCCAGGTGTCGACCGCAGTGTTCGGCGACGGCACGTTCCCGTTCTTCTACGTCCAGGCCATGACCGCGGCGATCCTCATCCTGGCGGCGAACACCGCGTACAACGGCTTCCCGCTGCTGGGCTCGATCCTGGCGCAGGACCGCAACCTGCCCCGCCAGCTGCACACCCGCGGTGACCGGCTGGTCTACAGCAACGGCATCCTGCTGCTGGCAGCTTTCGCGGCGCTGCTGATCGTCGCCTTCGAGGCCAACGTCACCAGGTTGATCCAGCTCTACATCATCGGGGTGTTCACCTCCTTCACGTTCGGTCAGATCGGCATGGTGCGGCACTGGAACCGGCTGCTGAGCAGCGAAACCCTGACTGCGGACAAGCGCCGCGCTGCGCTGAAGAGCCGGGCCATCAATGCGACCGGTGGCACGCTGACCGGGCTCGTCCTCATCATCGTCATCATCACGAAGTTCACCCGAGGCGCCTACATCGTGCTCATCGCGATGCCGATCCTCTACGTCATCATGCGGGCGATCCACCGCCACTACGAGCGGGTGGCCGAGGAGCTCGAAGCCGGTGAGGAGGCCGTCGCGCTGCCCAGTCGCAACCACGCGATCGTGCTGGTGTCGAAGGTGCACGCGCCGACGCTTCGCGCCCTTGCGTACGCGCGGGCCACCCGCCCGCACGACCTCACCGCCCTGACGGTGTCGGTCGACCCGGCGGAGTCGGCGGCGCTGCAGGAGGAGTGGGACCGGCGCGAGCTGCCGGTGCCGCTCACCATCATCGACTCGCCCTACCGCGAGATCACCCGGCCCGTCCTCGACTACGTTCGCCACATCCGCCTGCAGAGCCCGCGCGACGTCGTGTCGGTGTTCATCCCGGAGTACGTCGTCGGTCACTGGTGGGAGACGCTGCTGCACAACCAGAGCGCCCTGCGGCTGAAGGGCCGGCTGCTGTTCCAGCCGGGGGTGATGGTCACGAGCGTCGCCTACCAGCTGCAGTCGTCCGAGCGGCTGGCCGACGACGACACCGCGGACGGGTCGGCGCCCGGATCGGTGCGCCGGTCGTCCAGGCGGTGACCGGGGAGAGCCTCGAGCTGCAGGTCGGCGCGGTCGCCGCCGGTGGCTCCTGCGTCGCCAGGGCACCCGACGGCCGGGTGGTCTTCGTCCGGCACTGCCTGCCCGGCGAGCGGGTGAGCGCGGTCGTCACCTCAGCCACGACGTCGTTCCTGCGCGCGGACGCCGTCGAGGTGATCGAGGCCTCTCCCGACCGGGTCGAGCGCCCCTGCCCCTACGCCGGTCCGGGCCGGTGCGGCGGCTGCGACTGGCAGCACGTCTCGCTGCCGGCGCAGCGACGGCTCAAGGCAGCCCTGATCGGCGAGCAGCTCGCGCGGCTGGCCGGGCTCGAGCGCGACGTCGAGGTCGAGCAGGTCCCGGGCGCCCCGGACGGGCTCGGCTGGCGCACCCGGGTGCAGTTCGCGGTCGCGCCGTCCGGCCGGGCCGGCCTGCGCCGGCACCGCTCGCATGAGCTGGAGCCGGTCGACTTCTGCCGCATCGCGAGCCCCGATGTCGAAGCGGTCGGCGCCGAGGCGCTGCGCTGGCCGGGGGCGGCCGGTGTCGAGGTGGTCGCCGCGGGAGCGCAGCGACTGGTCTCGGTGACGAGCCGGAACCCGGCCAGGCGTGGTCGCCTGCAGGCCCCGGCTGTCGATGCAGGGGTCCTCGTCGACGGGCGTCCGGTCCGGGCCCCGCACGGGATCCGGCACCACGTTCTCGGCCGGTCGTTCGAGGTCGCGGCCGGCGGCTTCTGGCAGGTCCATCCCAGCGCCCCGACAGTCCTGGCGCAGGCGGTGCTGGACGGGCTCGACCCCCGACCGGGTGAGCGTGTGCTCGACCTGTTTTCCGGCGCAGGGCTCTTCGCGGCGCTGCTCGGCGAGCGGGTCGGCCCGGCCGGCTCCGTGCTCGCCGTCGAGTCCGACCCGCGCGCCTGCGCCGACGCCGCCCGCAACACCGCCGACCTGCCGCACGTCCGGATCCGCACCGCGGCCGTCGATGCCGCCGAGCTCATCCGGGCCGGCCGGCCCGACCTCGTGGTGCTCGACCCGCCACGCGCCGGCGCGGGACTTGCGCTGACACACGCCCTGGCCGCGATGCGACCCCGCCGCCTGGCCTACGTCGCGTGCGATCCGGCATCATTCGCCCGCGACCTGAAGGTGCTGCTCGATGTCGGCTGGGAGCTGTCATCGCTGCGCGGGTACGACATCTTCCCGATGACCGAGCACGTCGAGACGGTCGCGGTGCTCATCCCGCCGGCCTTCTGACCGCCACGATGTCGTGGGCGTCGCGGCCGGCGTCGAGCGCCTGCTGCTCGAAGCGGGTGACCGGCCGGTTGCCCCGGTCGCGTGAGACGACCTCGAAGTCGGGGTGGTCGGCCAGCACCCGCAGCGCCTCGCGCGCGTAGGCGCCCGCGTCGGTCGCGACGTGCAGCCGGCCGCGGGGGCGCAGCCGATCGGCCACCAGGTCGGCGAACGCCGCGGAGACCAGCCGACGCTTGCTGTGCCGGGACTTCGGCCACGGGTCGGGGAAGAACACGCGTACCTCGTCCAGACTGCCGGGGGCGATCAGGTCCTGCAGCACCTCGACGCCGTCGGCCTCGGCCACCCGCACGTTGGTCAGGCCGCCCGACTCGATCCGGCGCAGCAGGCTGCCGACACCCGGTGTGTGCACCTCGACCGCCAGCAGGTCGCGTGCGGGATCTGCCGCGGCCATCGCCGCTGTCGCCTCACCCATTCCCGAGCCGATCTCGAGCACGAGCGGCGCGCTTCGGGCGTAGACGGCCACCCGGTCGAAGGGCGCCGTCACGTCGACGCCGTACGTCGGCAGCAGCCGCTCGATCGCCACGGCCTGCCCGGCGGTCACCCGGCGGCGGGCCTTGAAGGTCCGGATCGGCTCGTCGCGCAGCACCCGCGCCAGACTAGGTGCCCCGGACTAGGGTCAGGGTGTGGATGCCGACCTGCTCTGGCTGATTGCCGGAGTCGTCCTCGTCCTCACCGAGGTGTTCGCCCTGACGCTGGTGCTCGGCATGGTGGGCGTGGGCGCGCTCGCCGCTGCCGCAGTCGCTTTCGCTGGGCTCGGCGCCGCCGCGCAGCTGATCGCCTTCGCGGCCACCAGTACGGCGCTGCTGGTCTTCGTCCGCCCGCCCGTCAAGAAGGTCCTCGACCGCGGCGGGACGAGCGAGCGCACCGACCCACGAGCGCTCGCGGGCGCCAGCGCGGTGGTGGTCGAGCGGGTGAGCGAGGAGACCGGCCAGGTGCGGATCAATGGCGAGCTGTGGCGGGCCCGGCCCTACGCCGGCAACGCCCCGATCGAGTCCGGTTTCCCGGTGAGCATTGCCGCAGTGGAAGGTGCGACCTTGTTGGTCTACTCGCCCGACCTGTCCTGAACCCCCTCTCTGAGAGCCGAACCCCATGGATGCAGCAGCCGTCCTCGTACTCCTCCTGGCGGCGATCGTCGCCCTCGTCCTGTTCAAGACGGTCCGCATCGTGCCGCAGGCGTCGGTGTTCGTCATCGAGCGGCTGGGCAAGTACAGCCGCACCCTCGAGCCCGGCATTCACCTTCTCGTGCCCGCACTGGACCGGGTGCGCGTGCGCACCGACATCCGCGAACAGGTCGTCGGCTTCCCGCCGCAGGCCGTCATCACCAGGGACAACCTGGTGGTCGGGATCGACTCGGTCATCTACTACTCGATCACCGACCCGGCAGCCGCGCAGTACAAGATCGAGAATGTCGTGCAGGCAATCGAGCAGCTCGTCGTCACGACGCTGCGCAACGTCGTCGGCGGCATGCAGCTGGAGGAGGCGCTCACGGGACGCGACCACATCAACGAGCGGCTCGCCGCCGTGCTCGACGAGGCGACCGGCAAGTGGGGCGTCAAGGTCAACCGGGTCGAGATCCGTGGCATCGAGCCGCCGCCCACGATCCGTGACGCGATGGAGCAGGCGATGCGCGCCGATCGCGGCAAGCGGGCGGCGATCCTCACCGCCGAGGGCCAGCAGCTGTCGGTCGTGCTCAACGCCGAGGGTTCGAAGCAGTCGGTGGTCCTCAACGCCGAGGCGGACCGGCAGGCCACCATCCTTCGCGCCGAGGCGGAGCGGGAGGCGATGCTGCTGCGGGCGCAGGGTGAAGCCCAGGCGATCGCGCTGGTCGTCGAGGCGATCAAGACGGCGGGCATCGACGACACGGTGCTGGCCTACCAGCGCCAGCAGCTGCTCCCGCGGATTGCCGAGGGTGACGCCAACAAGGTGTGGTTCGTCCCGACCGACATCGCCGGGGCGCTCGGGCAGACCGCCAAGAGCCTCGGCCTGAGCGAGCCGGAGCGGAAAAGCCTGTAGGTGCAGACCTTCCTGCCCTACCCCGACCTGCGGGCCAGCTGCCTCATGCTGGACGACCGGCGCCTGGGCAAGCAGCGGGTGGAGACCTTCCAGATCCTGCGCGCGCTGACCTGGCCGGACTACGCCTGGAAGAACCACCCGGCCGTACGCATGTGGCGCGGCTTCGTGCCGGCGTTGGTCGGCTACGGGCTGGAGAACTGCCGGGAGTGGACCCGGCGCGGTTACGCCGACACTGTGGCGCCACAGCTGCTCGGCTGGTCCGGCGGGACCGAGCCGGTCGACCCGCCGCTGCCACAGTGGTTCGGGCTGGAGGCGCTGCACCTGTCGCACCGGTCCGCGCTGCTGCGCAAGGACCCGGACTGGTACGGGCCGCTGTTCGCTTCGCTCGGCGAGCCCGACCTGCCCGCTGATCTGCCCTATCTGTGGCCGCCGGCAGCCTTCCCCCGATGGCCGGTGCGCGGCGGCCTGGGGGCGCGGGCTGTTCCGGATGCCCTGCGGGTGCTGGGGTTCGACGCTGCACGCCGTGGACAGGCCGAGGTGGCGCGGGCGGCCGCCGACGGCAGGGACGTGCTGCTCGTCGCCCGTCCGGGCACCGGCGGGTCGGCCGCCGGGCTGCTCGCCGGTCTGGTCACCGCGGGTCGCACGCTGTGGGTCAGCCCGATGCTGGGTCCGCGTGCAGCGGCGGTGCCGCCGGTGCCGTTGCCGAAGCCGCGCCCGGTTGCGCCGACCACGCCCGGCGTCCCGCCATTGGCCCGCCCGCCAGGACCGGCTGAACTCGCAGCCATGCGGGCGGAGAGCGAGCCGGCAGAGTTCCTGTTCGTGGCGGCTGACACGCTCGCGACGTTCCAGCCGCCCTCCGGTCCGGTCGGACTGGTCGTCGTCGACCGGGCGCACGAGGTGGCGAAGGACGACGCCGCCAGGCTGCGGACGCTTCGAGCGGACCTCGGCGGGCCGCCGCTGCTGCTCGTCACCGACCGGGCCGACCCGGGGGAACGGGCCGTGCTCTTCGACCGGTTCGGGTTGCGTGACCCGGTGCACGCGGGCGGCGGATGGGATCCTGGGGGTGTCCTCGACGCGGTGTCGGTCACCAGTGCTCGCGCCCGGCGCACCGCCGGGATCCGGCTGGTCGGCGAGCATCGCCCGGCCGTGGTGGTCGCGCCGTCGCGGGAGCGCGCCGAGCGGCTCGCCGCCGGGCTTCACGCAGCCGGTCTGCGGGCCGCATGCTGGGCGCCGCCGCCGATGCGTCCCACCCGGGCCGCCGCCGCGCTCGCGGCCTGGCGGGCTCGCCGGCTCGACGCCCTCGTGATGCCCGCCGGAGCGCTGCCGCCGCTGGGCCGGCGCGGACCGGCACTGCTGCTCGGTGACGAGCCGGCGTCGCTCGACGACTGGCGGAATCTCGTCGCTGCGGTCGGCGCCGACCGGTCGGTACTGGTCGCCGGCCCGGGCGCTCCTCCGGAGGTCGCCGGCTACGCCGCAGCCGGCGACGACGCGCGCGCTCGGCTGCTCGACCACTTCGGCGAGCCCTCGCCGCGTACACCCTGATCCTCGGGTGATCAACGCCGCACTTCCGGCGGTTTGCCTCGGGCGAAACCGCCCCAAGTCCGGCGTCGATCAGCGGGGCGAAGGTGGGGTGGTGATGTCGGGCAGGACCACGCGGACGGCGCCGGGGCGTACGGTGACGGTGCAGGGCAGCGTCCCCACCGGGTCGCCGTCGGCGAAGACCCGAAAGGGCCGGTCCGCGGCCAGCTCGACGATCCGCCCGCGCTGCACGGTGACCGAGGGGTCCTCGACGTGGGTGCCGCGGAACACCTTGGGCAGCGACCTCGCGAAGCGCAGCCGGCCGGTCGCTGCGGTGCTGACGACGTCGAGCGAGCCGTCCTCCATGCTGGCGTCGGGCGCGAGCCGCATGCCGCTGCCGTAGACCCCGGAGTTGGCCACCGCGACCGCCCAGCCACGCACCTCGAGCGGCGCACCGTCGACGATGCAGGAGAACTGCGCGGGCCGCCAGCCGGCGATGGCGGCGAAAGAGCTGACCAGGTAGACCAGCTGGCCCAGTGGCAGCCGGCTCCGAAGGACCCGCTCCTGCACCTCGCTGTCGAAGCCGATCGAGGCGATGCCGAGGAAGGGCGCCTCGCCCGTGGCGCTGGTGACGATCCCGAGGTCGAGCGCCCGGACCTGCCCGCCGGACAGCAGCGCGCAGGCCTGATCAAGATCGGCCGGGATGCCGGCTGCGCGGCAGAAGTCGTTGCCCCGGCCGCCGGGCAGGGCGGCCATGACCCCGCCGGTGGCCGCGACGATCCCGGCGACGCGCCCGACGATGCCGTCGCCGCCCATGGCAACGACGATCCGGTCGTCGGCGACGGCGGCTGCGGTCAGCTCGTCGGCGTGCTCCAGCGAGCGGGTGGGTGTGACCACCAGGTCGTGCCCGGCCGAGCGGAGTGACGCCTCGGTGGCCGGCAGCTGGGCGCCGGCGCGACCTCCGCCGGCGGAGGGGTTGACGACGAGCTGAAGCCTGCGCAAACGCTCCCCCTTCGGGCCGGGACCTGACGTACAGTGTGACACATGACGTCACAACGTCACATGGAGGATCCGCTGCTGACGGCTGCGCGTGCCTGCATCCTGGAGGTCGGCCTGCGCCGGACCACCCTCGCCGATGTCGCCCGCCGCGCCGGCGTGAGCCGGATGACGGTCTACCGGCAGTACGGCGACCTGTCGGCCATCGTCGCCGCGCTGCTCACCGCCGAGCTGCTCGGCCTGCTCGACGAGGCGCGCGAGCAGGTGTCGGCGCTGCCCACGGCCCGCGAGCGACTGGTCAGCGCCGGCGTGCGCGTTGTCGAACAGCTGGCCGTGCACCCGCTGTGGTGCAAGGTCCTCGACCTCGATCCCGAGTTGTTGCTGCCGCTCGTGGTCGACCGCTTCGGCTCCTCCCAGCGCGCCGCGGTGGACCAGGTGGCCGAGCAGGTCGAGCTCGGCCAGCGGGACGGCTCGATCCGCGACGGCGACCCGCAGCTGTTGGCCACCTGCCTGCTGCTCACCGCGCAATCCTTTGTCTTCTCCGCGCGGGTCATCGCCGCCGAGCACAAGAGCGAGCAGACCGGTCCGGAGTTGCGCCGGCTGCTCGAGGGATACCTGCGCCCATGACCGGGCCGCACCTGACGGCCGAGCGCCGGGCCCGCGACTTCGACCGGCTGGCCGGCGAAACCGTCGATGTGCTCGTGATCGGCGGTGGCGTCACGGGCTGCGGGGTGGCTCTCGACGCAGCCTCGCGCGGCCTGTCGGTCGCGCTCGTCGAGCGGGCGGACCTGGCGCACGGCACGAGCCGCTGGTCGAGCAAGCTGGTGCACGGCGGGTTGCGCTACCTCGCCACGGGTGATGTCGGGCTGGCGCTGGACAGCGCGCGCGAGCGGGGCGTGCTGATGACCACGACCGCCCCCCACCTGGTCCGGCCGTTGCCGATGGTGCTGCCGCTGGGTCGTGACATCGGGCGCCGCGAGGCGGCGCTGTTCGACGCCGGGCAGCGGGTCGCGGGCGGGCTGCGCCGCATCGCGCACACCTCCCGGGCAACCCTTCCCGCTCCACGCCGGCTCGGCGCGCCGGAGACCGTCCGGCTGCTTCCGGCCGTGCGCCGGGACGGTCTGCGGGGTGGGCTGCTCAACTGGGACGGTCAGCTCGAGGACGACGCGCGGCTCGTCGTCGCGCTGGCGCGTACCGCCGCTTCTTACGGCGCGCGGATCGTCACCTACGCCGGCGTCCTGTCTGCCGACGGCACCGGGGCGCTCGTGCGCGACGAGCGGACGGGGGCGACCCTGCGGGTGTCCGCGCGCGCGGTCGTCAACGCGACCGGCGCGTGGGCCGACGAGCTCGCGCCGCAGACCCGGCTGCGCCCCAGCAAGGGCGTGCACATCGTGCTTCCCGCCGTGCGGCTCGGACACCCGGCTGCCGCGCTGACCGTGCCGGTGCCCGGGCAGTCCAACCGCTACGTCTTCGCCCTGCCGCACGGGGACGGCATCGTGCACGTCGGGCTCACCGACGACCCGCTCGACGGCCCGCTGCCGGATGTGCCGCGGGTGCACGAGCACGAGATCGGCTTCCTGCTCGACACGTTGTCGCGTGGGCTCGAGGTGCCGCTCGACCGGGCCGATGTGATGGGCTCGTTCGCCGGCGTCCGACCACTGCTGGCCGGCGTGCAGGGCCGGACGGCTGACCTGTCTCGCCGGCACGCTGTCGTGCGAGGGGAGGACGGGATGTGGACGGTGCTCGGCGGCAAGCTGACGACCTACCGGCGGATGGCGCAGGACGCCGTCGACCACCTCACGGACCGGCCGTGCTGGACGACCCGGCTGCCGCTCGTCGGCGCGGTCGGTCCGCACCGCCCGGCTCCGGCGCGTCTTTCCAGGCGGTACGGCGCGGAGGCCGCCGACGTGGCGGCACTCGCCGCGCGCGACCCGCGCCTGCTCGAGCCGGTCGCGCCAGGAGTGCCGGTGCTGGGCGTCGAGCTGGCCTGGGGGGTATGTGCAGAGGGCGCGCTGACCGCGGGGGACCTGCTGGAGCGGCGCACCAGGCTGTCGCTCGTCGACGCCTGGCACGAGGCCGCCGGGCCGGCTGCGCATCGTGCCATCGCGCAGCCGGCCGGGAGGGTCAGCCGATCGTGAGCCGGCCCTCGACCTGCGGGTCGACCGGGGAGTTGGCCGCCAGGTAGCGGACGACCGTGTCGACGAGGTTGATGCCGGTGTCGACGGTGTTGCTGCCCTTCGTGAGGGTGGTGAACTGGTCGCCGCCTGCGGCCATGAAGTTGTTCGTCGCGATCCGATAGGTCGCGGCGGGGTCGATCGGCGAGCCGTCCGGCAGGATCACCGAGGTGACCCGGCTCCCGAACGGCGCGTCGGCGTCGAACGACCAGCTCAGACCGGAGACCTGGACGACGCCGAAGCGGCTGGCCGCTCCCTCCTCCAGCACCTGCCGCACCTGGGCCCCGGTGAGGTCCATGGTGACCAGTGTGTTGTTGAAAGGCAGGACCGCGTAGACCTCCTCCAGCGTGATCGGGCCGGCGTCGATGTCGGCTCGCAGCCCCCCGGCGTTGGCGAATGCGAAGTCCACGCCGTCCAGATGGGTACGCATGGCGTCGCTGACGAAGTTGCCCATCTCCGACTCGGCGTCACGGGTTCGGGTGATGGCGGTCGTCGTCGTACCGACCGTCTTTCCCAGCTCCGCCCCCAGCGCAGCGCGGTAGCGGTCGACGATGGCCTGGACCTCCGGGTCAGGCGTCACACCCGCCACGAGCGTCCGGTCGAGCTCGGTGACGACGTCCACCACGTCCTTCGTCGCCCGGTCGACCGTGAGCGTCACGTCCGCGTAGCCGCGGGTGTTGCCCAAGGGCTGCACCACCGGGATGCCGTTGATGGTGGTGTCGAACTCCGTCGGGATGTGACCGCCCAGCACCAGGTCGACTTCACCGGACAGCTGCGAGACCAGCTCGGCCAGCGCACCCTCACCCGGGGCGGTCAGGCCCTGGTGCGCCACCACCACGATCGTCTCGACCTTCTGTGCCCGGAGCTCCTCCACGGCGTCGTTGACCGCGTCAGCGCTCTCGGCCAGGTCGAGGAAGCGCAAGCCCTCGGTAGCGGACGGCAGCGTCACCGCCTTGGTGTCAGGGTTGGCGACACCGATCACGCCCACCTGAACTCCTTGCAGTTTCTCGATGACGTACGGCTCGATGCCTTCCGGCGCGGTTCCTGCCGACTCGTCGACGATGTTCGCGGCAAGGAACGGGAAGTCCGCCTGGGCGATCCGGTCGTTCAACGTCCCCTGGCCGTAGTCGAACTCGTGGTTGCCCACTGCGGCCGCGTCGACGCCGATGGTGTTGAAGACCTCGACGGTGGACTCGCCTTCGAAGAACGAGGAGATCACCGGTCCCTGCATGAAGTCACCGGAGTCCAGGATCAGCGTCCGTGGGTTCTCGGCCTCCTCCTGCTTCAGGTATGTCGCGAGCACTCCCGCCCCGCCGGCGAGCGGTCCGCCACGCGTGACGGCGAGCGGGTCGAGCTGCCCGTGTGTCTCGTTCAGGCCGAGGATCTGGATGTCGACGGTCCGCTGGGGCTGCGGCTCGGCTTGGGCCGCCCGGGGCGGTGAACCGGCTTGCTTCTGGTGCGCCGCGGCGGTGCCTGGGACGGCGGTGAGGGTGAGCGCGCCGACGGCCGCGACGGCCATGCCGCGCGCCCAGGACCGGGAAGTGCAGAGTCGTGCCACAGGGGCCTCCTGCTCGAAAGGGTGAGGGACGCGTCCAAACTGACGAGCCGGGGTGTCTCGGCGGTGAACGGCCGGTGACCGGACGGCGTGACCTTGGAGCCGTTTCGGCGCCGTCTAGCGTGCCGGGGGTGGCGCAGGACCGTGAGCGAGGACAGCGACGCGACCTCGTGCCGCCCGGCTGGCCCGCGGCGGTGCTGCCGCCGCAGGTCCCCGACTGGGAGCGCAGCGCGGTCGGCTGGCTGTTCGACCTGTGCCCGGCGGATTACCGGGCCCACGAGGTGCTGCGCCGCCACCCGGTCGTGCTCGCCCGCTTCGCCGCCGGCCACGTCGAGAGCGCGGTCGAGGCCGCCCGGCAGGGCATCCGCACCGCCCGGGCCGAACTCTCGGGGCTCGTGCCGGTGGAGGCGGTGGAGGCCGCGCTCGCGGCGTACGACCGCGAGGGCCGGCGGCTGGTCCTGCTCGGTCGGGAGGTTGCCCTCGTCGACGCGGCACTGCGGGGCGAGCGGCACGTACCGCGCCTGTGATCCGTTGGGTCTGTGATCCGTTGTCTGGGGGCCCGCCGCATCTAGACTCGGGCAGTCAGACCCGGCCGAGAGGAAGCGAAGGACGCGTGAGCCTGCTCGACGACGTGCACGGTCCCGCCGACCTCAAGCGCCTCACCCCCGCGCAGCTGCCGCTGCTGGCGGCGGAGGTGCGTGACGTCATGGTCGACACGGTCTCGCGCACCGGCGGCCACCTTGGCCCCAGCCTCGGTGTCGTCGAGCTGACGATGGCCCTGCACCGGGTCTTCGACTCGCCGCGGGACAAGGTGCTGTGGGACACCGGACATCAGGCGTACGTACACAAGCTGCTGACCGGCCGGCGGGCGGCCTTCGAGACGCTGCGCAAGCAGGGTGGCCTGTCGGGCTACCCGAGCCGGGCCGAGTCCGAGCACGACCTGGTCGAGAACAGCCACGCCTCCACCGCACTGTCCTACGCCGACGGGCTCGCCAAGGCCTACCGGCTGCGCGGCGAGCGGCGGCACGTCGTCGCGGTCGTGGGTGACGGCGCGCTCACCGGCGGCATGTGTTGGGAGGCGCTGAACAACATCGCCGCCACGCCCAACCCGATCGTCATCGTCGTCAACGACAACGGCCGGTCCTACTCGCCGACCATCGGTGGGCTCGCCGACCACCTCGCGACGCTGCGGATGACGCAGGGCTACGAGCGGGCGCTCGACACCATCAAGACGACGCTGGCCCGCACACCCGTCGTCGGGACGCCGGTCTACACGGCGCTGCACGGCCTCAAGCGCGGGATCAAGGACCTGCTGCAGCCACAGGTGCTGTTCGAGGACCTGGGCCTGAAGTACGTCGGCCCGATCAACGGCCACGACATCGGCGCGATGGAGGCAGCCCTGCGGCGAGCCAAGGCCTTCGGCGGTCCGGTCATCGTGCATGCCGTCACCGTCAAGGGGTTCGGCTACCAGCCGGCGGTGGACGACGAGGCCGACTGCCTGCACAGCGTCGCGCCGGTCACCGACCCGCTCACCGGCAAGCCGATCAACGTCAGCGCCCGCGGGTGGACCGGCGTGTTCGGGCAGGAGCTGCTCGCGATCGGCGCGGAGCGCCCCGACGTGGTCGCGATCACCGCGGCGATGCTCCAGCCGGTCGGGCTGCGGGCGTTCTCCGAGGCCTACCCCGACCGCACCTTCGACGTCGGGATCGCCGAGCAGCACGCCGTGACGAGCGCCGCCGGGCTCGCGATGGGTGGCCTGCACCCCGTCGTCTGCCTCTATGCGACGTTCCTCAACCGGGCCTTCGACCAGACGCTGATGGATGTCGCGTTGCACCGGCTGCCGGTGACGTTCGTGCTCGACCGGGCCGGCGTGACCGGGGAGGACGGCGCCAGCCACAACGGCATGTGGGACCTGTCGCTGCTCCAGCTCGTCCCCGGCATCCGGCTCGCGGCGCCCCGGGACGCCGCGACCCTGCGTGCGGAGCTGCGCGAGGCGCTCGCGGTGACGGACGGGCCGACGGCGGTGCGCTTCCCGAGAGGCGCTGTGGGGCCGGACATCCCAGCTGTCGAACGGCTCGGGGTGGTGGACGTGCTGCGGCGAGCCCCCGGCGACGACGTGCTGCTCGTCGCTGTCGGCGCCTTCGCGGGGCTGGGGCTCGAGGTGGCCGAGCGCGCCGCCGACCAGGGCATCGGGGTCACCGTCGTCGACCCGCGCTGGGTCACCCCGGTGCCGCCCGAGCTGATCGAGCTGGCCCGCGACTACCGGCTGGTGTTCACCGTGGAGGACAACGGGCGGGTCGGGGGCGTCGGCGCGCTGGTCAGCCAGGCGCTGCGTGACGCCGACATCGACGTGCCAGCGCGCGACATCGGCATCCCGCAGCGGTTCCTCGATCACGCGAGCCGCGCGCAGACCCTCGCCGACGTCGGCCTGACCGCCCAGGAGGTGGCGCGCCGGCTCGTCGAGACCGTCGCGCGGCAGGGCGGCGAGCTCGCGGCCAAGGTCGACGCGGACCGCCAGGACGGCCCGCAGGCGCAGCGCTAGGTCTCAGCGGTAGAGCACGTCCCGATCCCACGGCGCGTCGACCACCCGGTCGCGCAGGACGATCCGCTCGGGCCGGCCGCCCTCGGGCACCAGGGTCAGTTCGTCGGCGGTCAGCAGCAGCGGCCGGGCGAACCCCCGCTGCTCGGCCGGGGTGGCCGCCGCCGCCGCCGGGCCGAACGCCGGGTCGATATGCGCGAGCCGGGTCCAGCCGCGCCGCAGCATCGGGACGACGGCGGCGCCGAGCCCGTTGTCCTGCTGGGCCAGGGCCGCTCGCAGGCTGCGGGCACCGAGCAGGGTCACCGCGTCGCAGTCACCGAAGGGCCGCAGCACGCCCTTCTGGTCCTGACGCGCACGCTCAGCCGCAAGGCGGCCGAGTCGCTCCAGGTCGGCGCGCACGCGCTGCCAGACGACGTCGGAGTCGATGCCGATCGCGTCCACGACGCTGGCCGGCAGCAGCACGACGCGGTCACGGTCAGCCGGATCGAGACCGACCGCTCCGAGGCCCAGGTCCAGGGCGTCGCCCATCACCCGCTCCTGGACCCAGTCCAGGCCCGGGTGGGCGACGTGGTCGAGAGGCAGGCCGACGGGGCGCAGGGCCAGCTCCACGGTCTCGCGGCCGGCGTCGGCGCACCAGCGGCGGGCGAGCAACCAGTCGGTGAGCCGGGCACGCCCGGTGGCCTGCTCCGGGTCGTGACCGGCGAGGGCTCGGCGCAGCTGCGTCCACGAGACGCTGACGGGTGGAACGCCCGTCAGCAGCACGCCGTCCGCTGCCGGCTCGAGGTCGAGGTCGGACAGGACGCACACCGCCAACACGCCTCGTCGCAGCTCGGGAAGGTTGGGGGCGCGCACATCTCGCACGATACCCACGCGGGGCGCTGCGCAGGCGGGGCCGAACGGGTGACCTCCCGGCCCCCGCGCGGCGTCCCGGCCTACATCCGCCACACATGCCCTCGTCTAGCGTGCCGCTCGTGCGAGTTCTGGTGGTCGAGGACGAGGTGCCCCTCGCCGACGCTGTCGCCCGCGGATTGCGGCGCGAAGGCATGGCGGTCGACACGGCCTACGACGGGGAGTCCGGCCTCGAGAAGGCGATGGTCACCCGCTACGACGTCCTGGTGCTGGATCGCGACCTGCCCGGCCGCTCCGGCGACGACATCTGCCGGCGGCTCGCCCGGGAAGGCTCCCTGACCCGGGTGCTCATGCTGACCGCAGCAGGAACGCTCGAGGATCGGGTCGCCGGGCTCGAGCTCGGCGCCGACGACTACCTCGGCAAGCCGTTCGCCTTCTCCGAGCTCGTGGCAAGGGTCCGCGCGTTGGGACGGCGGGCCACCCCGGCCTCCCCACCCGTGCTGCACGGGCCGGGCGGTGTGGTGGTCGACCCGGCGCGGCGCACCGCGACCCGGCACGGTCAGGACCTGGGCCTGACCCGCAAGGAGCTGGGGGTGCTCGAGGTGCTGCTCGCGGCCGAGGGCGCCGTCGTCTCCAGCGAGGAGCTGCTCGAGCGGGTCTGGGACGAGTTCGCCGACCCGTTCACGACGACGGTGCGGGTGACCGTGATGACGCTGCGCAAGAAGCTGGGCGAGCCCCGGGTCGTCCACACCGTGGTCGGGGCGGGCTACCGTCTGGCCGAGGACTGACCGGGATGCTGAAGGCAGAGCAGCGGGCTCCGTCCCGTACGACCCTGCGCTGGCGGCTGACGCTCGTCTACGGCGCGGTCGCCGTGACCGTCGGCCTGCTGCTGCTGGTGCTGTCCCTCGTGTTGGTCGACCGGGCGCTGTCGGCCAGCTTCCTCGACATCCGCGGCATCGGCGTGCGCCTGCCCAGCGGCGAGATGCTGACCTTCGGTGCGTTCCAGGACTCGCTGCGCCAGGAGGCACTCGGTCGCGTCCTGCGCCAGGGGTTGCTGGCCCTCGCGGTGCTGGGCGCGCTCGGTGTCGGGTTGTCGTACTTTCTCGCCGGCCGGGTGCTGCGCCCGCTGCAGGACATCACCGCGGCCGCGCAGCGGCTGTCGGCCGAGCGGCTCGACGCCCGGATCGCGTTGCCCGGACCGCAGGACGAGCTCAAGCAGCTGGCCGACACCTTCGACGCCATGCTCGCCCGATTGCAGGCGGCCTTCGAGGCCCAACGCCGGTTCGTCGCCGACGCCAGCCACGAGCTGCGCACCCCGCTTGCCGTGATGCGTACCGAGATCGACGTGGCACTCGCCGACCCCGATGCGGGCGTCGAGGAGCTGCGCGCCGCCGGGGAGGTCGTGCGCGACGCGAGCATCCGGGCCGACCGGCTGGTCGACAGCCTGCTGCTGCTGGCCCGCAGCGACCGGCTGCAGGTCGACGGCCTGCCGCTGCGCGAACGGGTCGAGCTGCCCGCCGTCGCCGAGTCCTCGCTCGCGGCGGTCGCCGGTGAGGTGCGCGAGCGGGAGCTGCGGGTCGAGACGTCCTACGGCCCGGCCGGCGTGCTCGGCGATCGCGGCCTGCTCGAGCGGCTCGCGGGCAACCTGGTCGAGAACGCCGTCCGCCACAACGTCGTCGGCGGTTGGGTACGGGTGGACACCTGCACCGTGGCGGGTCGGGCCCGGCTGGCGGTGTCGAGCTCCGGCGCCGTGGTGCCGCCGGAGGAGGTCGCCGGGCTGTTCGAGCCGTTCCGCCGGCACGGCACGGCACGTACCGCCCGCCGCGGCGCTGGCCTCGGCCTGTCCATCGTGCGCGCCGTCGCGCAGGTCCACGGCGGGACGGCGACGGCCGCCGCTCACCATCCCGACGGTGGGCTGACCGTGACGGTGGACCTGCCTCGCAGCCCCTGAACAGGCCACCTCGGCATAGTCCGTTCTGACCCTTCGCCCCGGAAAGGGCTTCGCCGGCACTGCGCCGGACGCACGATGACAGTCCAGTGGGTGGCTGTGCTCCGAGGGGGAGCGCAGTCACCCACTGCCAGGCTCGCGAGACTGCCTCAGGCGGTACGCCGGCGCGCCGCCCCGGCCGCCGCGACCAGCAGCAGGGCGGCAAGGGCGAGCAGGGCGGAGGGGCCGGTGGCCGGAAGCCGGGCACCGGACGCCGGCGCGGTGGCCGGCGGGGCGGCGAGCGGCCCGGCGGCACGTGGCGGTGGGGCCGGCACCCCGGCAACCGGTCCGGCGACCGGGAAGGGGTCCATCGGTGCAGCCGAGGCGGAGAACGGCCAGACGCCGTTGGTGAAACGCACGATGTGGAAGCCGGTTTCCTGCCCGCTCACCCACATCTCGGCGCGCTCGGGCACGAAGGCGACGGTCGAGCCTGTGTGCAGGCACGGGCACGTGCCCCTGCCCTCGATCGCGCTGTCCTGCCCGGCCGGCGGGCTGAAGTAGGCGATCTCCCGGGGCGCGACCGGGTCGCGGATGTCGAAGACGCGGACCCCTGAGCGCAGCATGCTGCAGGCGACGATCCCCGGCTCGACGAGCTGCGGCACGCTGCAGAAGTGGCCGCTGTAGGGCCCCCCGAGCAGCGCCGAGGTGTCCCCCGCGACCGTCGCCCTGTTCTCCGGGTCGTGCACCTGCAGCCGCAGCTCGGACACCACCCGCGGCGAACGCGGGTCGCTCACGTCGAGAAGCCGGGAGGCGCCGACGTCACCGTCCCCGAGGTAGTCGAAGAACTCGTCGTTCTCGATCACGTACGGCCGGCCGCCGATCGTCACCGGGATCGTCGACTGCGGGATGCTGATGTTGGGCCAGCTGACCTTGCCGAGCACCTCGAAGCCGGCGCCCGGAAGCAGGACCGGGCCGAGCGCGCGCGACTGGATGGCGCTGACGTCGTACACGACCAGGCCGGCGTCGGGACCGTAGGCGACCGCGTCGTACAGCGTGTTGCCGTCGGCGCTGACCGACATGCCGTGCGAGGGCACCTCGGTGCTGGCGATCGGCGTCGGCAGCGCCGGGTTGCTCAGGTCGACCGCGGTCAGCGTGTCGCCGATCGTCGAGCCGACGTAGTAGGTCCGGCCGTCGGGGGACAGGCTGCCCTCGTGGCCGAGGATCCCGCCGAGGTTCACCGAGGCCAGGAGTCTGGGTCGCCGGCAGTCGGTCGCGATGTCGTAGACGTCCAGCGTGCCGGGCAGGGTGGCGGCGTTGCCGACCGCCGCGACGAGCAGACCGCGCCCGGGGTGCAGGTCCAGCGACTCGTGCGGGGAGAGCATCCCAGGAGTACGCAGGAAGGCGGTCTCGACCGGAGCGGTCGGGTCGCTCACGTCCAGGACCCGGGTCCCCGCGTCCAGCGGCGTCGTCGCGATGGCGAGCGGAAGTCCGCCGGGTTCGCCGTTGTAGTAGGCGCAATCGCCGTACCGCAGCACCCGCCAGCCGGCGCTGCTCGGGAACCGCCCGATCTCCTCGGTGTTGCAGGTGTATCCCTGTGCCGCGCGCCCGCTGGCGACGTCAGCCGGCGGGATGCGGCCCTGCAGGTCGGTCTCCGGCAGCGAGCCCGGCCCGCACTCCGCCACGGGGACCGCAGCGGCCGGTGCCGCCCGAGCGCTGGTGACGGCCGCCGGTGGCAGCAGGAGCAGCGCTGCGGTGACCAGGACCAGGCGGGCGCGGGCGGCGGACAGCGGAACTCCTTGCTCGGGCGACGGTCCAGCCTACGGCTCAGCAGACGTGCCGGCCGGCGATCCGGCGGAACGCGGGGGCCGAGCCGGGCGCGGCGCGGGCGAACAGCAGGTGACCCGTCGAGCCGCCGTCGACCTCGAGGAAGCCCAGCCGACAGAGCAGCCGGCGCGACGCCTCGTTGCCGGGCCGGACCTCGGCGGTGAGCCGGCGTACACCGGGTCCCCGCTCCAGCACTGCGCAGAGCGCGCCGACCGCCTCGGTCCCGTAACCCTGTCCGCGGGCCGGGGTGACGAGCCGGTAGCCCAGCTCCTGATCACCGTCGGGACTGAGGGCCCCGGCGACGCCGAGCGTGCCGATCGGCCGGCCGTCGTGCTCCAGCAGATAGGTGTGGCGGGCGTCGGCGTCCTCGGTAGCGGCGGTCCGGGCAAGCAGGTCGAGGTCGTCCGGGCCCGGAAAGCCCCGGCCGGACGGTGCAGCGAGCAGGCCGCGGGCGAGCGCCGGCGTCAGGGGCCGCAGCACCAGCCGCTCGGTGTAGAGGACGGTGTCAGGCACCCTCATCCCCTGCAAGGGGCGTGTCGGCCGCGCCGGCGTCCACCGCGACCGGGTCCGGGTCCGGCAGCACCTCGGCGAGGCGCGCCGCGACGGTGTGCACCTGCCAGGGCCGGGCCCCGCTCGCGCGCAGCCTGGCCGCCACCGACTGCTCGGTCGGGGCGGCCGGGGGCGTCCACGCCAGTCGCCTCAGTGCCTCGGGTTGGACGAGGTTCTCCGGTGGCAGGCGCAGTTGCGCGGCGAGGTCGTTCACCACCGCCCGGACCCGCGCAAGGCGCTTGGCGGCAACAGGGTCGCGCTCGGCCCAGCGGTTCGCCGCCGGTGGCCCGTCCCCGTTCGACACCGGAAGGGGGAGCTGGTCGTCGGTCAGGGCGGCGGCCAGCTGCAGTGCGCGAAACCAGGTGTCGACGTGTCGCCGGGTGGAGCGGCCGCGAAAGACCGGGACCTCCAGCAGGGCAGCGGCACTGGCCGGCGCTGCGGTGACCGCGGCGATGATGGCGGCGTCGGGCAGGATGCGTCCGGGAGCGGTGTCGCGACGGCGGGCCATGGCATCGCGCGCCTCCCACATCGACCGCACCGCTGCCAGCTGGCGGCGCGAGCGCAACCGATGGATCCCGGACGTGCGACGCCACGGGTCGGTGCGCGGCTCAACCGCGGGCGCGACGCGTACGGCTTCGAACTCCTCGTGGGCCAGCTCCAGCTTGCCCTGCGTGCGCAGCTCGTCCTCCAGGGCGTCGCGCAGTTCGAGCAGCACCTCGACGTCGAGTGCGGCGTAGACCAGCCAGGTGTCGGGCAGCGGCCGGGTCGACCAGTCGGCGGCGGAGTGGCCCTTCTCGAGGCGCAGGCCGAGGACGTTCTCGACCATGGCTCCGAGGCCGACCCGCTCGAAACCCGCCAGCCGACCGGCGAGCTCGGTGTCGAAGATCCGGGCAGGCGCCAGCCCCACCTCGATGAGGCAGGCGAGATCCTGGCTCGCGGCGTGCAGCACCCACTCGTCGTCCTGCAGGACAGCCGACAGCTGCGACAGGTCGGGACAGCCAATCGGGTCGATCAGCGCCGACCCCGCACCGGCCCGGCGCAGCTGCACCAGGTAGGCCCGTTGGGAGTAGCGGTAGCCCGAGGCCCGCTCCGCGTCGACAGCGATCGGACCGGTTCCCGCGGCGAAGCGGACGACGACCTCGGCGAGCGCCGCGGCTGTCTCGGTGACCGGGGGTACCCCACCACGCGGGGTGAGCAGCAGCTCGACCTCGGGGTCGGCCGTCGAGGCGAGGGGAGCAGCAGCCTGGCCGGCCACAGCCTCCCCGTGACCCTGCCGAATCGATGTCACAGTTCGGAGATTACGCGCGAGCTCCACTCAACGGGCGAAAATGTGCAACAGCGCGCTGTCGGGTCGTCAGCGGATGGCCCCTGCACGCATCGTCATGGCGACCATCTCGGCGCGGTCCCCCGTGCCGAGCTTGCGGGCGATCCGGGCCAGGTGGCTCTTGACGGTCAGTGCCGACAGGCCCAGCAGTCCCCCGATCTGCTTGTTGGACTGGCCGTCTGCGACCAGCCGCAGCACCTCCACCTCGCGACCGGACAACTCCCTGACCCCGGAGTCCAGCGGCCCGCCGCGCAGCCCCGCGGCCAGCAGGGACGCGACCGACGGGTCGGCGTAGACCGCACCGTCGAGCACCCGGCGCACCCCGTCGGCGAGGACCAGCGGTGAGGCGGACTTCAGCAGGTAGCCCTGGGCTCCGGCGACGAAGGCGGCGCGCACGGAGTAGGGGTCGTCGGCGGCTGACAGGACCACCAGGTGCTGCCAGCCGGCGGCCCGCAGGTCGGCGAGCAGGTCCAGGCCGCTGCCGTCCGGCAGGCCCAGGTCGAGCAGGCACAGCTCGCGCGGACCGGAGTGCCGGGCGCGCGCCCGGGCCTCGCCGAGCGTTGCCGCCTCGACCACCTCGGTGGCACCGAGCAGCCGGAGCCGCGCCACCATCGACTCGCGGATCACCGGGTGGTCGTCGACGACCATCGCGGTGAACGCGCGTGACGGCGGGCTGCCGCCCTGCAGCGGGATGCTCTGCATGGCGCTGCCAAGACCGGTTGTCACCGTTGCCTCCGCGTGTCTACTGGGTTCGTGCGGCAGCGGCCAGGAAGAAGCCGCCGTTCTCGTGCTGATGCTTCGGCCGCTGTGGTCACGTCCTGTAGCCCCGCTCCGTGTCACTGGGCCGAAAGGAGCAGCAAGGCTCCACCTGGGTCAGTCGGCTGCCGATGGGGGACAGCAGCCCCCGTCGTGCAAGGAGTCCACCGTGCCGAGAGCCGCGCAGGCCGTCCGCCTGCTCGCCGGTCTCGGCCTGCTGTTCGCCCTGTCGGTGTCCCTGGCGACCGGCTGGGGATCCCTGCCGTTCTGGTACGTCCCGCTGCTGGCGCTCGCGGTCGCCGCCTCGCAGCTGGCCGCTGTCCACCTCCAGCGCGGCGGCCATCGTTGGACCTTCTCGCTGACCGAGAGCGCCCTCGCCGCCGCCCTGGTGCTGGGCCCCGGCGCCTGGACGGTGCTGGCCGTCGGCGCCGGCGTCGCCCTCGCCCAGACCGTCCGGCACCAGCCGCGACACAAGCGGGAGTACGACGTGGCGCAGCTGGTCGTCGCGACCGCACTCGCCCAGGCGCTCGCTGGATCCCTTGACGGCGGGCTGCTCGCGGCCGGCGCCGGCATGGCGGTCTTCTGGTTGGTCAACGACGTGCTGGTGGCCCTCGCCGTGTCGCTCACCTCCTCGCGACCGTTCCACTCGCTCGTCGTCTCGGGCGCACCGCGGTCGGCGCTGCGTACGGCGGGCAGCTGCTCGATCGGCCTGCTGGCCGGATATCTGGTTCTCGAGGCTCCGGTGGGACTGTTCGGCCTGCTCGTGCCGCTCGCGCTGCTCTGGTCGTCCTACGGCCAGCAGAGCTCCCGCAGCGCCGAGGTCCGGCTGTTCGCCGAGCTGGCCCGCGGCCAGGAACGCGAGAGCGAACGCTCCTTCGACTCCTCCGCGCAGGTCGTCGTCACGGCAGCCGCCCGGCTGCTCGGTGGCGCCGACGTGGAGCTGGTGCTGCTCGCCGCCGACGGTCCGGTCTGCTACGCCGGTGACGAGACCGGTGTGCTCGAACGACGGCGGGTGGGCTCGGCGATCTTCGACGAGCCGTGGGTGATGAAGGCACTCGGCGAGCGGGGCCCGAGCCTCGGACGTGAGGCGAGCCGGCCGTACGTCAGTGCGGTCCTGGGTCGGTCCGTCAGCCCGCGTGCGGTGCTGCGAGCCCGGCGCACCGCCGGCGCGACTGCCTTCGACCGCAACGAGCTGCGCCTCACCGAGGTGCTGATCGCACAGGCCGAGTCCTGGCTGTCGGTCGCGGAGCCGGCGGACCGGTCGCAGGACGCGGCGCCGGCGCTGATGCTGCTGAGCGAGTCCGCACGGCGGCTGGCGCACCTCGCCGAGTCCACCGGCGCCGTGGGCGACATCGTCGACGAGCTGCATCTCGTGGAGCAGGCCGTCGCCTGCCTGCTCGGCGCGACGGCCCTGTCCGGAACCAGGCCGCCTCCGGCCGTTGCGCGAGCAGTGCCGCCGAGGCCGCAGGCGGGCTGGACGAGCACGGGCGTGCTGTCGTGACGGCGCTGCCCGCCGTGGGCCGCAGGCGGGCCTCGTTGCCGCTCGCCGTGTGGGCTGGCCTGTGGTGCGCCGGAAGCGTGCTCGCGACCGTAGGGATCTCGGCCGCGGTACTGCAGGCGCTCGGGAGGATGGACGGGACAGCGTTGGGGGCACTGGCGGCCGGTGCCGTGGTCGGGCTGCTGCTGTGTCTCGGCGCAGTGACCGGCGCCGCCCGGCTCGCCGCGGCCTTGCGCAGCTTGCACGCCGACGCCGAGCTGCGGCTGCGCGAGCCGTCCGCGCCTCTCGGCCGACCCGCCAACCGGCAGGCGACCGTGCGGGCGACGAGCGAGCTGGTAGAGCTGGCCCAGATCCTGTCGGCGCTGCACCTGCGGGTGCGCGTGGCCGACGATCTTGGCGAACGGCATCGGGTCACGGCGCAGACCGCGGGCGCCGGCGTCGTCGAGCTGCTGTCCGGCCTCGTGGCGGCCGAGGAGGGCGCCCGCGGTCAGCTGGCCGCCGACCTGCACGACACGGTCGCCCAGTCGCTCATGATCGCCCGCGGGCTGCTGCACGCCAACCCGACCAGCCCGGCGGACCTCGCGACACTGAGTGACTACGTCGAGGACGCCGAGGAACAGGTGCGCGCGGTGATGGCCCGCACCCGGCCACCGGCCCTGCAGGAGGGCGACCTGGCCGCGGCGGTCGTCGGGCTGCGCCTCGACCTGCAGGCGCGTTACGGCCTGCGGGTGCACTTGCAGTGGCCCGAGTCGGCGCATCCACTGCCGCTGGCCGCCGCGGTCACGCTCTACCGCTTCTTCCAGGAGGCGCTGCTGAACGTCGTCAAGCACGCCGAGGTGGACGACGCCACCGTCTGCCTCGAGGTCACCGGGGACGTTGTGCTCGCGAGCGTGCGCGACGAGGGGCCTGGCTTCGACCCCTCAGCCGTCTGCCCGGACCGTGGGCGGCACGTCGGGCTCGGCCTGCTGCGGGAACGGGCTCGACTGGCCGGCGGCGCCCTCGAGGTGCAGAGCCGGCCCGGGGCGGGGGCGGTGCTGCGGCTATGGCTGCCGCTGTCCCCGGGCGTGCCCGCGGTGCCTGAACAGCGTGACCGGACGCCGCTGTCCTGAGCGGGCTGCCTCAGCGGCTGCGCAACGCGAGCACGCCGGGCGGCGGCAGCCCGGCCGTCGCGCACAGCAGATCGGTCCACGCCAGCAGGTGCGCCCGAAGGTCGAGCCCACCGTCGGCTTCCGGCAGGGGCGTCCAGGACGCGCGCACCTCCACCTCGCTGGCCTCGTCGGCGTCCTCGATCTGGCCGAAGCGGCAGGAGACGGTACGGGTGACGGTGCCTCCTGCGGCGGTGTGACCGGCGCCCCGGCCCTGCAGCGACTCGGTGAGCCAGCTCCAGCCCACCCGCGCCAACGCCGGGTCGGCGGCCATCTCGGCCTCGACGTCGGCCGAGACGAAGGCGACGACTCTGGTGTCGCCGCGCCAGCCGTCCTGGCCGGCCGGGTCGTGCAGCACGACGAACCGGCCGCTCGCGACCGGCTCGTCGTCGCGGCAGATCTCGGCGGAGACCGCGAAGGCGTGTGGTGCGAGGCGTTTCGGGGCCGGGACCTCCTGCAGATCCAGGCCCGGCCGGTCGGGACGGGCGATCGCGCCACGCAACCCGACGAGGGCGGCGCGAAACGGCTCCGGCACCCCCGATGGCTCCAGCGACACGGTCACGCTCGAAACGTACGTCGCCGCGCTCGCATTATCGGTCAGCCGGCACCGTGACGCGCCGGACCCTCGAGGCGACGCACATAGCGTGAGCGGGTGGCTGCCCTGTCCGCGCTGCTCGCGGCCCTGCTGTGGGGGACGGCCGACTACCTGGGTGGCACCGCCGCCCGCCGGCTGCCGGTCATCAGCGTCCTCGGCGCCCAGCAGCTGATCGCCCTGCTCGGGCTCGTCCCCCTCGCAGCGGTGATCGGCGCCTTCGACGAGCCGCAGGCGTACGTCCTGCCTGGAATCTTCGCCGGCCTGACCGGCATGGTCGCGCTGGGGGCGTTCTACCGTGCGCTCGCCATCGGGACGATGGGGGTGGTGGCGCCGATCGCCGCGCTCGGCGTCGTCGTGCCGATCGCGCTTTCCCTGCTGGACGGCGAGCGTCCGGGGCCGGCGCAGCTCGTCGGCATGGCCGTCGCGGTGGTCGGGGTGGTGCTGGCGAGCGGGCCGGAGCTGTCCGGCCGGGGTCGCGGCGGGGCGGTGCCGCTCCTGCTCGCCGGTCTGGCGGCGCTCGGGTTCGGCGCCGTCCTCGTGCTGGTCGCCGAAGCAAGCGGAGGGGAGGACGGAAGCCTGGGTGCCATCGTGATGACCCTGCTGACGATGCGCCTGGCCAGTGTCTGCGTGCTGACGGTGCTGCTTGTGGCCTTCGCGCCGACCCGGGGCGTAGAGATCGGGGTGCGGCGGGGGGACCTGCCGGTGCTGGTAGCGATCGGGGTCTTCGACGTCGGGGCGAACGGCGCGTACGCCCTCGCCTCACAGTCCGAGCTCGTCAGCGTCTCGGCCGTGCTGGCCTCGCTCTACCCCGTCGCGACAGTGCTGCTGGCCCGGCGCTTCCAGGCCGAACTGCTGGGAGGTGTGCAGCTCGTGGGGGTGGTGCTCGCCCTGATCGGTGTCGTGTTGTTGGCCGGGAGCTGACGGCCTGTCAAGCGTGACGGGGCACCCGTCGATGAGGATCATCATGACGATGAAGCGTTCGCCCCGAGCCGCCCTCTGTGCCGTCCTGTTGGTCGCCGTCGCCGTCGCCGTCGCCGGTTGCGGTGGGGCGGATGACGACCCGGTGCTGCGCCCTCCCGACCTGCAGACCTCCGCGACCACGTCGCCGTCGCCGTCGCCCTCCGGGTCGGCCTCAGCCGTGTCCACGGCGGCTGCGTCGGGCCAGCCTGAGCCGACAGCGCCGGCCGAGGCCTTCCCGGCCGACACCGCTGTCGACACCGAGGAGCCGACCGGCGGACCGCTCAGCGTCGTCGCGGTGCGGGTGGCGAGGCAGGAGGGCTATGACCGGGTCGTGTTCGAGCTCGACGGCAAGGTGGCCGGCGAGCCGGGCTGGCGGGTCGAGTACACCGACGACCCCGCGCAGCAGGGCTCGGGGGACCGCGTCGACGTGGGCGGCGACGCGACGCTCGCGATCGACATCACCGGCGTGGGCTTCCCGATGGACACCGGTGTCGAGGAGGAGACCGACGATCCGGCCCTTCCCGCCGGCCTGACGGTGATCGAGGACGTCGTGCTCGGCGCCACCTTCGAGGGTCAGTACCAAGCCTTCGTCGGCACGGCGCGTAAGGCGCCGTTCCGGGTCTTCCGCCTGAGCAACCCGGCCCGGGTCGTGCTCGACGTGCGGCACAGCTGAGACCGACCGCCACCTGCCAGCGGAACGAAACAGTAACCACTGAGGATCAGGGCTGCGGCGCCCAGGAAAAGGAGTGGTTGACCAGGTAGTCCGCGCCCTCGCCGGGGTCCTGGCGCACCGACACCTCGGGCGTCAGGTCGCCGACAGAGCGCCCGGTCAGCACGCGACTGCTCGCGGCGCCCCTCGAGCGGGTGAACCACGTCTCGACGTCTGCCGGATCCAGGCCAGGGAACAGCTTCGGCGAGGCAACGCGTCGCGCATGGCGGTCGCGTCGCCCAGCCGCCGGTTCCACGACGATCAGCTCGACCGGGCCACCTCCCGCTCGCGCGAAGATGTTGACCGCGACGGCGGGCACGCGCAGCACTTGGCCTTCCGGGAGCGTGACCAGTCACGTCCAGGCTCTCGCCGACGCGCTCGAGGATGAGACTGTCGCGATCGCCGGCGATGCCCACCTCCTGCCGCGTGGGCGGTTCGCTCACATCGAGGCGCACGACGTCCTGCGCACGGTTCGTGGCGGACGCCGGAGGACCGGATCCGCGGTACGCGTTGCAGCCAGCCGCCAGGGCGGGGGCACAATGCTGCGGCCAGCCGGCTCAGGCGGCGGCGCACTCCACCACGACGACCTCGTCGGCCGTGAAGATGCCCACTACGATTGCGTGGCCGCACTCGACGCACGCCAGGTCGAGGCAGTCCAGGCCGTGACCGTCCTCGCACGGGGGCACCTCGAACGCCCGCCCGTCCGCGCAGCCGGCACACCAACGCAGTTCGACCAGCACCATCGACATCCTTGCCACCTCCTTCACCTCGACTGGCCCTGACCGTGCCACGAGGCTCCGACAGAACCCGGAAGGCGCGCCGCGCGAACCGTGGGACGATGGGCGGGCGATGACCCCAGCCCCCGCCGAGTCGGCCTTCCTGTCGGCCTGCCGCCGCGAGCCGGTGCCGCACACTCCGGTCTGGTTCATGCGCCAGGCGGGGCGCGCCCTGCCGGAGTACCGCCGGCTGCGCGAGGGCAACCAGATGCTCGACGCCTGCGCCACACCTGACCTGGTCACCGAGATCACCCTGCAGCCGGTCCGGCGGTACGGCGTCGACGCGGCCATCTTCTTCTCCGACATCGTCGTGCCGCTCAAGGCGATCGGGGTCGACCTCGACATCGTCCCCGGCGTCGGACCGGTCGTCGCCGCGCCGTTCCGGACCACGCGCGACCTCGACCGGCTGCGGGCGCTGACCCCCGACGACGTCCCGTACATCACCGAGGCGGTCTGCAACCTGGTCGCCGAACTCGGCCCGATTCCGCTGATCGGCTTCGCCGGAGCACCTTTCACCCTCGCCAGCTATCTCGTCGAGGGCGGCCCGAGCAAGAACCATGCGGCGACCAAGGCCCTGATGTACGGCGAGCCGGAGCTCTGGGCGGCGCTGCTCGACCGGCTCGCGACCATCACACTGTCGTTCCTGCGGGCGCAGATCGACGCGGGTGCGAGCGCGGTCCAGCTGTTCGACTCCTGGGTGGGCGCGGTGCCGGCCGCCGACTACCGGGCGCTCGTCCAACCGCACTCCGCCCGGGTGCTCGCAGCGGTGAGTGACGTGCCGCGCATCCACTTCGGCGTCGGGACCGGCGAGCTGCTGCACGACATGGGGCAGGCCGGCGCGGATGTCGTCGGTGTCGACTGGCGGGTCCCGCTGTCGCAGGCGGTGAGCCGCATCGGCCCCGGCAAGGCCGTACAGGGAAATCTCGACCCGACCCTGGTGTTCGCGCCCGACGACGTCCTCGCTCGCAAGGTCCGCGAGACGCTCGAGCAGGGCAAGGCTGCCGAGGGGCACATCTTCAACCTGGGCCACGGGGTCCTGCCCGAGACCGACCCGGATGCGCTGCTACGCGTCGTCGAGCTGGTGCACGCGGGCCTCTAGGGTCCGCCCGCAGAACAGCGCCGAGGCGAGCAGCACGGCGGCCGCGCCGACCAGCGCCACCCGTACCGACGCGACGTAGGACGCCTCGGCCGCGCCGCGCAGCTGCAGCAGCACGTCCAGCGGCACCGCGCCGCCGGACAGCCGCAGCACCTCGCCCGGCGACGCCCCCTCCAGCAACGCCTCGACCAGCGTCTCCGCGTTGCCCCCCGACACGCCGAGCCCGATCAGCCGCCGCAGCAGATCGTCGCTGAGCCGGGCGACGACGAGCGCGCCGAGGCCGGCGATGGCCACGACCCCGCCGAGCTCGCGGGCCACGTTGACGGTCGCCGCCGCCAGTCCCGAGCGGCTCCGTGCGAGTGCGTCCAGTGAAGCGGCGACCACCGGTGCGGTGGTCAGGCCGATGCCGACGCCGCAGACGCCCAGCAGGGCGAGCAACTCCGCATCGGCCATCTGCCGGTCCAGCCGCAGGCCGGTCAGCCCGACGCCGAGCGCCGTCAGCAGCAGCCCGACGACGACCGGCAGCCGCGGGCCGCGCGCCGCGGCGAGCCGGCTCGCGATAGGCGCCGTCACCACCAGGCCCAGCGTGAGCGGGAGCAGTCGCAGCGCGGCGTCGAGTGCCTCCCGCTGCTGCACCAGCTGCAGGAACAGCGCGACGAACACCAGCAGGACGAAGACCGCGAGCGAGGCGGCGAACGCACCGACCGTCGCGCCCGCGAAGCTGCGCTCCCGCAGCAGCTCCAGCGGCAGGAGCGGGTCGGTCGTACGCCGCTCGACCGCAGCGAACGCCACCAGCGCCACCGTCGCCAGGACCGACGCGACGACGACCGGGGTCCCGAGCCCGTCCCGGCCGGCGAGCACCACGGCGTACGTCGCTGCCGCCAGCCCGATCGCGACCAGCGCCTGACCGGGCAGGTCGAGCCGGCGGTCCGGCGAGGGTGGGGGACCGGCGGGGGCGAAGGCGACGGCGAGGGCCACCAGCGCACACAGCGGCACGTTGACCCAGAAGATGGCCGGCCAGCCGGAGGCCGCGACGAGCAGCCCGCCGACAAGGGGGCCGGCGACCAGGGCCGAACCGCCGGTGGCCGCCCACAGCCCGACGGCCCGGGCCCGCGGTCCGGGCTCGGGATAGGCCGCGGCCAGCACCGCGAGCCCGCCCGGCAGCACCAGCGCGGCGCCGATGCCCTGCACGGCCCGGGCGACGATCAGCGAGTTCGTGCTGTCGGCCAGCGCGCAGGCAGCAGAGGCGGCGGCAAAGACGGCGAGCCCGGCGAGGAACACCCGGCGCCGCCCGGCCACGTCAGCGAGGGTGCCGCCGGTGAGCAGCAGGGCGGCCAGCGCGACGGTGTAGGCGGTGACCACACCCTGCAGCTGCGCGACGCCCGCGCCGAGATCGGCCTGGACGTCGCGCAGCGCGACGGCGACGACGGTGTTGTCGAGGGTGGCGGTGAACGCCGCCAGCGAGGTGGCGACCAGGACCAGCGCGGGTCTGCCTGGCCGGTGCATGCTTTCGACCTTAGGGCGTACGGGGGCCGCGGCTCAGGTCGACGGGGCAGCGACGGGGGCGCGGCGGGACCGCGCCCGCCAGATCAGGTAGCCCGCAACGGCCAGGACGGGGGAGAAGGGCAGCAGGGCGCCTGCGGTGAGCCCGAGCCCGCGACCCAGAGCCACCACTGCCTCCCAGCCGGCGTGGAGCCCGTCGTTGAAGCCGAGCGGGCCGCGGGCGGCGGCGATCGGAGCGTCGGTTGCGGTCAGCCGCAGCGAGATGGTGGCCAGGTCGACCTGTCCGGTCAGCGCGGTGAGGCGGGCCTCGAGCGACTCGAGATCGGCGATGCGCCTGGTCAGCTCGGCCTCGATCGCCACCACCTCGCGCAGGTCTCCTGCTTCGGCCAGCAGCGCCCGGACCCGCTCGACGCTCGCCCGCTGGGTGGACAGGCGGCTGTCGAGGTCGATGACCTGCTCGGTGACGTCGTCGTTGCCCAGCCGGCGGGTGCGCTCCTCGCCGAGACCGCTGAGGGCGGCGATGGTGGTGTCGAAGGCCTCGGGTGGCACGCGCAGGCGCAGCACGGCAGACTCGCTCCGGTCGCTGTCGCCGCGCTCTTCGGCCTCCACGTTGCCGCCGGCGGCCCGCAGGATGCGGCCCGCCTCGTCGGCCGCCATCCGCACGTTCTCGACGACGACGGCGAGCTCGCCGGTGCGGATGACGGAGGCCGCGGGGCCGACGCGGCCCGCGACGACGTCGGCGGCTGGCTTGCCGGTGTCGGGCGCGGTCGCCGCCTCGGGTCCCGCTTGGCCGGCTGTGGCTTCGCCAGGCGGGGCTCCGACGCCGGCGTAGGAGTCGCGGTCCTCGGCGGCGCCGCCCGGCAGCGGGGCCTGCTGCGACATGCCAGCAGCGTCGGACGAGGCGCCGTTGCCGCCGCCGCAGCCGGCCAGCAGGACCGTCGAGACGGCGAGAGCGAGAAGGGCGGGGGAGCGGCGCACGGGGGCCTCCAGGGTTGGGTGGACTGGCCCTACGATGCGCGCGCCAGGTCACAGGTTCCCCCGACCGACATCTCACTCCGGTCACGGTTCGCCGCCGATCTGACCGTCCCCCCACCTGGCCGCGGCGGTTGCTCCCCGCCGGGCGGGGCGACTGCGGTTGGGGAGCGAAGTCCGCGGGCAGCCGCGGCGGCTGCTCCCCGCCCGGCCGGGCAGCTCCGGGTGGGGAGCGAAGTCCGCGCCCTACGCTGCCCGGCGTGCGGGTCGTCGTCGTCGGTGGGGGCATCGCCGGGCTGGCCGCCGCGCTGGAGGCGCGCACGCTGCGGCCGGACGCCGAGGTCGTCGTGCTCGAGGCAGCGGCCCGACTCGGTGGCAAGGTGGCGGTCAGCGAGGTCGGCGGGCTCGCCGTCGACGAGGGCGCCGACTCGATGCTCACCCGCCTGCCGGACGGCCCGGCGCTGGCCCGGGCCGCCGGACTCGAGCAAGACCTGGTCGCGCCGGCCACCGGGCAGGCCGGCATCTGGAGTCGCGGCCGGATGCACGACCTGCCGGCCGGGACACTGCTCGGGCTGCCGACCGACCTGGCCGCGCTGGCCCGCAGCGAGCTGCTGTCCGCAGCCGGCCTGTGGCGCGTCCCGCTGGACCTGCTCCTGCCCGGGGCCCCGGTCCACCACGACGTCAGCGTCGGGGACCTCGTCGCGCGCCGGTTCGGCCGCGAGGTGGTCGACCGCCTCGTCGACCCCCTGCTCGGCGGCGTCTACGCCGGACGCGCCGACCTGCTGTCGCTGCGCGCGACACTGCCGCAGTTCGTCGCGCCCGCCGCCCGTCACCGCAGCCTCCTGCTGGCAGCGCGCGAGGCCCGGGCCAAGGCACCGCCCACCGACGGGCCGCTGTTCGCCTCCCTGTCAGGTGGTCTCGGTCGCCTACCCGCGGCAGTCGCCCTCGCCGCCGGGGCCGATGTGCGGCTCCGCACCACCGTGCGCGAGCTGGTCCGCACTCCGACCGGCTGGCGCCTCACCACCGGCTCAGCCGCCGCACCGGCCTCGCTCGATGCCGACGCCGTCGTCCTCGCCGTGCCCGCCGCGCCCGCGGCCCGGCTGCTGACCGGCCTGATCGCGACCGAGGACCTCGCGGCGCTCGACTACGCCAGTGTCGCGATCGTCACGCTGGTCCTCGAGGGCCCGACACCCGGTCGCGGCAGCGGCTACCTCGTGCCGGCCGTCGACGGCCACGTGACAAAGGCGGTCACCTTCTCCTCGCGCAAGTGGGCGCACCTCGGCGGCGCCCACGCGGTGCTGCGGGCCAGTGTGGGCCGCTTCGGCGAGAACGCCGAGCTCCAGCGGGACGACGCGGAGCTGGTGACGATCGTGCACCGTGAGCTGCACCAGGCCGTGGGTCCGGTGCCCCGCCTGGTCGACAGCCGGGTCACCCGGTGGGGTGGCGGGTTACCGCAGTACGCCGTGGGACATCTGGACCGCGTACGCCGCACCCGCGAAGCCGTGGCGCGGCACCCGGCGCTGGCCGTCGCCGGCGCGGCGTACGACGGGGTGGGTGTTCCGGCCTGCGCCCGCAGCGGGCGGGAGGCAGCGCGCACCGCGCTCGGGCATCATGGGGGTCATGCCTGACCGCTCGGAGACCACCAAGGCGCGGGAGCTCAACGACCAGCTCCTCTACACGATGTACGCCGTCTTCACGGCGACCACGCCGCTGCCGGAGGGCTCGCGACAGTCACTGGCGGACGAGACCCAGCAGTTCCTCGACGCGGCGCTGCAGAAGGACGTCTACACCCGCGGCACCTATGACGTCGCCGGCTTCAAGTCCGATGCCGAGCTGCTGATCTGGTGGACCTGCCCGGACGTCGACGTCCTGCAGGACACCTACAACCGCTTCCGGCAGACCAGCCTCGGGCGCCACCTGTCGCCGGTGTGGTCGAGCATCGGCATCCACCGGCCGGCGGAGTTCAACCGCAACCACATCCCGGCCTACGTCCGCCGCGAGGACCCGCGCAAGTACGTCTGCGTCTACCCGTTCAACCGCTCGCTCGAGTGGTACCTGCTGCCCGACTACGAGCGCAAGGGCATGCTCTCCGAGCACGGGATCATGGGCAGGGAGTACGAAGACGTGCGTGCCAACACCGTCGCGGCCTTCGGGCTGGGCGACTACGAGTGGCTGCTCGCGTTCGAGGCGGACCAGATGCACCGCATCACCGACTGCCTGCGGGCGCTGCGCAGCTCGCGGGCCCGGCTGCACACCAAGCTGGAGACGCCGTTCTACTCCGGCATCCGCAAGACCGTCGCGGACGTCGTGGCGGGGCTGCCCTAGCGCTCAGCCCGACCAGCAGTCGAGCAGAGCGCCCTCGCCCGGTTCGGGCAGGGCGGCCGGATCGGTGGCCAGCTCGAACCACACGACCTTGGCCCACGGCCGGACGTCCGCGCTCGTCCCCCAGCTCGTGGCCAGCACGTCGATCAGCGCCAGGCCCCGTCCGGTGCCGGCCTCGGGGCCGTACCGCCGCCGGCTGAGGCCAGCCGTCGAGCAGTCGAAGACGCTGATGCGGACGTTCTCGCCCCGCCGCTCGGCCTCCACGAGAAAGCTGGTCCCGGCATGCAGGACGACGTTGGCGGCCAGCTCGCTGACCAGCAATGTGGCGGTGTCCGACAGGTGCTGCAACTGCCAGCCGTCGAGCGCTCCTTGCACCAGGCGCCGGGCGGCGACTGCGCTGGTCGGCTCGGCGGAAAGCTCGACGCGCACGCGTCGCCCGCCGGCGATGAGCATACGACCCACTCTCCGAGATCCCGGGAGAGGGACTCGCCTACCAGTCTGCCCGCTGGAGCGGGGCTCATGCGCGACCGGTCAGGCCGCGCCCGGCTGGTGCGGGACACGCAGCCGCTCACCTCTTAGCCGCAGGCCGTCCCAGTTGCCGAACTCGCTCTCCGGAAGCCACTCGTTGGCCCAGAACCGGTCACCGTAGCGCTGGCGCATGCGCTCCGCCCAGTCGCTGTCGAGCAGGCCCGCAGCCTCCTCCGGCGACCGCCAGACGCTCAGCAGATAGCAGGAGCCGCCGCTGCCGAGGCCCACGACGCTGCGCAGCAGCGCCGGGTCGGCGAACATCTGGCGCCGCTGACGGGCCAGGCGCAGCAATGCGAGAGGCGCCTGCAGGCGGTTGGTCTGGACGCTCAGCACCGCGCCACCGACTCCCTGGATCATCTCGCGGTTGCGCCGGGCCTCCGGCGAGGCGTCGAAGCTGATCCGGCCGTCGGGGCCGACCGAGTCGGTCAGCGGCGGCACCAGGTGCGCGGCCGCCGGCCAGGCGAACTGGTCCTTCACCGGAGGCTTCACGGGAGTCGCGTGCGGGGCGAGGGTGGTGCCGGCCCAGGTACCGGTCTCCCGCTCGGTCGGTCGCCAGCGGACCAGCCACAGCGAGCTCAGCAGCTTGTCGAAGTCCCACATGATGTCGCCGTGGGCGTCGGAGCGCATGAACTCCTGCATGGAGTGGCGACTGTTCCAGGCGGTGATCGTCCAGAACTCGGTCGGGCTGGAGACGACGCTGGCCCACCGGACCAGGCCCTCGGTCTTCGCCAGCTGCCGGCGGACCCGCCGGGTCATGACGAACATGAGCGGGAAGTGTCTGGCGCTGTGCAGTCGCGAGCGCGTCGTCACGATCAACAGGTCGGTCACCCGTCGACTTTAGGGGTGTCTGTCCCGGAGTGAAAGTCGGGGGGGCGCGCTCAGCTCTCGGGTGCCGCCGGCTCGAGGCGCAGGCTGACGCTGTTCATGCAGTAGCGGTCCCCGGTCGGTGTCTGCGGGGCGTCGTCGAACAGGTGCCCGAGGTGCGATCCGCACCGCGCGCACAGCGCCTCCGTGCGGACCATGCCGAGGGTGTAGTCCTTGCGGAGCTCGACCGCGTCCGTACTGCTCGGCGCGTAGAAGCTCGGCCAGCCGCAGTGCGAGTCGAACTTCGTCTCGCTGCGGAAGAGCTCGTTGCCGCAGGCGCGACAGGAGTAGACGCCGGTCGTCTTCGTGTCGTTGTACTCCCCGGTGAAGGGACGCTCGGTCCCGGCCCGGCGGAGCACGGCGTACTCCTGCTTGCTCAACTCCGCTCGCCACTGCTCGTCGGATTTCTGTACGGGGTAGCTCGTGTCGTCGCCCATGACAGTCTCAGCGCGGTGTGGCCGCCGGACATTCCACGATCCCTTGCGTAACACGTCGCTGCTACGCTCGAGCGGTGGCGACAACGTTCCCGCAGATTTGAAGCCGGAGTTACGGTCGGCGCTACCGGCCGGCGGACAGCCTCATCGGCGCCACGACGCGGCACACCCGGGACGCCGACATGGTCGGCCTGCTCGGCGTCGATGTCCGGCTGGTGTGAGGGGTGAACCGCTGATGGCGAGCCCCTTCGTCGAGCTCGAGGTCGACACCCCGACCGGGATGCGAACGGTCAAGGTGACCAATCCCGACAAGACCTACTTCTCCGGGTTGCCGGAGGGCCGCGGCCGCAAGCTGGACCTCGTCGAGTACTACCTGTCGGTCGCCGACGGCATCGTGCGCGCGCTGCGGGAGCGGCCGACGGTGCTCAAGCGCCACCCGGGCGGGGCGGAGGCGCCGGCGATCTACCAGAAGCGGGTCCCCGACAACCGGCCGCCGTGGATCGAGACGGCCACCGTGGCCTTTCCCAGCGGGCGGTCGGCGACCGAGCTGTGCCCCGTCGACGTCGCCCACGTGATGTGGGCCGCGAACACCGGATGCCTGGACTTCCATCCCTGGCCCTCGCGGCGCTCGGACGTCGAGTCGCCCGACGAACTGCGCATCGACCTCGACCCGATGCCGGGCACCGGCTGGCCGGACATTCTCGAGATCGCTCTGGAGGTCCGCGCGGTCTTCGCGGAGCTGGGCTACCTGGCGTTTCCGAAGACCAGCGGCAGCAAGGGTGTTCACGTCTACGTCCGGGTCGCCCCCGAGCACACCTTCACCGATGTACGCCACGCGGCGCTCGCGGTGGCGCGCGAGGTGGAGCGCCGGCGCCCCGACCTCGCCACCGCGAAGTGGTGGAAGGAGGAGCGGGGGGAACGGGTGTTCCTGGACTTCAACCGGATGGCCCGCGACCAGACGATTGCTTCGGCCTACAGCGTGCGCGCTCGGCCGCAGGCCACGGTGTCGGCGCCGGTCACCTGGGCGGAGCTGCCCGACTGCGAGATCGGTGACTTCGACATCTGGACGATGCGGGACCGCTTCGCCGTGCTCGGCGACGTGCACGCGGCGATCGACGACGTGGCGCACGACCTTGCGCCCTTGCTCGAGATGTACGACCGGCAAGGTGACGGCGAGGCGCCGTACCCGCCGCAGTTCCCGAAGATGGAGGGCGAGCCGCTGCGCGTACAGCCGTCGCGCGCCAAGTCCCGCCCGCCGGGGTGACCCCAGCCCCCACGCGTTGATCATCCGCAGGATCACCGTCCTCACGCCGTCGGCCTGCCCCTGACGACGGCCAGCCTGCGGATGATCAACAGGCGGGCCGGGCCGGTCACCGGGTCGGGATCCGGAGCAGCCCCTCCTGCACGACGCTGACCGCCAGCTGCCCGTCGCGGGTGAAGATCGAGCCTCGGGCGAGGCCTCGGGCGGCTCCCGCCCACGGCGACTCCTGGTCGTAGAGCCACCACTGGTCGGCGCGGAACGGCCGGTGGAACCACATGGCGTGGTCCAGGCTCGCGCCCAGGACCTCACCGGTGCCCCACGCGAGCCCGTGGTTGAGCAGCGTGGAGTCCAGCAGGGTCATGTCGCTGGCGAACGTCACGGCGCATACATGCAGCAGCGGGTCGTCGGGAAGGGTGCCGTCGGCCCGCATCCACACCCGCGAGCTGGGCTTGCGGTGACCGAGCTCCATCGCCACCCGCGGCGGCTCGTCGACGTAGCGGGCGTCAATCGCGCGGGGCCGGCTGTACCAGCCGCCCATCTCGTCGGCGTAGGGCTTCATCCGCTCGGGAAGCGTCGTCAGCGTCTCGGGCGCCGGCACCTCCGGCATCGGGAACTGGTGCTCGATCCCGGCCTCGGACAGCTGGAAGGAGGCCGACAGGTTGAAGATCGGCTTGCCGCGCTGGATGGCGACCACGCGCCGGGTGGTGAAGCTGCGCCCGTCCCGGATGCGGTCGACCTCGTACACGATCGGGATGCTCGGGTCACCGGGCCGCAGGAAGTAGGCGTGCAGGCTGTGCACCGCGCGCTCCTCCGGCACGGTCCGCCCCGCAGCGACGAGGGCCTGACCAGCCACCTGGCCGCCGAACACCCGCTGCATCGAGTCCTGCGGCTGCTTGCCGCGGAAGATGTCGAGCTCGATCTGCTCGAGGTCCAGCAGCTCGATCAGGTCGTCGAGCGGGGTCGTCGTCACTCGCGGAGTCTGCCAGCCTCGACCGTGACGGTGCGGTCGAGCGCGACCGCGGCGAGCATCCGGCGGTCGTGCGTGACGAGCAGCAGCGCGCCGTCGTACACCGTCAGTGCCTGCTCGAGCTGCTCGATCGCGGCCAGGTCGAGGTGGTTGGTCGGCTCGTCGAGGACGAGGCAGTTCACGCCGACAGCCTGCAGCAGCGCGAGGCCGGCGCGCGTCTTCTCGCCGGGTGACAGCGTCGCGGCGGGGCGGTTCACGTGGTCGGCCTTCAGCCCGTACTTCGCGAGCAGCGTCCGCACCTCCGATGCGGGCCACGAGGTCGCCTGCTCGACCAGCTCGACCACGGAGACGTTTCCGCGGAAACGCGCCCGTCCCTGGTCCAGCTCGCCGATGGAGATGCCGGGTCCGAGTGACTGCCGGCCGGAGGTCAGCGGCAGCCGGCCGAGCAGCGCCTCCAGCAGGGTGGTCTTGCCGGACCCGTTCGCTCCGACGACGGCGATCCGTTCGCCGCAGGAGACCTGCAGGTCAACCGGTCCGAGGGTGAAGGCGCCGCGCTCCACGACTGCACCGGCCAGCACCGCGACGACGTCGCCGCCGCGTGGTGCGGCGGCGATGGACATCTGCAGCTGCCACTGCTTGCGCGGTTCCGGGACCTCGTCGAGGTGGCGCAGCTGGGACTCGATCGTCTTGACCCGGCCGGCCGCATGTGTCGCCGCCTCGATGCGGGCGCCCTTCGCGGCGCGGTCGTTGTCGGGCATCCGGCGCTTGGCGCGCACGGCGCCGCGTACCGACTGCTCCCGCTGGCGCTGCGCCTGGTCGACCAGTCCCGACCGCTTGTCCTCGTAGTCCTCGTACTGCTCGCGGGCCTGCGTCCGGCGCCGCGCGCGCTCCTCCAGATAGGCGTCGTAACCGCCGCCGAACAACGTCGCAGTCCGGGTCGGCTTGTCGAGATCGAGCACGGAAGTCACTGTGCGGGAGAGGAACTCGCGGTCGTGGGAGACCACGACGAGGCCGGACTGGAGTCCCCGCACGAACCTCTCGAGTCGCTCGAGCCCGGCGAAGTCCAAGTCGTTGGTCGGCTCGTCCAGCAGGAACACGTCGTAGCGGGAGAGCAGCACCGAGGCGAGCGACGCCCGGGCTGCCTGTCCCCCTGACAGCGAGAGCGTCTGCACTTCCAGCAGGTTCAGCGGCAGGCCGAGATCGGCGCAGACCTGCTCGGCGCGCACGTCCAGGTCGGCGCCGCCGAGGTCGAGCCATCGCTCGAGCGCCTCGTTGTAGTCGGGTCCGTCCCGGCCCTCGGACAGCGCTGCCGTCGCCTCGTCCAGTGCGACCTGTGCTGCGGCGACGCCGGTCCGTCGGGCCAGGAAAGCTGCCAGCGTCTCTCCCGGTCGCCGGTCCGGCTCCTGCGGCAGCAGGCCGACGGTGGCGGTGCGCGGGGCCAGCGACACCGATCCGGTGTCGGGCTGCAACCCACCGGCGAGCGCGGTGAGCAGGGTGGTCTTGCCGGCGCCGTTGGGTCCGACGACCCCGATGCGGGCGCCGGGCGCCACGGTGAGTGAGACGCCGGACAGCACCAGCGACGGGCCGCGGACGACGGTCAGGTCGGACGCGACGAGGGTGGCGGACACGGTCGGCGACGATACCGAGGAGGGTCCGTCCTCAGGCGCCGAGAACCTCGCCGAGGTCGAACCGCACCGGCCGCTCCAGCTGCGCGTACGTGCAGGACTCGGGTGTGCGGTCGGGCCGGAAGTGCCGGAACTGTGCGGTGTGGCGAAAGCGCGCGCCCTCCATGTGGTCGTACGCCACCTCGACCACGAGCTCGGGCCGTAGCGGAACGAAGGCCATGTCCTTGTCCCGGTTCCACCGGGACGGCTCGCCACCGGGCCGCCGCTCGGAGCCGAGCTCGCCGAGCCACGGGTGGCCCCCGCCCTCCCCGAGCAGGTACGGGCGGAGCTCCTCGACCAGCTCGGCCCGCCGCGCCATCGAGAACGACGCGGCGACCCCGACGTGCTGCAGTGCTCCGGCCTCGTCATGGAGCCCGAGCACCAGCGAGCCGACCACCGGGCCGCTCTTGTGCCATCGGAACGCCCCGACGACGCAGTCAGCCGTACGAGCGTGCTTGACCTTCAGCATCGTTCGCTTGTCGGGGGAGTAGCCCCCGGACAGGGGTTTGGCGATCACCCCGTCCAGGCCGGCGCCCTCGAAGACGGTGAACCACTGCCGGGCCAGCGCCGGGTCTGTCGTCGCGGGCGTGAGATGGACCGGGGGTGCGGACGTCGCGAGTGCCTGCTCCAGCAGCTGCCGCCGTTCGCCCTGCGGCCGGGCGAGCAGCGAATCCTGCTCCAGCGCAAGCAGGTCGAAGGCGACGAAGGAGGCCGGCGTCGTCGCCGCGAGCATCCGCACCCTGGAGTCGGCCGGATGCACGCGTTGCAGCAGCGCCTCGAAGTCCAGGCCGCGGGCCCCGGCGATGACGATCTCGCCGTCGACGACGCACCGGTCGGGCAGCTGCGCGCGTACCGCCTCGACGACCTCCGGGAAGTAGCGGGTGAGCGGGCGTTCGTTGCGGCTGCCGAGCTCGACGTCGTCGCCGTCACGAAAGACGATGCAGCGAAAGCCGTCCCACTTCGGCTCGTAGAGGAACTCCCCGGTCGGCACCTCCGCGACGGACTTCGCCAGCATCGGCTTGACGGGAGGCAGAACTGGCAGGTCCATGCCGGCATCTTCCCAGGTGCGCGGGTCGCGGTCGGGCCGAGCGGCAGCAGGGCCGGCGCGCGACGCGGCGTCAGCCGCCGCTCGTCTCGCTGCCGTCGGCCCGGGCCACGAGAGCCTCGGCGACGTCGCGGAGCTTGCGGTTCGTGTCCTGCGACAGTCGCACCAGGATCGTGAACGCCTCGTCGGCGCCGCAGCGGCGATCCCCCATGAGGATGCCCTCAGGACCGGCTCGCCACCGGCAATGGAGTCGAGGCACGGGCCGTAGCCGTGCGCGTACTGCCGCTCGTCGAGCTTGTTGGCCAACGGCCCGGTGAACGCCACCGTCTTCGCCGTGCCGCCTTCGACCAGGGGTCACCGACGCCTCATGGGCGCCTGGGACCGCACGCTTGGTCAAGGTCGCGATCTTGTCCATGACGCTGTCCACGGAGTGATCCGCGAGAGTGATGCGGGCGAGTTCACCGAAGGCGTCCCGCGGTTGCATGGCTTCGGTTTCCTGATCGGGCATGTTGGGGGCCTGTCCGTCGTCGCGCCCGCAAGACCTGATGGCTCGAGGCTGGGAGAGGCAACTGCTCGCCTCGCCACGCGCGCCGCTTCCTGACACCCGCTTGCCGCCTCGTCGGACGGCCCAGGCCTCAGCGACTACCGGCCAGGAACGGCCCGAGCGCGGCGACCAGCGCAGCCGGCTCCTCCTCGGCGAGCCAGTGGGTCGCCCCCGGTAGCACGACCTCCGTCACGTCGTCCGCGACCTCGCGCAGGCTCGCGGCCGGCAGTCCACCGATTCCGCGCGACCCGCCGACGGCCAGCACCGGAACGGTGACCCGGCCGGGATCGTCTGAGGGCGCGGTGAGTTCCTCATACGGCGCGAAGGCCCCCCGCAGGTGACCCGGCCGGCGCAGTGCAGCTGCGGACTCGGCGATCAGGTCCGGCGGGTAGGGGCACGGGTTGCGGGCCGCGCAGACGAAGTCGCGCACGTGCTGGGCCTCCCGGCCGCGGGTGCGCTCGACCATGCGATCCACGTCGGCGTGCCGGGCGATGTGCGGCGCGGACAGCGGTCCGGCCGCCGCTGCGGTGCCGGGGATCACTGCTTCGAGCACCGCCAACCGTTCGACCAGGCCGGGGTTGTCGCGGGTGAGGGCGAAAGCCACCTGCCCGCCGAGGTCTGTGCCGACGACTGACGCCCGGGTCACGCCGAGCTCCCGCAGGAGGGCCGCGACGTCATCGGCCCGGCTGCTGACGTCGTAGTCGCCGTCGGGTGCGGGCGAATCGCCCTGACCCCGCTGGTCGACGACGACGACGCGGTGGCGCTCGGCCAGCGCCGGCGCGACCGCCCGCCAGGAGGCGGCCGTCTGCGGATGGCCGTGCAGCAGGACGACCACGGGTCCCTCACCGGTGACCGTGTACGCCAGGCGTACCGGCGCGGACCGGCCCGGGGCGGCGCACCCTGCGACGAGCAGGAGGACGAGCGCGACGCGGAGCATGCGAGGGTCCTACCCATGGGACGGCAGGGCCCGCCGGGGTGAGCGTGCGACAGCGGGCGCGGCGTGCCTCCCCGTACGCCCTGGCCGCGCTTCTCACGGCCACCGGCCTGGTCCACTTCATCTCCCCCGGCTCCTACGACGGGCTCATCCCACCCTTTCTGCCGAACCCGCGGGCGTGGATCTACGGCAGCGGCATCGCCGAACTCGCCTGCGCAGCGGCGGTGGCGATCCCGGCGACCCGGCGCGGGGGAGGTCTGGCTTCGGCGGTGCTGTTCGTCGCGGTGTTCCCGGGGAACCTGTACATGGCGATCGAGCCGGGCGACGTGCCGCGGTGGGCGGCTCTGGCGCGACTGCCGCTGCAGATCCCGCTGGTGCTGTGGGCGCTGCAGGTCGCCCGCCGGACGGTCAGAGCTCCCGGGCGGCGAGCGTGGCCCGGCCGATCTCGATCAGCGGGGTGATCCGGCCCGCGATGTCGTCGAAGCCGGAGCCCACCATGGCGCCGCCGCGAACCCGGGCGACGATCCCGGCGCAGACGACGGCCAGCTTGAAGGCGGCGAAGGCGGCGTACCAGGGCAGGGGGGTCAGGTCGAGCCCGGTGCGCCCGGCGTAGAGCGCCGCGACCTCGGCCCGGGTCGGGAAGCCCTCGAGGACGGTCGCGGCCGGCACGACCGCCGCCTGCCTCCTGGTCGTCCCGTCGTCGGCCTGCGACCAGTAGCCCAGCAGCACACCGAGGTCGGCCAGCGGGTCCCCGAGTGTCGACATCTCCCAGTCGAGCACTGCGGCGATCCGGCCGGGCTCGGCCGGGTCGAGGATCGTGTTGTCGAGCCGGTAGTCACCGTGCACCACCGTGTGTCGCTGGGTGGTGGGCACCGCCGCCGCGAGATCGGCGGCCAGGACGTCGAGCGCGTCGTGACCGTCGATGCGCGTGGCCTCCCACTGGCGACCCCACCGGCGTACCTGCCGTTCCAGATAGCCTTCCGGCCGGCCGAACTCGGCCAGCCCGACGCCCGCCGGCTCCACCTCGTGCAGTGCGGCGAGCACCTCGATCAGCCCCTCACCGATCGCGCGCCGCTGCTCGGGCTGCACCGCGTAGCCCGCCGGCAGGGACTCCCGGCAGACGTGGCCGTCGACCAGCTCCATGACGTAGAAGGACTGCCCGAGCAGGTCGGCGTCGGTACACAGGCTCAGCATCCGCGGCACCGGCACGGCGGTGCCCTGCAGGGCAGCCATGACCGTGTGCTCCCGGACCATGTCGTGCGCTGTCGGCAACACGTACCCCAGCGGCGGCCGGCGCAGCACGACCGCGCCGGCGGCGGAGACCACGCGGTACGTCAGGTTGCTCTTGCCACCCGCGATCAGACCGACCTCGCAGTCCTGCCAGTCAGGATCGCCGAGCGCGGTGGCGAGGTATCGGCCCACGACGGACGGGTCGGCGCCGGCGGTCATGCGCACGACCGTAGGACGTGACGGCGGCCAGGCGGTGGGTAGGGACGCCGGCATGAGCGAACCCCAGCCTGATCCAGACCTCGCCGGTGCCGGTCTGTCGGCGACCGGCAAGACCGCGTCGGACTTCGAGCCGGGCGATCCGTCACCGGGCACGACCTACGGCGCGCCGGCCGGGACCGGCGCCGAGGAGCAGGAGTCGAACGCCAGACCTGCCGATCAGGACGCCGGGAAGTCGGCCGAGGGTGACGCCGAAGGCGACTGAGCCCGCGCCGGTGAGCGCAGCCCGACTGGTCGATCGCGTCCCGGTCGTCCCACCCGACAAGCTGGTCGCCGCCATGGTGCCGCCGCCCCGCTTCGACGCTGCCCGCTTCGAGACCTACCTCCCTGATCCCGCGCAGCCCTCGCAGCAGGTGGCCGTCGACACGCTGCGCCGCTTCGTCACGACCCTGGAGCCCCGGCCGACCCGGCTGCTCGGCCGCCGCCGCGCCCCTCCGGGCCGCCCCGGCGTCTATCTCGACGGAGGGTTCGGCGTCGGCAAGACCCACCTGCTGGCCTCGCTCTGGCACGAGGGCCCCGCGCCGAAGGCGTACGGGACGTTCGTCGAGCTCACCCATCTCGTCGGGGCGCTCGGCTTCGGGGCGACGGTGGAGGCGCTGTCGGGCCACCGGCTGCTGGCCATCGACGAGTTCGAGCTCGACGACCCCGGTGACACGGTGCTCGTGTCGAGCCTGCTCTCCAGGCTCGTCGAGGCCGGCGTGCGTGTCGCCGCCACCTCCAACACGCTGCCCGGGTCGCTCGGGGAAGGACGGTTCGCGGCACAGGACTTCTTGCGCGAGATCCAGGGGCTGGCAAGCTATTTCGATTCGATCCGGATCGACGGTGAGGACTACCGCCACCGTGGGCAGCCGGCCGCACCGCCGCCGGCCGACGACGCGGGCGTGGTCGCGGGCACGTCCGGCCGACGAGGTTCTACCTGCGACGACTTCGACGACCTGCTCGCCCACCTGGCCAGCCTGCATCCCTCGCGCTACGGCGCGCTGGTCGACGGGGTTCCACTCGTCGGCCTGACGGGCGTACGGCCGGTGACCGACCAGGTCGATGCGCTGCGCCTCGTGGTCCTGGCCGACCGGCTGTACGACCGGGACATCCCGGTGCTGTCCAGCGGGGTGGCGCTGGACCAGCTCTTCCCCGAGGACCTGCTGCGCGGGGGCTATCGCAAGAAGTACCTGCGCGCCCTCAGCCGGCTGACCGCACTGGCCAGACAGGCCCGGTCAGGCTGACTCTCAGCCTGCGCCGCGCACTCCCGGCACCAGAGCGCGGACGACCTCGAGAACCCGGCCCGGACCGGACGCGCGCGGTCGCAACACGGGGGAGTCGCCGCCCTGTCTGGTGGCGATGCCGTGCAGCACCTCGAGCAGCGCCTGTGCCCCGTCCACCGCCGGCTCCCAGTCCAGCTCGGTGCGGGCCCGCGTGGTGTCGAGAAGGGGCGTGCGCAGGGCGAGGTCGACCCAGCCCGGGTCGGTCGGCTGAAGCCGCAACCGCCACGTCACAGCGACCAGTGCGCGCAGGGCGACCGCTGGCACCCGCAGCCGGCGGGCGCCGAGAATCGCGGCGAGAGCGGCCGGGTCGAGCACCGGTTCGGCGGCGATGTTGAAGGCGCCGGTGACCGGACGGGTGCACACCAGGACGTACGCCCTTGCCATGTCCGAGGAGTGCACCGCCTGGAAGGCGAGGTTTTTGACGTCGGGCACGAACGGCAACAGCGACTGGCGCACCAGCGACTGAGGCACGAGCGGGCCGAGGAAGTAGCGCGCGATCTCGCTGCCGGCGCTGGCCTGCAGGATGAACGCGGGACGCATCCGCACCACCCGCCGCTCGGGGTGCTCGGTCTCGAACGCGTCCAGCATGCGCTCGGCCGTGGCCTTGTGCCGGCTGTAGCTCGACGTCGAGATGCCGTAGGTGGGGTGGCTCTCCGGGGCGGCGGGCGCCTTCGGTCCCGGCGAGTACGCCCCGACGGACGAGGCGTGGACGAACGCCGGCACGCCGGCGACGGCGACGGCGTCCAGGACGCGTCGGGTGCCGCGGACGTTGACCCGCCGCATCTCGTCCGGGTCGTGGGCCGGTTGGAGCAGCCAGGCCAGGTGGATGACGACGTCCGCGCCGGACATGACGGGGACGAGGTCGTCCTCGGCGACGTCCAGCGCGTGCCACTCCGCACGCGGGTCGGGCTCGGGCGGCAGTCGCCGGGCCAGGGCCACCACCGAGGTGACCTGCGGTTCGGCGAGCAGTTGCGGGAGCAGGGCGGAGCCGACGTTGCCGGTGGCTCCCGTGACGACGATGCGCATGGCCGGCAGCGTGCCCGTCTGCGGCTGAGGCAATCGACCGGGAGCTCAGTCGGTCAGCTCGAGCACCAGCACCGACTCCCCGTCGAGCTCGGCCGCACCGCCCGAGTAGACGAAGCCGCGCTCGCTGGACAGCAGCACCGCCTGCGGGCTGCCGGGCAGGGGCACCGTCCGCCGGTCGCGGCCCAGGTTGCACACGACCGCCACCCGGCCGCGCCGCACGACGAGCCAGCTGCCGTCGTCGTGCGTCACCTCGACGCGGTCGCGCCGGCCGTCCGACAGCTCGGGGCGCAGCCGCCGCAGCGCGATCAGTTCCCGGGTCCACGCCAGGTGGCCGGCGTGACGCTCCTGGTCGAGCTCGGCCCAGTCGAGGGTCGAGGCGCGTACGGTCGACTCGGCCTGCGGGTCCGGGATGTCCTCGGTGGCCCAGCCGTGCGCGGCGAACTCCGCCCGCCTTCCCTTTCGCACGGCGTCGCCGAGTTCGCCGTCATGGTCGGAGAAGAACTGCCAGGGGGTGCGCGCCCCCCACTCCTCACCCATCCAGAGCATCGGTGTGAACGGCGAGGTGAGCACCAGCGCGGCCCCGACCCGAAGCAGACCGTCGGACAGCATCATCGAGATGCGGTCGCCGGTGGCCCGGTTGCCGACCTGGTCGTGGTCCTGCAGGTAGGCCACGAACCGGTGCCCCGACACGGTCGGCGGGACGGGGCGTCCGTGGGTGCGCGAACGGAAGGACGACCACGTGCCGTCGTGCAGGAACACGCCGGTCAGCACCTTGACGAGAGCCGGAAGACCGGCAAAGTCGCCGTAGTAGCCGGCGGTCTCGCCAGTGAGGTTCGCGTGCAGGGCGTGGTGCACGTCGTCGGCCCACTGCGCGTCCAGGCCGTTGCCGCCGGCCTCGCGCGAGCTCACCATCCGGGCGTCGTTCAGGTCACTCTCGGCGATGAGGAACAGCGGTTTGTGCAACCTGGCGCCGAGCGCCTCGACCTCGAAGGACAACTCCTCCAGCAGGTGCGTCGCCCGCTCGTCGACAAGCGCGTGCACGGCGTCCAGGCGCAAACCGTCCAGGTGGTAGTCGCGCAGCCACATGAGGGCGTTGTCGATGACGTAGCGGCGCACCTCGTCCGACCCGGCCCGGTCGAGATTGACGGCCGAACCCCAGGGCGTGGTGTGGGCGTCGGTGAGGTACGGGCCGAACTCGCCGAGGTAGTTCCCGGCCGGGCCGAGGTGGTTGTGCACCACGTCCATCACGACGCCGAGGCCGCGCGCGTGGCAGGCGTCGACGAAGCGCTTCAGCCCCTCCGGCCCGCCGTACGGGTCGTGCACCGCGAACCAGGCGACGCCGTCGTAGCCCCATCCCCACCGGCCGGCGAAGGCGTTGCAGGGCAGCAGCTCGACCGCCGAGATGCCCAGCTCGACGAGGTGGTCCAGCCGGCCGGCGGCGGCGTCGAAGGTGCCTTCCGGGGTGAAAGTGCCAACGTGCAGCTCGTACAACACGCAGCCCGCCAGGGGCAGGCCCCGCCAGGACGAGTCGCTCCAGGCGAAGGCGGCATGGTCGACGACCCGGGACGGGCCATGCACGCCGTGCGGCTGCCAGGCGCTGCGCGGGTCGGGTCGAGGTTCACCGCCGTCGAGCAGGTAGGCGTAGTCGCTGCCGGCGCCGGCGCTGTCGACGGCCAGCTGCCACCAGTCGCCGGTGTCGGCGACCAGGTCCCGGCGCTCACCGTCGACCTCGACCTCGACAGTGGTCGCCGTCGGGGCCCACACCCGAAAGGTGGTCATCAGCCCTCCTCGGAGCGCAGCAGGACGGCGACCGGGAAGTCGCCGAGCAGGTCGGCCAAGCGGAGTTCGCCGCCGACGTGGGTCCCTCCGGTGAAGACGTCCTGCCAGCGCCCGGGCGGCAGCAGGGCGCTGTCCGCACCCCAGCCGCTGTCGGTGACCGCCAGCGCCCGGATCGGCGCGACCGTCGCCAGCCGGCCGGCTCGCAGGAAGCCGACCGCACGCTCGCCGACGTCCAGCGGCTCGTAGGAGGACCCGGCCAGGAACAGCTCGGGGGTGTCGCGTCGCAGCCGGAGCAGGCGGGCGACCAGATGCAGCTTCGCCGCTCCCGTCGCATCGACCGGGGACGGGGGGCCGGTGGTCGCGGCGAGCAGCCGGCGTCGCTGCTCCCAGTCGACCGGCCGCCGGTTGTCCGGGTCGACCAGGGACAGGTCCCACAGCTCGGTGCCTTGATAGGTGTCGGCGACCCCCGGCACCGTCAGCTGGATCGCCTTCTGCGCGAGCGCGGTCATCTGCCAGGCCGGAGCCAGCCGCTCCACGAAGGCCGCGATGTCCTCGCACAAGGGTGCGTCACCGAGCACGCCACGCACGAAGGCCTCGAGGGCCCGGTCGAAGTCTGGCACCGGGTCGACCCAGGATGTGCCGTCCTTCGCCTCTCGGGTGGCCTTTTCGAGGTAGGCGGCCGCGCGGTCTGCGCTCAGCGGCCAGGCCCCGACGAGCGTCTGCCAGACCAGCTGCTCGGTGGCCGGGTCCGGGCCGGCCGGCACGCGGTAGGCCTTCGCCATGGCGGCCCAGCGCCCGACGCCCTCCCGCCACTCCTGCGGGCACTGCGACAGCAGCACGAGCCGGGCGCGTACGTCCTCGGACCGCTTGGTGTCGTGCGTCGACAGGGCCGTCATCGTCAGCGGCCAGTCCCGCTGCCGGGCCAGGTTGGCCTCGTGGAACTGCCCGGTCGTCAGCCCGAACCGGCCTGGGTCACCGCCGACCTCGTTGAGCGCGGTCAGTCGCAGGTAGCGGTAGAAGGCGGTGTCCTCGACACCCTTCGCCATCACCGGTCCGCAGGTCTGCTGGAAGCGGGTGACGAACTCCTGCGCCGCGGGTCCGGGCGGCCCCTCGGCCAGGACGAGCCGCTGGACGAGGTCGATCTCGGTTGCCCGCTCGGGCGCCCAGGCTCTCGCAGCGTCGACGGCGTGGGCCACGTGCTCTCGGGCGACCGGCCCGGCCGGACCGCCCGCAGGCAGGTACGCCCGGTAGACGCCGAACGAGGCGAGCACCTCGACCAGCGCCTCGCGCAGCGCTGCCCGCGAGATGTTCCACAACGACGGGTGCAGCTCGCACACGCGCATCGCGACGTCGGTCAGCCGGTTCACCTCGGCCGGCAGCACGTCGGACAGGATCAGCCGCTTGGTGCGTGCCACGACCTGCGCATAGCTCGCGTCGTCCCCGGTGACCTCGTTCCACATGGCGGTGAGGGGCTGCTCACCTGCCGGGTCGACGAACAGCCCGAGCACATCGTTGAGGACGTCGTAACCGGTGGTCCCGGCGGTCTGCCAGCCCCGCGGCAGCTCCTCGCCCGGTTCGAGGATCTTCTCCACGACCACCCAGGAGCTGCCGGTGGCAGCTGACAACTGGTCCAGGTAGCCCCCGGGGTCGGCGAGCCCGTCCGGGTGGTCGACCCGCAGGCCGTCGATGACACCGGCCGCCACCTGGTCGAGCACCAGCTGGTGGGTGGCCTCGAACACGGCAGGTAACTCCACGCGTACGCCGGCGAGCTCGGTGACGTCGAAGAACCGGCGGTAGTTCAGCGCGTCCCTGGCCTCCCGCCAGTCGGCCAACCGATAGTGCTGGGCAGCGAGCGTGGCCAGCACGTCGTTGTCGACTCTCGTGCCGGGCGTGATCGGTAGCTCGTGCTCGAAGTAGCGGACGCGGTCGGCCAGCAGCTCGAGATCGCTTGCCACCTGGGCGAGCGGTCCGCCCAGCACCGGCACCAGCACGCGCCCGTCGCCGCCCCAGTCGATGTCGAACCACTGCGCGTACGGCGAGGCCTGCCCTTCGCGCAGGACCGACCACCACTGGGCGTTCTGCGACTGCGGCGGGCTCACGGCCATGTGGTTGGGCACGATGTCGAGCACGATCCCGAGCCCTGCGTCCCGGCAGGAGGCGGCCATCCGGTCGAACGCCGGCTGGCCCCCGAGCTCGTCGCTCAGCCGGCTGTGGTCCACGACGTCGTAGCCGTGCGCCGACCCTGGCGCGGCCTGCAGGTAGGGCGAGCAGTAGAGATGCGTGACCCCCAGGTCTGCGAGGTAGGTCGCGATCCGCGCCGCGTCGTCGAAGCCGAAGCCGGGGTGGCCTTCCGCCGGTGGGCGCAGCTGCACGCGATAGGTCGAGACGGGTACGGGGCGTCCGGGGCGCGGGAGCACCCTCAGAAGATCTTCCGCAGGACCCGCACCGAGCGGGCGTCGACGACGATCGCCTCACCGATCTTCGCCGACCGCTCCTCGGCGTCCCCCAGCATGGGAGCCGCCGTGTCGATCTCGACCTGCCACCGTTCACCCGCACCGAGGTCGGGGAGGATGAACTCGATCGGGTCGTGGAAACCGTTGAACAGCAGGAAGAAGGAGTCGTCGGTCACCCGCTCCCCCCGTGCGTCCGGGTCGCGGATGCCCTCGCCGTTGAGGAAGACCGTGACCGACTTGGTGATGCCGTGCTCCCAGTCGTCGTCCCCCATCTGCTCGCCGGCCGGTGTGAACCAGCCGATGTCCTCGATCTCGGTGCCCTTGACCGGCCGGCCCTGGAAGTGCTTGCGACGTCGGAAGATCGGGTGCTCCCGACGTAGCCGGGACAGCCGCGAGACGAACTCGGTGAGCACCTCGAAGTCCTTCGCCCGCTCCCAGTCGACCCACGCGATCTCGTTGTCCTGGGCGTAGACGTTGTTGTTGCCACCCTGGGTGCGTCCGAGCTCGTCACCGTGCAGCAGCATCGGCACGCCCTGCGAGAGGAACAGCGTGGTGAGGAAGTTGCGCTTCTGCTGCTCCCGCAGGGCGACGACCTCGATGTCGTCGCTCTCACCCTCGACCCCGCAGTTCCACGACGAGTTGTGGCTCTCGCCGTCGTTGCCGTTCTCACCGTTCGCCTCGTTGTGCTTGTCGTTGTAGGACACCAGGTCGTGCATGGTGAACCCGTCATGTGCCGTGACGAAGTTGATCGAGGCGTAGGGGCGCCGGCCGTCGTTCTCGTAGAGATCCGCCGATCCGGTGAGCCGGGAACCGAACTCAGCCAGTGCCGCCGGCTCACCGCGCCAGAAGTCGCGCGTGGTGTCGCGGTACTTGCCGTTCCACTCGGTCCAGAGAGGAGGGAAGCCGCCGACGTTGTAGCCGCCGTAGCCGATGTCCCACGGCTCGGCGATCAGCTTCGTCTGACTCACGACCGGGTCCTGGTGCACCAGGTCGAAGAAGGCCGACAGCCGGTCCACCTCGTGGAACTGACGGGCCAGGGAGGACGCCAGATCGAAGCGGAAGCCGTCGACGCGCATCTCGGTGACCCAGTAGCGAAGGGAGTCCATGATCAGTTGCAAGACGTGCGGGCTCCTCATCAGCAGCGTGTTCCCGGTGCCGGTCGTGTCGTAGTAGTGCTTCTTGTCCTCGTCGACGAGCCGGTAGTAGTTGGCGTTGTCGATGCCGCGGAAGGACAGCGTCGGGCCGAGCTGGTTGCCCTCGGCGGTGTGGTTGTAGACGACGTCGAGGATCACCTCGAGGCCCTCGGCGTGCAGCGCCTTGACCATCGCCTTGAACTCCTGCACCTGCTGGCCGAGCTGGCCGGAGGAGGAGTAGTCGTTGTGCGGCGCGAAGAAGCCGATCGTGTTGTAGCCCCAGTAGTTGCGCTGGCCGCGGTCGACGAGGTGGTTGTCGTGCACGAACTGGTGCACCGGCATCAGCTCGATCGCGGTGATGCCGATCTTGCGGTAGTGCTCCAGCATGACCGGATGGGCGAGCGCTGAGTAGGTGCCGCGTACGTCCTCCGGGATGTCCGGATGTGTCATCGTCAGGCCCTTGACGTGCGCCTCGTAGATGAGCGTCTCGTTGTAGGGCGTGTGCGGGTGCCGGTCGTTGTCCCAGTCGAAGAAGGGGCTGATGACGACGGACTTGCTCATGTGAGGAGCGGAGTCCTCCTCGTTGTAGGAGTCGTCCTTGCCCCACGTGTAGGAGAAGCAGGCCTGCGCCCAGTCGATCTCGCCGTCCACCGCCTTGGCGTACGGGTCGAGCAGCAGCTTGCTCGGATTGCAGCGGTGGCCACGCGCCGGCTCGTACGGTCCGTGGACGCGGTAGCCGTAGCGCTGCCCGGGACCGATGTTGGGCAGGTAGCCGTGCCAGACGAAGGCGTCTCGCTCGAACAGCCGGACCCGCTGCTCGGTCCCGTCGTCGTCGAACAGGCAGAGCTCGACCCGCTCGGCGACCTCGGAGAACAGCGCGAAGTTGGTGCCGGAGCCGTCGTAGGTGGCGCCCAACGGGTAGGGCGAGCCGGGCCAGGTACGCACAGTGATGAAGTCCAGTCGACGGAGCGGGCAGGACAGGTTGGGACAATTCCTACCCCGGCGACGGGCGGAGCCGAGCCGGGGGGGCAGTCACCACCACTTCAGTTTGACGTGATCGCCTGCGTGGGGTCTGATCGCTGTGGTTGAGCGGACAGCCATTGGCGCCGGGCTGCTCGAAGTTTGCGGCCTTGTCCCTGCTGCGAAAAGATCGAGGCAACGTGACCCTTCTCACCCCCCCCGCGAGCACCATCGTCGCCCAGCGACCGTCGGAGGATGCCGACAGGGCGGTCTGGCGTCCGCGCGGCGAGGTCGAGGTTCTGCGGGACCAGCTCAGAGGGATCGATCGCTGGAACAAGGCCCGCCAGATGTCCGAGCAGGCGACGCAGGCGACAGCCCGGTCCCGCGAGGGCCGACTGGACGTGTCCCGCCGCATGGAGGTGCTGCGCCGTCAGCACGAGGCGCTCGTCGCCCGCACCCAGGACCACCTTCGGGGCAGCGCTCGCACGCTGGCCTTCACGGCTCCCTGCCGGGCTGTGCTCGTGCACCGCAAGCAGTGGTTTCGCGACAAGGTCGCCGAGGCGCTCCGCGGCTCCGGCGTCGAGGTCATGACCGGGCTCGAGAACGGCGCTGAGGCCGTGGGATTCGTCATCGCCGAGCAGCCCGACCTGCTGCTGGTCGAGGACAGCCTGAGCATGATGTCGGGCGAGGACGTGCTGCGGTCGGTGCTGCCGTACGCCCCGCACACGTTGTGCGTGGCTCAGGTGGCCCACGAGGATCGCGTCGGTGCGCTGCTCGACGCCGGCGCCCGCGCGGTCTGGACCCGGCGGGTGGCACCTCTCGAGGTCGCGACAGCGCTCCGCGAGCTCGTTCGGGCCTGAGCGCCGGGAGCCTGGCCGGCGGGTGGCTCAGCCAGGATCGTCTGACCTGTTCACCTCGCGCCGGATCTCGTTGTCGTCTTCGGCCGCCTCGACCGAACGGCGGTGCAACGAGTCGCTCTCCCGGTCGAGGGAGCTGTCGGCCCGGTCCAAGGCGGCGCGCGTGCGCTCGATGCGGTCCCGGGAATGCGCCACGATCTCGAGCCTCTGCGAGAGCGTCATGCCGGACCGACGGGGTTGGTCGAGGCGCTGCTCGGAGGCGTCCAACAGCTGCTCACGCTGATCGACCAGGCGCTCGCGCTGGTCGGCAAGCCGGTCCCGGCGGTCGGCCAGGTCGTCGCGCGCGTCGGCCGCCACGGCCCGGACGTCGAGCAGGCGCACCCGCTCCTCGGACAGCAGTTCGTCCCGGGCGGTGGACTCGTCGTCCTGCGGGCGCGGCACGAGCTCATCCTGCTACTACAAGCGCCGGGTCAAGATCTACGCCACGGACATCGACGGGGCCGCACTCACGACGGCGCGTGCAGCCCGCTTTCCGGCGTGCACACTCGAACCGCTCACCGATCAGCAGCGCTCGACCTACTTCGAGACCGACGGCGACGTCCAGCGCTTCCGCAGCGACCTGCGACCCTCGCTCATCTTCGGGCGCCACGACCTGCTGCAGGACGCCCCCATCTCGCGGATCGTCCTGCTGGCCTGCAGCAACGTGCGCATGTACTTCACGCCTGAGGCGCAGACCCGCGTGCTCGAGCGCTTCTCCTACGCACTGCACGAGGACGGACTGCTGCTGCTCGGCAAGGCGGAGATGCTGCTGACCCAGTCGCACCTGTTCACCCCGGTGAGCCTGCCGCACCGCATCTTTCGCTCCCGCCGCCCGGCATCCGCCGGCACCGTGACGGCCCTGCCCGTCGGCGGCCCGCAACCGGAGCTGGTGCTGCGACGGACCATGGAGGCCGCGTTCGTCGGAGCGGCCGGGGCGCAGGTCGTCCTCGACGCCAATGGGGTCGTCACGCTGCTCAACCAGGGCGCCAGACGTTCGCTGGGGCTGTCGCTCAACGACGTCGGCCGCAGCTTCGCCGAGCTGGAGCTCTCCCGGGTGCCGGTGGATCTGCGGCCGGTCCTGGTCGGGGTCCAGACCAGTCGCGAGCCGGTGCACCTGCAGGACATCGCGTGGCGGCGCGGGGCCGCCGACACCTGCTGGGACATCCGGATCACCGTGCTCGACGTGGACGGCGACGTGCTCGGCACCCAGCTGGTCTTCGAGGAGGTGACCCAGCGGGTCGCGCTGCGCACGCGGCTCAACCAGCTGCACGACGAGCTGGGCACGGCGTACGAAGAGCTCCAGAGCTCCAGCGAGGAGCTCGAGACCACCAACGAGGAGCTCCAGAGCTCCAGCGAGGAGCTCGAGACCACCAACGAGGAGCTCCAGTCCGCGATCGAGGAGCTCGAGACCACCAACGAGGAGCTGCAGAGCACCAACGAAGAGCTCGAGACGATGAACGAGGAGTTGCAGAGCACCAACGAGGAGCTGCAGACCGTGAACGACGAGCTGCGCGACCGTACGGTGGAGATCGACCGGGTCAACGGCTTCCTGCACGGCATCCTCGAGGGGTTGGACGTCGCGGTGGCCGTCGTCGACACCAACCACCGGGTGCAGATGTGGAACGCCGCGGCGGAACGGCTGTCCGGGCTTCGCGCGTTCGAGAGCGTGGGCGTCCTGCTGCTCGAGCTCCCGCTGAGCCTGCCCGCGGAACAGACGCTGTCGGCGCTGCGCGAGGTGTTGGTGCGGGGGGGCGCGCGCGACGCTGGACGTGCCGCTGCTCGATCGGTTCGGCAGGAAGCAGAAGCGGCACATCGCGGTGAACCGGCTGCAGGACCGGCTCGGTGCGACCAGCGGCGCGGTGGTCACCCTGTTCGATGGACCGGCCGCCGACTGCGACTGACCGGCCGGTGGGCGAGCATGCCACGGTAGGGCGGTGACGCAGCACCAGCACTCCCACGCACCCAGCGGCCACGCTGTCGCTCCAGCTGTCGTGCGTGGGCGACAGTTGCTGATCGGCCTCGTCGCGGTGCTGATGGTCGTCACGGCGCTCGGTCTGGTGCTGCTGCGACCGGACGGAGGTGAGGCGTCGGAGCCGCTGCCGCAGTCTGGTGAGCGCGTCCGGGGGACGGTCACCGCCGCGGCGGCAGTCTCCTGCGAGGAACCGGAGGCGGGCCCCCCCGGCGAGGACCTCGGCAGCGGGGACGGCGGGTGCCAGCGGATCACCGTCCGCATCGACGAGGGCAGCGACGAGGGAGCGTCGGTCGAGCAGGTCGGCGGTGCGAATGCCACGGAACGCACCGGGGTGGGGGACCGGGTGGTGCTCATCCGCAGTCCGGGTGATGTCCCGCTGGTAGAGCGCTATCAGCTCTCGGATGTCCAGCGCGGTCGCTCACTTGCCGGGCTGGCCCTGCTGTTCGCCGTCGCGGTGGTGGCCCTCGGCCGGTGGCGTGGGCTGCTCGCACTGGCCGGTCTGGGGGTGAGCCTGGTCGTCCTCGTGCTCTGGCTGGTGCCTGCGCTGCTCGACGGGCGGCCTCCCCTGCTCACGGCGACCGTCGGGGCCAGCGCGGTGATGCTTCTCGTGCTGCTGCTCGGGCACGGGCCGAGCGTGCGGACCGCCACGGCGGTCGTCGGCACCGCCGCGAGTCTGTTGTTGACGCTCGCGCTCGCGACGCTGTTCGTCGAGCTCGCCTCGCTCAGCGGGCTGACCAGTGACGAGGCGACCTTCGTACAAGCTCTGTTCGGTGACCTGGACCTGCGCGGCCTGCTGCTCGCCGGCATCGTGATCGGCGCGCTCGGCATCCTCGACGACGTGACGGTCACGCAGGTCTCGACCGTCTACGAGCTGCGGGCGGCCGACCCGGCGATGCCGGTGCGGGCGCTCTATCGCGCCGGACTGCGGGTCGGGCGTGACCACGTCGCCTCGCTGGTCAACACCCTGCTACTCGCCTACGCGGGCGCGTCGCTGCCGCTGCTGGTCGTGTTCACGACCTCGGGGGAGGGCCTGATCGGCACGCTCACCAACGGACCGGTGGCCGAGGAGGTCGTCCGCACCCTGGTCGGCAGCATCGGCCTGGTCGCCGCTGTCCCGATCACGACGGCGCTGGCGGCGGTGATGTGCCCGCCAGCCGTCCCGGTGGTCAGCGGCGACGCCGCCGCCGGGTCCGGAACGGACCTCTGACCTCGAAGGTCACGCCACGACCGTCGGTGCCGCGCTGGGAGGAGAAGTAGAGCCGTGAGCCATCCGGGCTGAAGGCGGGGCCGGTGACCTCGCTGAGTCGTGCCCGACGAGCCGGACGACCGGCGCCACCTGCCCTCGGCGCTGATCATGACGACCTCC
>JAHWJP010000111.1 GCA_019348355.1 Actinomycetota bacterium
GGCCGTAAGACCGGTTATGGGTTGCCTTGAACAGCGCTTCTGGCGGGAGCGTAACGGCACCTGTGCGACGGTCCCCGGGGCGGCGCCACAGCCTTGCCGGTACGTGGCGAACTGCTCGCGTGGAGCAGGTTTGACGGCCCCCTACCGCGGTGCCGGCAAGGCGAGCGGCATGGTCCCTGGGATCTCGGAGTCGTCCGCAGAGCCGAACCGGTGCCGTCGACTACTGCAACCAGCGTTACAGACGGCCCCGGCGAGAGCCGCAGGAGCGGTGGCCGCCTGGGTGCAGGCCCGGTCGAGCGTAGGTCGCGGCTCTAGCGACCGAAGGCGCTCACCTCAGCACCGCGGGAGCCGCGTCGACGAGGTAGCCGTGCTCCAGCTCGACGACGCGCCCTTCCTCGATCGCCAGCAGCGCAGCGCGGAGCCGACGAGCCAACCGGAGGACCACGTACTCGTCCAGGTCCTCGGGTCGAACGAAGGCGTACGACGACAGCTCCGCGGCAGCCAGCGTGATGGGCTGGGCTTCCCAGACACCACCGTCGTAGAGAAACATCAGGGACTCGGTCCGGTCCGGCTCCGGACCTTGCCACTCCATGCACAGCAGGCTTCCGGCGACGAGCCGCAGGCCCAGCTCCTCGGCCACCTCTCGCTCGCACGCGGTCCGCGGGACTCGTCGGCTTCGACCGATCCGCCAGGGACGTCCCAGACCGACTTGTAGGTCGGCTCCACGACCAGGACCCGGCCCTGCGCATCCCGGATCAGCGCCCCGGCGCCCATCCGCTTGGCGGGTCGGCCGTTGCGATAGGAGATCAGCTCTGCTGACTCGATTCCCATCGGGCGAGGCTAGTGCGAAGACGAGGGGAGCGGCCGCCGCCGTACGGACTTCCGATTCTGCTCCGAGAACGTGAGGGAGCGCGGCAGACTGTCCTCGACCCGGGAGTGCCGTTGCCGTCGTACACGCGTGAGCAGGTGCTGGCGTTCGCGCCGGATCCCGCGTCGGCGAAGGCGGGTCAGGGGCAGGCGGCAGCTGCTCGCTGGCCGCTGCTGGGTGTCGACGACGGCGCCCTGTGGGGGGAGTGCACGGGATCGGGCAAGCTGCCGTACCGCGCGCAGGTCGACCTCTCGGACGCGGCGTCGGCCTGCTCGTGCCCGAGCCGCAAGTTCCCCTGCAAGCACGCCATCGGGTTGCTGCTGCTGTACGCCGACGGCACGGTCGCGCGAGGTGAGCGGCCGGCGTGGGTGCAGGAGTGGCTCGCCGGGAGAAGCGCTCGGGCGGCGGCCCGCACGCAGCGGGCGACCCAGCCGGCCGAGACGGCGGTCGACCCGGCGGCGACGGCCAAGCGGGCGGCGAGCCGCGAGCGCAAGGTCGACGCCGGCGTTGCGGAGATCCAGCGCTGGCTCGACGATCTCGAGCGCACCGGTCTCGCGGTCGCGCAGGGACAGCCGTGGTCGTGGTGGGAGTCGACGGCGGCCCGCATGGTCGACGCCCAGGCGAAGGGGCTGGCCAACCAGGTGCACGCGATGGCGGCCACTGCGGCGTCCGGGGGCCACCGGCCGGACTGGCCGGCCCGGTTGTTGGACCAGGCCGGTGGGCTGGTGCTGCTCGCCCGCGCCTGGCGGCACCGTGATGCCCTGCCGGAGCCGACCGCGGCAGCGCTGCGCAGTCGGCTCGGATTTGTGACGTCGACCGAGCAGGTGCTCGCGGACGGCGAGCGCCTCACGGACCGGTGGGCCGTGGTCGGGCGACGGTTCGGGGAGCAGGACCGCATCCGCAGCCTGCAGCAGTGGCTCGTGGGCCGGCAGTCCGGCCGGGTCGTCACGCTGCTGTCGTTCGCCGCGGCGGCGGTCCGGCTCGACCCAGGGCTGCCCGTCGGCTGCCTCGTCGAGGCCGAGCTCGCGCTCTACCCGGGGACGTGCCCGCACCGGGCCCTGGTCGTCGAGCGCCGCGGCCAACCGGTCGCACTGGACGCCCTGCCGGCAGCGCCGACCTGGGCGGCGGCGCTCGGGGCCGTCGCGCCGGTCCTCGCGACCGACCCGTGGGCGGACGAGGGACTGCTGAGTGCGGCCGGGGTGCGGCTCCTGCCCCCCGAAGCCGAGGGTTCCTGGTCGCTGGTCGACCGCGAAGGGGCCGGCCTGCCGGTGGACCCGACCGCCGACTGCTGGCCTCTTCTGGCCCTGTCCGGAGGCGAGCCGTTCGAGGTCGCCGTCCTCTGGGACGGTTTCGCGGCCCGGCCCCTGTCGGCCGGGCGACCGGTGCGGGTGCTGACGTGACCGGCTGGGACGACGCTGTCGATGCGGCGCTCGTCGGGACGGCACGGTCGCCCTTCGGAGGCGGGCTGCCGCCGCCGCTGGACGGCCTCACCGCAGACGGGCTCCTGACCACGGCGGCGGTGCTGTCCCGCGCCCGGCGCGCCGGTATGCGCCTCGCGCCCGCCGGACGCCCCCTGCCCGAGCCGGCCGAGCACGACAACCGACCGGTGGTGGGGCGGACCGGTGAGGCACTGCTACGCGAGGCGCTGGCCGGGCCGCAGGAGGTGCTCGTGGAGGGGCTCGGCCTGGTGGCAACGGCCGGCCGGCTGCTCCCGCCGCTACTGCTCCCGGACGTGCTGGACCTCGGCCGGCGCGACGTCGACCTGCGCGCGGTCCTGCTGCCGGTGCTGGGCGCGCGGGCCGCGTGGCTCGCTCGGCTGCGACCGGAGTGGGCGTGGGCCACCGGCGCCGGGGTGGAAAGGGCGCTGGATGAGGAGGAGTGGCAGACCGCGACCCTGGGCGAGCGGCTTGCCGCCCTGGTCGAGCTGCGCCGGACCGATCCCGACCGGGGCCGCGCCCTCGTCGAGTCGACCTGGGCGGTCGACCCGCCGGCGGAACGGGCCGCCCACCTGCTGGCGTTGGGCGAGGGCCTGTCGATCGCCGACGAGCCGCTGCTCGAGCGGGCTCTCGACGACCGCCGCGCCGAGGTGCGCAAAGCGGCCGTTGACCTGCTCGCCCGCCTGCCGGACAGCGCGCACGCCCGCCGAGCGGAGGCGCGGGCCGCGCAGGTCCTGCGGGTCGAGCGCAAGCTGGTCCGTAGGGGTGTGGTCGTCGTACCGCCCGAAGGCGACGACCCCGAGCTCCTGCGTGACACCGCGCGCGCCACGGCGCCGCCCCACGTGGGCGCTGCCGCCTGGCGCCTGGAGCGGACCGTGGCCGTGGCGCCCCCCCGGCTGTGGACGGAGCTGTCCGGTCTCACCCCCGGGCAGCTGCTCGCCGCCGTGGACCGCACCGACTGGGCCAAGCCCTTCCGGCTCGGTCTGCGCACGGCAGTGCTGCGCGACCCGGACCCCGAGTGGGTCATCGCGCTGCTGGGAGACGAGCTCGACCGGGAGCTGCTCCAGGCGCTGCCGACAGCTGGCCGGGAGGCCGTCGTGAGCCGACTGCTCGACAGCCGGCACGCCGTCGGGGCGCTGCTCGCACTGCCCGGACCCTGGTCCGCCGAGCTGTCCCGCCGCACCGGCGGGCTTGTCGATCGGCTGGCCCGACGCGGCGGGGCCGGTCGCTACGAGAGCGCGGAGCTGCTCCGGGTCGCCGGCTACCGGCTGCACCACACGACCCGACTCGAGCTGGCACCGGGCGAGGTCCACAGCGACCTGCAGCCGTCGTACGCCGTTGCCGTCACCGCACTGTCGACCCGGGCGGCCCTACGCCGCGCGCTGATGGAGGAGAGCCCGTGAGCCCACGCCCCGCCGGCAGGACCACTGCCGTCCCGATCCCTGAGGTGCTGCGGCCCCACGCCGAGGATCAGTACGCCGCGGAGCTCGCCGCGCTCGATGCGGCCGACGACCGGCAGCGTCCGCCGGCGTGGCGGCTGTCGCCGTGGGCGGTTGTGACGTACGTCCTGGGTGGCACGCTGCCCGACGGCACGGTCGTCACACCGAAGTACGTCGGGGCCCGCCGGCTCGTCGAGGTCGCCGTGGCGACCCTCGCCACCGACCGCGCCCTGCTGCTGCTCGGCTCACCGGGCACCGCGAAGACCTGGCTGTCGGAGCACCTGGCCGCCGCCGTTTCGGGCGACAGCACCCTGCTCGTGCAGGGAACCGCGGGCACGAGCGAGGAGTCGGTGCGCTACGGCTGGAACTACGCGCGGCTCATCGCGGAGGGGCCGAGCGAGCAGGCGCTGGTCGCGAGCCCGGTCATGACCGCGATGCGGGAGGGGCGGGTGGCCCGGGTCGAGGAGCTCACCCGGATGCCGGCCGAGGTGCAGGATGCGCTCATCACGGTGCTGTCGGAGAAGACCCTGCCGGTCCCGGAGCTCGGCACGGAGGTGCAGGCCATGCCCGGGTTCACCATCATCGCCACGGCGAACGACCGCGACAAGGGCGTCAACGACATGAGTTCGGCGCTCAAGCGGCGCTTCAACACGGTGGTGCTCCCGCTGCCGGCGAGCGAGGACGCCGAGGTGCAGATCGTCACCGCCCGGGTGGCGCAGCTCGGCCGGGCCCTGCAGCTGCCGGCCGAGCCGCCCGCACTGACCGAGGTCCGCCGGGTGGTGCAGGTCTTCCGCGAGCTGCGGTCCGGCGTCACCGCCGACGGGCGCACCGCCCTCAAGGTGCCCTCGGCGACCCTGTCGACGGCCGAGGCGATCTCGGTGCTCACCAACGGCATGACGCTCGCCGCGCACTTCGGCGACGGCGCGGTCAGCGCCGCCGACGTGGCGGCCGGTCTCGTCGGCGCGGTGGTGAAGGACCCGGTCCAGGACGCCGTCGTCTGGAACGAGTATCTCGAGGCCGTCGTCAAGGAGCGCAAGGACTGGCGCGACCTCTACCGGGCCTGCCGCGATCTCGACGTCGTCGTGCAGTGACCGTCTCGCTGCTGGGGATCCGCCACCACGGGCCTGGCAGCGCCCGTGCCGTACGGGCGGCGCTGCGGGCGCTGGAGCCCGACATCGTGCTCGTCGAAGGGCCGCCGGAGGCCGACGGCCTGCTGAAGCACCTGCCGGGGCTGGTTCCGCCGGTCGCGCTGCTCGCCCATTCGGTCGACGATCCCGCCCGCGCCGCCTTTTGGCCCTATGCGGTCTTCTCGCCGGAGTGGCAGGCGTTCGTGCATTCACATGAGTACGCCGTCCCGCTCCGCTTCTGCGACCTGCCTGCGGCGAGCACCCTCGCGCAGGAGCCGACGGAACCGGCCGAACCGGCGGTGCGGGCCGACCCGCTGGGCTGGCTGTCCCGGGCGGCCGGCCACGACGACCCCGAGCGGTGGTGGGAGGACGTCGTCGAGCACCGGCTCGGCGGCGACCCGCTGGAGCTGTTCGCTGGCATCGCCGAGGCGATGACCGCCCTGCGCGAGCAGGAGCCCGACCCGGACCCCCACGACACAGCGCGCGAGGCGCACATGCGCACCGTCCTGCGGGCGACCGTGAAGGAGGGCTTCTCCCGAATCGCCGTCGTCTGCGGCGCCTGGCACGTGCCGGCCCTCGCCGGCCGCACGACCGCCGCCGCGGACGCCGCGGTGCTTCAGGGGCTGCCCAAGGTGAAGGTGGCGACGACCTGGGTGCCCTGGACCTCACGGCGGCTCAGCTACGGCACGGGTTACGGCGCCGGGGTCGCCTCCCCCGGCTGGTACGCCCACCTGTGGGGCGCCCCGGACGCGGTGGCCGAGCGGTGGGTCTCCCGGGCTGCGGCCCTCCTGCGCGCCTCCGACCTGCCCGCCTCCCCCGCCTCCGCTGTCGAGACCGTCCGGCTGGCCGAGACGCTCGCGGCCATGCGCGGGCGCAGCCTGCCCGGCCTCTCCGAGCTCGACGAGGCGCTGGAGGCGGTGCTGTGCGAGGGCAGTCCAGCGCCACTCGCCGTCATCCGTGAGCAGCTGGCGGTCGGCCTGCAGCTCGGGAACGTGCCGGACACCGTGCCGACCGTGCCGCTGCAGGCCGACCTGGAGCGCACCTGCACGCGCTTGCGGATGAAGCCCACCGCCGGCGACCGCGACCTAGAGCTGGACCTGCGCAAGGAGATGGACCTCGCCCGATCGCAGCTCCTGCACCGCCTGCTGCTGCTGCGGCTGCCCTGGGGGACGTTGCGGGTCTCCCGCAGCACCGGCACCTTCCGGGAGGCGTGGACCCTGCGCTGGGTCCCGGAGCTGTCGGTCGGCCTCATCGAGGCGTCGCGGTTCGGCACCACCGTCCCGGCCGCGACGGCTGCCGTCGTCCGGGACCGGGCCGGGTCCGCGGTCGACCTGCCTTCCGTCACGGAGCTGGTCGAGGCAGTGGTGCTGGCCGACCTGCCGCAGGCGCTGGCCGCCGTCACCGCCGCGCTCGAGCAGCGGTCCGCCCGTACCGGTGACGTCGGGCACCTCATGGCCGCCCTGCCACCCCTGGCCCGGGTGCTGCGCTACGGCAGCGTGCGACGGACCGACACCGACCTCGTCCAGGGCGTCGTCGACAGCCTGCTGGTACGGGTGGTCGCCGGCCTTCCGCCGGCGTGCACCTCACTCGACGACGACGCAGCGGCAGCGCTCCTGCGGGCGCTCGAGGGGGCGCAGGAGGCGGTCGAGCTGATCGCCGCGGGGAACCAGGTCGAGGCCTGGCGCGGTGCGCTGCTCGCGGTGGCGGACCTGCACGGAGCGCCCGGCCTGCTCGCCGGCCGCTGCGTACGCCTGCTTCTCGACGCGCACGTGCTGTCCGGCGACGACGTGGGTCGCCGGCTGTCCCGGGCACTGTCGGTCGCGCGGGCGCCCGCCGACGCGGTGCACTGGCTCGAGGGGCTGCTGCGCGGAAGCGGGGTGCTGCTCCTGCGGGACGGCGTCCTGTGGGCGCTGCTCGACGAGTGGCTGACGGGCCTGTCGGCAGAGCACTTCGAGGAGGTGCTGCCGCTGCTGCGGCGTGCCTTCGGTGACTTCCCCGCCCCGGAACGCCGCCAGATGGGTGAGCGGGTGCGCCACGGGGCGCCCCGAGGGGTCGCGGGCCCCGCTGCCGCGGACTGGGACGCCGAGCGGGTGGCCGTGATCGTGCCCGTCCTCGCCGCCGTCCTCGGAGCGGACCGTGGCTGACGACGAGCGGCTGCGGCGGTGGCGGCTCGTGCTCGGTGGCGGATCGGCCGACGGCACGGCCTGCCGGCTGACCGGTCAGGACGCGGCGATGGACAAGGCGCTGGGAGTCCTCTACGACGGCGGCGGGGGCGGCGGCACCGGCACCGGGCAGCGGTCGGCCGGTCTCGGCAGCTCGAGCCCCTCCGTGGCTCGATGGCTCGGCGACATCCGCAGCTACTTCCCCACCTCGGTCGTGCAGGTCATGCAGCGAGACGCCCTCGAACGCCTCGGCCTGCAGCGGATGCTGCTCGAGCCGGAGCTGCTCTCGACCGTCGAACCCGACGTGCACCTGGTCGGCACTCTCGTGTCTCTTCGTTCGGCGATGCCCCAGAAGACCCGGGAGACCGCGCGCTTGGTCGTGCGCAAGGTCGTCGAGGACATCGAACGGCGGCTGCAGGCGCAGCTGCACCGCTCCGTGCTCGGTGCGCTCGACCGCTCGTCCCGCGACCGCCGGCCGCGACTGCCCGACGTGGACTGGCCGGCGACCATCAAGGCCAACCTGAAGACCTACCAGCCGGCCCTCGGCACGATCGTCCCGGAGCGGCTCATCGGCTACTCCCGGCGCAAGCGGGTCGCCTCGCTGCGGGACGTCGTGCTGCTGGTCGACCAGAGCGGCTCGATGGCCTCCTCGGTCGTCTACTCCGGCGTGCTGGCAGCCTCTTTGGCGTCCCTGCGGGCGGTGACCACCCGGCTCGTCGTGTTCGACACCTCGGTGGTGGATCTGACCGAACAGCTCTCCGACCCGGTCGAGCTGCTGTTCTCCACCCAGCTCGGCGGCGGCACCGACATCGACCGCGCCGTCGCCTACGGCCAGTCGCTGGTACGCCGCCCCGCGGACACGATCGTGGTCCTCATCTCCGACCTGCTCGAAGGCGGTGACCGCTCCGCGCTCGTCCGACGGCTGGGATCTCTCGTCGACAGCGGCGTCACGCTGGTGGTGCTGCTTGCGCTCAGCGACGACGGTGCGCCCGCCTACGACCACGACATGGCTGCCGCCTGCGCCGCACTCGGAGCCCCCGCGTTCGCCTGCACCCCGGACCGCTTTCCCGAGCTGCTCGCCGCGGCCATTCGGAAGGACGACATCGGCGCGTGGGCGTCGCGGCAGGGGCTCGTCGTCGGCCGCTGAACTGGGCTCAGACCACCACGCCGGGCTCGTCGCCGTCCCGGACGACCGGCAGGCCCGCGGCCGCCCAGGCCTGCATCCCGCCGGCGACGTTGCGGACCTCGTAGCCGACGCCCTCGAGCGCAACGGTGATCGAGGCTGACCGACCACCCATCCGGCAGAGCGCGAGGATCGGGCGGTCGCGCGGCAGCGTGTCGGCCCGGATCCTGCCCATCGGCACGTGCAGTGCGTCCGGTGCCCGGCCGTGCGCCCACTCGTCGTCCTCGCGCACGTCGAGCAGCAGCGCCTCGCCGGCCTGCGCCGCCCGGTGCGCCTCGCGCACGTCCACCTCGTCCA
>JAHWJP010000235.1 GCA_019348355.1 Actinomycetota bacterium
GAACCGCTCGATGCCGAACCGCTCCTTCGCCGTCTGCCTCGCGCCCGCTGACAGCGCCGCCGCCTCCTCGCGGTCCAGCACCAGGCGCCGGGCATGCTCGACCACCCGGTCGACATCGGTCTCGACGTAGCCGTTGACGCCGTTCTGTACCACCGTGGCCATCTCGGTCGTGGCGAGGCCGACGATCGGCAGGCCGAGCGCCATCGCCTCGCAGACGGCGAGCCCGAGCGAGGTGTAGCGGATCGGGTTGACGAACACCCGGTAGGCGGGCAGCCGCTGGTGCAGCTCGGCCAGCCGTACATCCCCGAGCCAGGACGGCCAGCGCTCACCACCCATGCCCGCGAGATCGACGGGCACCTGCTCGGCGACCCGCTCGAAGAGGTCCGGACCGAGGCGCCGGCCACGGGTCCACAGGTTGTTCACCACGGTGACCGCCCGCGCCAGCTCACCGGTCCACGGCAGATCGGGTACGGCGACGCCGTGCTCGACGACCGTGCTGGGCGTCACACCGCTGTCCCACATCAGGCGGTTGAAGTCGGTGACGTGCACCAGCAGGGCCTTCGGGTCCTGCACCGGGTGCAGTGCGTCGTTCGGCCAGGCCGCCGGGGGATCGTGCTCGATGTGCACCCGTGGCAGGTCGTGCACCCGCGGCCCGAGCAGCGCGTGCCGGTCCAGCTCCCAGTTGGCTCGGCTCTGCGTGAGCACCAGGTCGAGGTCCAGCCCCGCGACATCGTCCGCCGGGACCTCGACGACGTTGTCCGGCCAGCGAAACGTCGCGCCGCGCCCGCCGTACCCGCCCGTCCGGTCCGGGCGCACCGGCAGCAGCCAGGTGACCGGAACCGAGCTCAGATACTGCAGGTACGACCCGTGCACGTGCCAGGTCAGGACGCGCAGCGGGAGGGACACGCCCTGCGCCTGCCCGCTCAGACCCGGCAGCAACCTGGCTGTTGCACCCGTCGGGACCCGGGTAGGCGAGCCGCATGACCACTCTCGACGTCCATGACCCGTGCACCGGCGAGCTGGTCGGCTCGGTGCCGATCGGCACCACTGAGCAAGTCGACCAGGCGGTCGAGGCGGCTTGCAGAGCCGCGCCGTCCTGGGCGCGCACCAGCCCGGCCGACCGCGCCGCATTGCTCAAGGAGGCCGGTCGCCGGCTGCGTGAGGAGGTCGACACCCTCGCCGAGCTGCAGAGCCGCGAAGGAGGCAAGCCGCTCGGCGACAGCCGTGGCGGCGTGCTCGCCGGTCTCGGCGCCCTCGAGCAGTACGCCGAGCTCGGGCCGCTGCACCGCGGTCATGCCCTGCAGGGCGGCTGGCTGTCGACCGACGTGATGAGCTGGGAGCCGCGCGGCGTGTGCGTCGTCGTGACTCCCTGGAACGACCCGGTGGCGATTGCCCTGCAGGCCATCGCAGCCGCTCTCGTCGTCGGCGACACGGTGGTCTTCAAGCCCAGCGAGCGGACCCCGCTGTCCGGCCAGCGCCTCGCCGAGGTGCTCGGCGAGGTGCTGCCGCCAGATGTGCTGCAGGTGCTGCACGGCGGCGGGCGCACCGGCGCCCCGCTGGCCGCGCACCCCGACGTGGACGTCGTCTACTTCGTCGGGTCGTCCGAGACCGCCCGCTCGATCGCCGCCGGCTGCGCGCGGTCCGGTGCGCACGCCGTCCTCGAGGGCGGCGGCAAGGACCCGTGCCTCGTCGACACCGGGGTCGACCCGGTCTGGGCGGCCGGGCAGGTGGCGCTCGGCGCCTTCGCCAACGCCGGGCAGATCTGCACCTCGGTGGAGCGGATCTACGTGCACGAGCAGCTCGCGCCCGCCTTCCTCGACGCCCTCGTCGCGGAGGCGGGGGAGCGGGTCCTCGGGTGCTGGGACGGCCCGGCCACGACGATGGGGCCGATGGTGGACCGTCGTCAGCGGGCCGTGGTGGACCGGCAGGTACGCGGCGCGCTGGCCGCCGGGGCGGAGCTCCTCGCCGGCGGGGAGGTCCCGGACGGTCCGGGCGCCTTCTACCCGCCGACGGTGCTGACCGGCTGCACCGAGGACATGGCGATCATGTCGCAGGAGACGTTCGGCCCGGTCGCGGCGGTGCAGGTCGTCGGCTCCTTCGACGCGGCGCTGCACTGCGCCAGTCGATCGGCGTACGGCCTGGCGGCCACCGTGCTCAGCGCCGACATGGGGCACGTGCAGCGGGCCGTTCGTGAGCTGCCGGTCGGCACGGTGAAGGTCAACGCCGTGTTCGGCGGGGCGCCCGGCGGCGCCGCGCACCCAGGCCGGGGCAGCGGCCAGGGGCTTGGCTACGGCCCGGAGCTGCTCGACGAGCTCAGCCGGGTGAAGGTCGTGCACTGGGAGCCGGCGCCCACCGGCTGAGGCTCAGTGCTGCGACTGCTGGAGCTGCTGGCCGATCCGGGTGTGCAGCGTGCGCAGGTCCGGCTGGCCGAGCAGGGGCACCTGGCTGTCGATGTTGCGCAGCACGCTGGGGTCGTGGACGGCCGCCTCGGAGGACTGCATCAGGACCGTTCCTGTCCCGGTGAAGTCGAACTGCCGCTCCTCGCCGGAGTTGCGGCCGAAAAAGCCCTGCGCCGCCTGCAGGAA
>JAHWJP010000112.1 GCA_019348355.1 Actinomycetota bacterium
CGACCTGCTCGTCCTCGCTCATCTCCTCGAGCACGTCGGCGAGGCGCTCGTCGTCGAGGGCGGCCGCGATCTCGGCGCGCCGCTTGCCCGACAGGTCGTGCATCACGCCCGCGAGGTCGGCGGGCCGTAGCTTCTCGAAGACCGCGAGCAGGTTCGCGGCGCCCTGTCCGTCCTCGGGCAGGGAGAAGCCGCTCACCTCGTCCCACGCGACCTGCAGCACCTCGCCCCGTCGCCGGCTGCGCAGCCCGGCGCCACCGCTCTTGCGCACCGCGACTCGGGTCACCAGCCAGTCCCCCGTACGCGCCCGCTCCATCGCCATGTCGAGCACGGTCACCTGCTCACCGGTGGCGAGCAGCGTGACGTTGCGGTCCAAGAGCTCTGCCAGGACGAGGATCTCACCGGTGCGCGTCTCGAAGCGGCGCAGGCTGACCGTGCCGGTCGTGAGCACCACGGCCTCCGGGTCGATCGAGGTGACCCGGCCGATCGGCACGAAGATGCGGCGACGCGCCTGGATCTCGACGGCCAGGCCGAGCACGCGCGGGGCGTCACGGCCGATCCGCAGCGCGACCACGACGTCGCGGACCCGACCGACCTGGTCACCGTTCGGGTCGAAGACGGCCAGCCCGGCGACGCGTGCGACGTAGACCCGGGTGGTGGTGCTCACGCGGCGGAGGCTACCGCCGGGGGCGGTTCTCCTACGATGCCTTTCGTGAGCGTCCTCGACCGTTTCCGGCTGGACGACAAGGTGGTCGTCGTCACCGGCGCCTCCTCCGGACTGGGGGTCGCCTTCGCGCAGGCCTTCGCCGAGGCCGGCGCCGACCTGGTGCTCGGTGCGCGCCGGGTCGACCGCCTGCCGGAGACGGGCAAGCTGGTCGAGGCGGCCGGCCGCCGCTACGCCCACCTGCAGACCGACGTCACCGAGCCCGAGCAGTGCGAGGCGTTGGTGCGCAAGGCGATCGAGGCGTTCGGACGGGTCGACGTTCTGGTCAACAACGCCGGCCTCGGCTGGGCCAAGCCGGCCACCCGGGAGACGCCGGCGGAGTTCCAGCGGGTTCTCGACGTGAACCTGTCCGGGGCGTACTGGATGGCGCAAGCCTTCGGGCGCGCGGCAACGTCCGGCGGTTCGGTCCTCAACATCAGCAGTGTGCTCGGCCTGCACCCCGGCCCGCTGCCGCAGGCGGCGTACGCAGCATCCAAGGCCGGACTTATCGGTTTGACGCGAGACCTTGCCGCCCAGTGGACCGGCCGCAAGGGCATCCGCGTCAATGCCCTGGCGCCCGGCTACTTCCCGACCGAGATGACCGACGAGATGGATCCCAAGGAGGCCGAGTTCGTGAAGCTGGTGACCCCGGCCGGTCGGCTGGGCGAGCCGATGGAGCTCGCCGCGGTCGGCGTCTTCCTGGCCAGCGACGCCGCGTCGTACATCAGCGGCGTCACGCTGCCGGTCGACGGCGGGATGACCATGCCGTGACGGACCTCGAGTACGAGGTGGTCGACGTCTTCACTGACCGGCCCTTCACCGGCAACCCGCTCGCCGTGGTGCTCGGCGCGGACGACCTCGACACCCGGGCGCTGCAGGCGATCGCGAACGAGTTCCAGCTGTCGGAGACCGCTTTCCCGATGAAGACGGCGCGCAAGGCGGACTACCGGCTGCGTATCTTCACGCCCCACCAGGAGCTGCCGTTCGCCGGCCACCCCTCGATCGGCGCGGCCTGGGTGCTCGCCCGGCGCGGTGTGGTCGCGCCGGGCACGGTCATGCAGTCCTGCGGCGCCGGGGTCATGACGCTCGAGGTGGCCGCCGAGGGCGGTCCGGTGACGCTGAGCGGCGGCACACCGACCTACGGGTCGGCGCGTGAGGCCACCGGACTGCTGGTCGGCCTGGGCCTGCGCCAGACCGACCTCGCCGGTGTCCCTCGGGATGCGTCGTGCGGGCTGGGCTTCACCTACCTGCCGGTGGTGGCCGACGCGCTCGCCCGGATCGAGGTCGACCTCCCGGCGCTGCGCCGGCTCGGGCTCGGTGACGCGGCCTTCGGCGGGCTGTCGGTGGTCGCCTGGGACGGGAGGTCGGCCCGTTGCCGGGTCTTCGCCTACGAGGCCGGCGTCACGGAGGACCCGGCCACCGGATCGGCGGCGCTCGGCCTCGGTGTCTACCTGGTCGCCTCCCGTCTCGTTGCGGCGGACGGCCCGACCGCCTACACGGTTGTCCAGGGCGTCGAGATGGGCCGGCCGTCCCGGCTGGACTGTGTCGTGACCGCAGTTCGCGGCGAGGCGGTCTCGACCTCGGTCAGCGGTGCGGTGGTGCCAGTCGCGAGCGGCACCATCCGCCGGCCCTGACACCGACCGGCCGGCCTGGCCGGCCGCGCGCGCAGTGTGCTTCGATCACGACATGTCACCCGTCGAGCTCACCCCCCTGACTCCAGGAGAGATGCATGACTGTCACCGATGAGCTGCTGACCAACGCCGAGCAGTACGCCGCCAGCTTCGACAAGGGTGACCTGCCGTTGCCTCCCGCCAGGCAGATCGCCGTGGTCGCGTGCATGGATGCGCGACTGAACCCGTACGGCCTGCTCGGTCTGTCCGAAGGTGACGCACACGTCATCCGCAACGCCGGCGGGGTCGTCACACAGGACGAGCTGCGCTCGCTGGCCATCAGCCAGCGGCTGCTCGGCACCAAGGAGATCGTGCTCATCCACCACACCGACTGCGGGATGCTGACCTTCACCGACCAGGAGTTCCGCGACAGCATCGCCGCCGACACGGGCGTACGGCCGAGCTGGGCGTCCGAGGCGTTCAGCGACCCCGAGGGCGACGTGCGGCAGAGCATCAACCGCATCCTGGCCGAGCCGTCGATCCCGCTCAAGGACTCGGTCCGCGGCTTCGTCTACGACGTCAAGAGCGGCAAGCTCGACGAGGTCCAGCCCAGCTGACCTGGTCGCAGGCCCGATTCCCGGGGTGTTCACAGGGTGGTCGCCCTGTGAACACCCCGAAGATCTTCCAGGGCTAGACCACACCCGTGGGCGACAGCCGCAGGACGGTGCTCGACGTCGCCCACCGCGCGATCAGCCCGGCCGCATCCGCAGCGTTGAGCCGAGCGGCCGCCAGCAGCGGCGCCACCTCGACCCAGCGCTCGGTGCCCGGCTCCACCCGGTGAACCGAAGCGGCCCAGTCGACGACGCGCGAACCGGACTTCGAGCGCACCGTGACCGTCGCGGTCGGCCCGAGCGCAGGCAGCGACTGCTCGCTGCCTCCGCAGACCACGTACACCGCGTCGTCGTGCCACAGATGCCAGACCAGCGTCGGGGCTGCGGTAGGGGAGCCGACCCACACGACGCCTGACCGGCGGGTGGCCTCGGCGACCAGGGTCGGAGCGGGCGGCACACCGGCGATGCTGACACACCGCGTCAGGCACCATGTCTTGGTGACGGCGACCACGCGGGAGCGCAGCGAACCGCCCGCCGTCGGCCCGCCACAGCGGACCGACGCGGTGCTGCTCGCGGTCGCCCTCGTCGCCGTCAGCACGTCCGGTCCGCTGATCGCGGCGACCGCCGTGCCGGCCCTCGCCATCGCCTTCTGGCGCAACGCCATGGCCACGGGTGTGCTGCTGCCCGTGGCGCTGCTGCGCTGTCGGGAGGAGCTGCGCTCCTTGGACCGCCGTGAGTGGCGCCTCGCGGGCCTGGCCGGTGTGCTGCTCGCCCTGCACTTCGCGACCTGGATCCCGTCGCTGACCTACACCTCCGTCGCCTCGGCAACCGCGCTCGTGGCGACGCAGCCGGTCTGGGCGGCGCTGCTGTCCGGGGCGCGCGGTGTGCCGGTCGGGCGGGCGGTCTGGGTCGGCATCGCCGTCGCCATGAGCGGGGCGGTCCTGCTCACCGGCACCGACCTGCAGGTCAGCGGGCGGGCGCTGTTCGGGGACGCGCTGGCGCTGGCCGGGGGAGCGTTCGCCGCGATGTACATGACGGCGGGCAGCGAGGTCCGTCGCAGCGTCTCGACCACCACCTACACGACGCTCTGCTACGCGACGACCGCGCTGGTGCTGCTGGTCGTGTGCGTGGTCGGTCGGCAGTCCCTTGCGGGGTACGACGCGCAGGACTGGGCCAAACTCGTCGCGCTGACCGCGGGCGCCCAGCTGCTGGGCCATTCGCTGTTCAACCGGGTGCTGCGGACGACGAGCCCGACCGTCGTCAGCCTGTCGATCCTGCTCGAGATCCCCGGCGCGGCCCTGATCGCCGCACTCTTCCTGGACCAGCGACCGCCGCTGCTGGCGATACCCGCGGCCGCGCTGCTGGTGTGCGGGCTCGGTCTGGTCATCCGGGCGGGCAGTCGTGGGACGACGCCCAGCGTCCCGGTGGAGTAGGGCGTTCGGCGACTTTGCGCAGGTCCACGGCCGGGTCGACGGCCGGCTCGTGCCGGCCGGTGTACTGCTGTCCATGCCGACCCACGCCAACGGCGTCGTACCAGCGCCTGGTCAGGAAGGACCAGCCCAAACCCCCCCAACGGGTCATCGCCACAGGGCGCCGGTCACGGCACGCTTGCAGAGCAACACGCAACGTCAGGCAACGAGGATCGAGTCGGTGGGATGCTCTGGGCACAGGCACGCGCCGTCCGGCTGCCTGCGGCGTGTGCGCTGGCCGGGGTCGCCGGGACCGTCACCCTTGTCCTGGCTGCCCTGCTGGGCGGGAGGTCGGACGGACCCTGGGTCCTGTTGTCCGTGGCCTTCACGGCGGCGATTCTCGTCTCCCAGTTGGCGCCCGTCCGGCTGACCCATCGAGGGCAATCCGAAGGCATCCGGATGGAGGAGGCCTTCTTCGCACCGATGGCGGTGCTGCTGTCACCGGTCGAGTCCTTGATCACGGTGGCGGTGGCGATCGGTCTGAGTGCGGTCGTCTCGGGACGCGGGCTCGCCAAGGGTGTCTTCAACACGGGGATGCTGACCTTCACCTGGGGACTCGGACTTGGGGTGGTGCACTGGATCGGGCTCGAAGGCTCACTCGGTGGCCGAGAGGTCGCGGCTGTCGTCACGGGCGGGCTCGTGTTCTGCGCGGCGTCGTCCCTCCTCGTGGCCGGGATCATCGCCCTGGCTTCGGGGTCGCCGTTTCGTAGCGTGCTGTTCGACGGGACACCCGTCCGGCTCGGGACCTGGCTGGGTTCGCTGTCCCTCGGGGTCCTCGCGGTCATGGCTGCGGATGGGCAGATGCTCGCCTTCGTCGTGGCGTTGGCGCCGGCACTTGCTCTGCAGTACGGCTACTCAGGGGCAGTGCGGCAGTGGCGCGAGCGCCGCGAGGCCGACGCCATGTACGAGGCGGCCAGCCGGATCCGGGCGACGGTCTCCTCCGCGCAGGTGCGCGAAGAGCTGGTCGGCGCCGCCCAGAACCTGCTGGGCGCCGGGTCGGCCCGGGTCGTCGACGATCCGGTGTCACCGACGCCTTCCGGCGCACTGCGGGTGGCGCTCGGCGACACCTGTGCGATCGAGGTCGCCGCCCACCCCATGGGCGGCGCCTGGACCAGGGACGACGCCAGCCGCCTGCAGGCGCTCGCCGCCGTCGCGAGTGGTGCGCTCGACAACGCCCTGCTGTACGAGCAGCTGCAGGCAGTCACCCGCAGTCTCGGCGAGGGGGTGCTCGCGCTCGACGACCACGGGCTGGTGACCTTCGCCAACCCGGCAGCCGAGCAATTGCTGGGCTGGGCCAAGGGCGGCTTGCTCGGCATGAACGTCACAGGTCTGTTCCGGCCGACGGGTGGTTCGCCGGCTCCCGGCTATGGCACGTGGACGTGCCTGACCCCGCTGCGCGAAGGAAAGACCCTGCGCCTCGAGGAGCACGCCGTGCTGCGGGCCGACAGCTCGCCGCTCGACGTCGCGCTCACCGCCTCGCCGGTACTTCGGGATGGAGTCGCCGTAGGAGCGGTCGTCGTCTTCCGTGACGTCACCGAGCGCAAGGCACTCGAGCGGCGTCTGCTGCATCAGGCCTTCCACGACCAGCTCACCGGACTACCGACCCGAGCGCTGTTCCTCGACCGACTCGAGCACGCCCGCACCCGGGGCCGGGACACCGGCACGATGCAGGCGGTGCTGTTCCTCGACGTCGACCGGTTCAAGGTCATCAACGACAGCCTCGGCCACCGGGTCGGCGACGACGTCCTGTGCACGGTCGCCTCCCGGCTGGTCGGCGCTGTCCGACAGGGCGACACGGTGGCGCGCTTCGGTGGCGATGAGTTCACCGTGCTGCTCGAGCAGATGTCCGGCCCTGATGAGGCGACGGCCACGGCCGAGCGGATCCTGCAGTCGCTCCGGCAGCCGGTCGTGGCCGGCGACCGACAGGTCGTCCTGTCGGTCAGCATCGGCATCGCCGTGGCCGAGCCGGGAAATGACCACACCGACCTGCTGGCCGCGGCGGACATCGCAATGTACGAAGCGAAGCGGACGGGCAAGGACCGGTTCTGCATCGCGGCAGCCGACGCCGACGCGCTCGCCCTGGCCCGGCTGGATCTGGAGATGGAGTTGCGGCGCGCCATCTCCGGCGGCGAGCTGGAGCTGCACTATCAGCCGGTGCTGAACGCCCACAGCGGCCGGCTGTACGGCTTCGAAGCCCTCGTGCGGTGGCGGCACCCCCAGGCCGGCCTGCTGGCACCGAGTGAGTTCATGGAGCTGGCCGAGGACAGCGGGCTGGTGCTCCCGCTCGGCGAGTGGGTCCTCGAGCAGGCCTGCCGGATGGCGCGCGACTGGCGGGACGAACACCCTGACGAACCCGCGGTGATGGCCGTCAACCTCTCAGCCCGGCAGTTCCAGGACCCGGACCTGTGCGCGCGCGTCGACGCGGTGCTGCAGACCAGTGGCCTCGACCCGAGCGCGCTGGTCCTCGAGATCACCGAAACCGTCGTCATGGGCGACAGCGAGCGCACCCTCGCGACCTTGCGGGCACTCAAGCGGCTGGGTGTACGCCTCGCGATCGACGACTTCGGCACCGGCTACTCCTCGCTGAGCTATCTCAAGCGCTTCCCGGTCGACATCGTGAAGATCGACCGGTCCTTCGTGGACGGATTGGGCGACAGCCCGGTCGACCGCGAGATCGTCGCGGCCGTCATCCGGCTGGCGGCAGCCGTGGGCATGCAGACGGTGGCCGAGGGGGTGGAGATGCCGGCCCAGCTCGAGCAGCTGCGACGGCTCGGCTGCTCGCTGGTGCAGGGCTACCTGCTCGCGGCGCCGCAGCCGCTCGCCGACCTCGAGCGGGCGCTGACGAGTGCAGCGCTGGCCATACCGTCCCCGCGTTCGGCTGTGGGATGAGCGGGCTCACGTTGCTGGGCTGGCTGACCTCGAGTCGCCGGTGGGACACTGGCAGAAACGCGATCTCGAGGGAGCCGTCATGCCACGCCTTGCCAGCACAGCGGGTCTGACCGAGGACCAGCGGGACATCCTCGACGCGGTCAAGACCTTCGTGGACAAGGAAATCCTGCCCTACGCCACCGACCTCGAGCACAAGGACGAGTTCCCCGAGGCGATCGTCGACGGCATGAAGGAGATGGGCCTGTTCGGGCTCATGATCCCCGAGGAGCACGGCGGTCTCGGCGAGTCGCTGCTCACCTACGCCCTGGTCGTCGAGCAGATCGCCCGCGGCTGGATGAGCGTGTCCGGTGTCATCAACACGCACTTCATCGTGGCCTACATGCTCATGCAGCACGGCACGCCGGAGCAGCAGCAGCGGCTGCTCCCGCTCATGGCGAGCGGCGAGCTGCGTGGCGGCTTCTCGATGTCCGAGCCGGGCTGCGGCTCCGACGTCGCCGCGATCAAGAGCAAGGCCATCCGGGTGGACAACGGTCGGGACGGGGAGCACTACGTCCTCGACGGTCAGAAGATGTGGCTGACCAACGGCGCCCGCGCCGGCCTGATCGCCACGCTGGTCAAGACCGACGAGGGCGGCGAGTCGGTCTACCGCAACATGACGACGTTCCTGCTCGAGAAGGAGCCGGGCTTCGGCGAGACCGCGCAGGGCATCACCATCCCCGGCAAGATCGACAAGATGGGCTACAAGGGCGTCGAGACGACCGAGATGGTGATGGCCGGTGCGCGGGTCCCGGCCGGCTCGATCCTCGGTGGCGAGGGCGGCCGGGGTCAGGGCTTCTATCAGATGATGGACGGCGTCGAGGTGGGCCGCGTCAACGTCGCCGCCCGCGCCTGCGGCATCTCGATCCGCGCCTTCGAGCTCGCCATCGCCTACGCCCAGCAGCGAATCACCTTCGGTAAGCCGATCGCGCAGCACCAGGCGATCTCCTTCAAGCTGGCCGAGATGGCCACCAAGGTCGAGGCCGCGCACGCGCTGATGGTCAACGCCGCCCGGCTCAAGGACGCCGGCAAGCGCAACGACGTCGAGGCCGGGATGGCCAAGCTGCTGGCGTCGGAGTACTGCGTCGAGGTCACCCAGGAGTCCTTCCGCATCCACGGCGGCTACGGCTACTCCAAGGAG
>JAHWJP010000236.1 GCA_019348355.1 Actinomycetota bacterium
AGGGTGCTCTTGCCGTGGTCGACGTGCCCGGCGGTGGCTACGACGTGCATGCGCGGACCGCATCGAGCACTCGCTCGTCGTCGTTCTCCGGGACGCAGCGCAGGTCGAGCAGGCACCGCCCGCGCTCCACCCGCCCGACCACGCAGGGCCGTCCGGCGCGCAGTCGGGGGGCGTAGGACTCCGGTAGCGCGACAGCCCAACCCGGCAACCCGAGCCCAGGCGCGCCTCCCCCGCCGACGGCTCCGTCGCTGGCGACGACCTCGGCCGGAGCTCCCGCGGCAACCAGTGCGGAGGCCAGCGCCTCGCACCGGGTCCGCAGTCCGTCCGGATCTGCCGTGAGGGCCCGCCACGTCGGCGTCTGCGGGCCGCGCAGTGTCGCCTCGAAGGCGGCAAGCGTCAGCTTGTCGACTCGCAGCGCCCGGGCGAGCGGGTGGCGTCGGAGCCGCTCGACGACCTCGCCGCGACCGAGCAGCAGCCCGGCCTGCGGCCCGCCGAGCAGCTTGTCACCGCTGGCCGTCACGAGGTCGGCACCGGCGCGCAGGGCGGTGCGCGCGTCCGGCTCGTCGGGGAGCAGCGGGTGGGGCGCGAGCAGCCCGCTGCCGATGTCGACCACGAGCGGCGCCCCGAGGCCGGCCAGCTCGGCCGTCCCGACCTCGCTGGTGAAGCCCTCGACCCGGAAGTTGCTCGGGTGCACCTTGAGCACGCAGCCGGTGTCCGGCCCGACCGCATCCGCGTAGTCGCGCAGGTGCGTGCGGTTGGTGGTGCCCACCTCCCTGATCCGGGCGCCGGTGCTGAGGATCAGGTCGGGAAGCCGGAAGCCGTCCCCGATCTCGACCATCTCGCCACGGCTGACGACGACCTCGCGCCCGGCGGCGAGCGTGGTGGTTGCGAGCACCAGCGCAGCGGCGCCGTTGTTGACGGTGAGCACGTCCTCGGCGTCGGGGACCGCCGCGCGAAGCGCAGCGAGCGTGCCGCGCCCGCGCCGGGCCCTCGACCCGTCGGCCACGTCGAACTCGACGTCGACGTAGCCGGCTGCGACGGTCAGCGCCTCGACTGCGGCAGCCGACAGCGGCGCGCGACCCAGGTTGGTGTGCAACACGACTCCGGTGGCGTTCAGCACCCGCCGCAGCGTCGTGACGGAGTCGGGCAGGGACGCGACGGCGTACGCCACGACCTGCTCCGGCAAGATGTCCCCGGCCCGGGCGTGTGCCTGCGCGGCAACGACCGCGGCCTTGACCAGCGCCGGGCCGAGCTGCTCGGCGGCCGCGACCAGGGCCGGGTCGGCCATGGCGATGTCGGTGCGTGGCACCCGTCGGCGAGGGTCGTCCATCAGTTCGTCCACATCTCGTGCACCCTCATCAATGTGCCAGCCCGGATCGGGTCGCCGCGACGAGCCGGAGCGCGAGCAGCCCGGCGAGTGCTGCGAAGACGGCCAGCGGCAACTGTACGAACGTCGCCTCGGCGACCACCGCCGTGACGAACGGCGCAGCGAAACCGAGGTAGGCGCAAGCGAGGAAGACCGCTGACAGCGCGCCGCGCCGCGCCGGCTGCGCCAGGCGGGCGGTCAGGCCGAGCCCGGCGGCGAACGCGAGTCCGCCGCCGGCGCCGAGCAGCAGGGCGGCGAGCAGCAGGAGCGGCGGCGAGCCCGTACCGGCTCCCAGGGTCGACAGCAGGTAGCCGGCGGAACCTGACGCCACACCGACGGCGGCGCTCCACGGCCCGATCCGGCGCTGCAGCGGGGCCGCCAGAGCGCCGGCCCCGAGGGTGATCCCGGCCAGCACGCCGGTGAGCAACACCGGCGGCGCGGAGGTCTCGACCAGCAGCGGCACCGCGGCGATGACGACCGACGGGAAGGCATAGACGCAGACCGCCAGCGGAGCGAGCACGGTGAGCAGGGTCCGCTTGTCCTGCGGAAGGATCAGCGGCCCGCGCGAGTGCGGTTGCGCGACACCCAGCTGCACCGTCTCCGGCAGCCGCAGGGCAGCGAGGAGGCCGGCGCCGACCAGGACGATGTGCACGAGGTAGGGCAGCGTCGTGGGCCAGGCCAGGTATTCCGCGAGGACTCCGGCCGTGAGCGGCCCGAGCGAGAAGCCGGCGGTCATCGCCACCGCCGCGCGCCGGCCGGCCGCTCCGGCACCGGCGACGGCGGACAGCTCAGCCACCCAGGCGCTGCCGACGGTGAACACGGCGCCGCTGACCGCGCCCTGCAAGAAGCGGCCGACGAACAGCAGCGGCAGCGAGGAAGCGGCGGCGACCAGCAACAGCGAGGTGAGCGCCGACAGCACGATGAGCGGCAGGACGACCCGGCGCCGGCCGAGCCGGTCCGACAGCGGCCCGGCGAGGAACAGCGCAGGCATCAGCCCGGCGGCGTAGACCCCGAAGACGGCCGTCAGCACGTCCGGGCCGAGCTCCAGGGTGTCGCGATAGACCAGCAGCAGTGGCGTCGGGACGTTGGTGCCGGCGGCGACGGCGAACAGCGCGAATGCCGCGCCGCGCCAGGTCCGTTCGTCGACCGCGGTGCCGGTCAGGGTCCGACTCCGAGGTGGCGCCGACCGCGCGCCCCGGTCCT